>NZ_CP123620.1:2444633-2750212 GCF_029873215.1 Nocardioides sp. BP30 | reverse complement strand
CTGCGTCTGCTGCTCGTACCACTCGATCGAGGGCATCGAGACCACCCGCGCGCGGATGCCCTCGGCGAGCAGCTGCTCCCGGGCGGCGACGGCCAGCTGCACCTCCGAGCCGGTGCCGATCAGGATGACGTCCGGCTCCCCGCCCTCGGCGTCGATCAGGACGTAGCCGCCCTTGCCGACGTGCTCGGTGGTCGCGAACCCCTCCTCGCCGCGCGGGAAGGTCGGCAGGTTCTGCCGGCTCAGGATCAGGCCGGCCGGGCGGTCGGTGTTCTTGAGGATCTGCAGCCAGGCGGCAGCCGTCTCGTTGGCATCGGCCGGCCGGACGATGTCCAGGCCGGGGATGGCCCGCAGCGCCCACAGGTGCTCGACCGGCTGGTGCGTCGGGCCGTCCTCTCCCAGGCCGATCGAGTCGTGCGTCCAGACCCAGATCGAGGGCGCCTTCATCAGCGCGCCGACCCGGACCGCTCCGCGCATGTAGTCGGAGAACTGCAGGAAGGTGCCACCGAAGGCGCGGGTGCCCCCGTGCACGGCGATGCCGTTGATGATCGCGCCCATGCCGTGCTCGCGGATGCCGAAGTGCAGCACCCGGCCCTGGTAGGGGTCGCCCTCCCAGTCGTGGGTCGAGCGGCTCGCCGGGATGAACGACTTGGCGCTGGTGATCGTGGTGTTGTTCGAGCCGGCGAGGTCGGCCGAGCCGCCCCAGAGCTCCGGCATCAGGTCCGCGATGGCGTTGATCACCTTGCCGGACGCGGCGCGGGTCGCCACGCCCTTGGCGTCGGCCGGGAAGACCGGCAGCGCCGCCTCGAGGCCCTCGGGGAGGGCGCGGGTGCGCAGCCGCTCGAGGATGGCCACCTGCTCGGGGTTGGCCTCGGCCCAGGCGGCGTACCTCTCCGACCAGGCCGCCTCCAGCTCCTTGCCGCGGGCGTGCAGTGCGCGGGTGTGCTCCAGGACGTCGGCCGGCACGTAGAAGTCCTGCTCGGGGTCGAACCCGAGCAGCTTCTTGGTGGCGGCGACCTCCTCGGCGCCGAGCGCGCTGCCGTGGGCCGCCTCGGTGTTCTGCGCCTTCGGCGAGGGCCACGCCAGGATCGTGCGCAGCACGATGATGCTCGGCTGGTCGGTGACCGCCTCGGCCGCGCGGATCGCCTCGTAGAGGGCCGGGACGTCCTCGTGGTAGTTCGCGCCGTCGGCGTGGTCGCCGCCGTGCAGCCAGTCGACGATCTGGACGTGCCAGCCGTAGGCCTCGTAGCGCTTGGCGACGTCCTCGGTGAAGGCGACGTCGGTGTTGCCCTCGATCGAGATCTTGTTGGCGTCGTAGATGAGCGTGAGATTGCCCAGCTGCTGCGTGCCGGCGATGGAGGAGGCCTCGCCGCTGACGCCCTCCTCCAGGTCGCCGTCGGAGGCGATCGCGTAGATGTGGTGGTCGAACAGCGACTCCCCGGGAGCGGCGTCCGGGTCGAGCAGGCCCCGCTCGCGGCGGGCGGCCATCGCCATGCCCACCGCGTTGCCGACACCCTGGCCGAGCGGGCCGGTGGTGACCTCGACGCCGGCGGTGTGGCCGTACTCGGGGTGACCCGGGGTCTTGCTGCCCCAGGTGCGCAGGCTCTCGATGTCCTCGATCTCCAGGCCGAAGCCGCCGAGGAAGAGCTGAAGGTAGAGGGTGATGGAGCTGTGCCCGCAGGAGAGCACGAAGCGGTCGCGGCCCAGCCAGGAGGGGTCGGCCGGGTTGTGCTTCATCACCTTCTGGAAGAGCAGGTACGCGGCAGGCGCCAGGCTCATGGCGGTCCCGGGATGGCCGTTGCCCACCTTCTGCACGGCGTCCATCGCCAAGACCCGGATGGTGTCCACGGCCTTCTTGTCGAGGTCGGTCCACTCAAGTTCAGGGGTTGCAGTCACGGGAGTCCTCTCTGAGACGTACGGCGAATCCGAGCCTACTCATGCCGAGGGTTAGACTCACACCCGCTGTCCTAGCGATGGCACCACGGGACAAGACCGAGGTTCCACCAACAGTTGAGGAAGTCCGTGACGTACGTCGGTGAGCGAAGCCCGGGTCTCAGTACCCAGGAACACGACTCTCCGCGAGCGACCCTCAAGGATGTCGTGGCCGCGTACGTCGGCCTGACCAAGCCGCGCGTCATCGAACTGCTCCTGCTGACCACCGTGCCGGTGATGTTCTTCGCCGCGCGCGGGGTCCCCGGCCTGGGCCTCGTGGTGGCCACCGTGGTGGGTGGGACGCTGTCGGCCGGCTCCGCGTCGGTGTTCAACTGCGTCTACGACCGCGACATCGACGAGCAGATGCGCCGTACGCGGCGGCGGGCGCTGCCGCGCCACATCGTCTCGCCCGGCGCCGCGCTGGTGTTCGGAGCGGCCCTGGCGGTGCTCTCCACCGCCATCCTGGCGATCTGGGTGAACACGCTCTCGGCGGCGCTGTCGCTGGGGGCGAACGCGTTCTACGTCTTCGTCTACACGATGCTGCTCAAGCGGCGCACGACGCAGAACATCGTCTGGGGCGGGATCGCCGGCTGCTTCCCGGCGATGATCGGCTGGACAGCCGTCACGGATCACCTCTCCTGGGCGCCGGTCATCCTCTTCCTGGTGGTCTTCTTCTGGACCCCGCCGCACACCTGGGCGCTCGCACTGCGCTACCGCGAGGACTACGCCAACGTGGACGTGCCGATGCTGCCGGTGGTCAAACCGGCCCGCGAGGTCGGTCGGCAGATCGTGCTCTACAGCTGGGTGATGGTCGCTGTCTCGCTGTCCCTGTGGCCGATCGCCTCCACCGGGTGGTTCTACCCGGCTGCGGCGACGGTGCTCGGCGCGATCTTCCTGTTGCAGGCGCACCGCATGCACGCTCGCACTCGCGGCACGGAGGATCTCTCCGTGATCCAGCCGATGCACCTGTTCCACAGCAGCAACCTCTACCTCTCGCTGCTCTTCGTCGCCGTCGCGGTGGACCCCCTCATCTCTCGTTGAGTCGGGCCTGCGTCCGGGTTGAGTCGGGCCTGCGTCACCAGCGGCGGTTGTCGTACGTCGCAGCCAGCGCGAGGCGCAGCTCCCGGATCCACCGGTCGCGCCGCTCGCCGGTGAAGTCACCCGACCGGATCACGATCACCGTCCAGCCGTTCTTCCGCAGCCAGGCGCGCCGGGCAGCGTCATGGCGGCGCTGCTCGTCGGTGCGGTCGTGGAACTCCGCGCCGTCGTACTCGATGGCGATCCGGCGCCGTTCGTAGGCGAAGTCCAGACGGTAGGTCGGCACGCCGTCGATCTCGATCCAGACCTGCGGCTCCGGCATCGGCAGCCCGGCGTCGTGGATCTCCAGCCAGGTCCACGACTCCCGGGCGGACTCGATCCTCGGCTCGACGAGCTGCGCGAGCTCGCGCAGCTGGATGACCCCTCGACGGCGGTGGAAGCGCGGCAGCAGGACCCGCAGGTCGTCCGCGCTCACGGCGTGCAGGCGCCCGAACGTGTTGAGTGCTGCCATCGCCTCACGGCGACGCAGGTGGCAGCCGAGGTCGAGAGCCGTGCGCAGCGGAGTGGTCACGCGCAGACCGTCGATCACCATGATGTCCCCGGGTGCGAGATCACGGGTGCGGCCGCGGACGTCTCGCCGCTGGGTCGGGTTGGCTCCGCGCAGCACGCAGGTCTCCACGGGTGGCGGCTCCTCCAGCTCGACGTAGGTGAAGGTGTTCACCCCGTGGATGGCTGCGGCCGTGCGGTCGACCGCCACGTGCCCCTCGGCGACGGCCAGCGAGACGGCCGCCGCTCTGAGCCGGGTGGTGTCCTCGAGGTCGGCCCGGACGAAGGCCTCGCGCACGACCGCCCGGATCACACCGTCCTCGACCAGGCGGTAGAAGTCACGGCGGGTCAGCCCGAGCTCGAGCAGCTCGGCCCGGCGGAAGGGGCGGTCGGGGATCACGATGGTCGGAGTGGTCATGGCACGAGCGTCGTCGCCGTACGCCGCTCCGTGCGGCGCGGCGCTGGTTCCTGTGGAGAAGGCGGTCAGCAGCCTCGGCTGTGGACGAGATCGGGCCATCTAGGAACGACGCAGGCCCGAATGAACCCGGACGCAGGCCCGACTCAACCCGGACGCAGGCCCGACTCAACCCGGACGCAGGCCCGACTCGACCCGGACGCAGGCCCGACTCAACCCGGACGCAGGCCCGAATCAGCGGGTGTGCGGGCGCGTGGAGAGCACCACCCGGGCGAGCCCGGCGGCGGTGAGGGCGGCACCGAGCATGTGCAGGCCCACGACGAAGGCCGGCAGCCCCGTCTCGTACTGGATCCAGCCGACGATGCCCTGGGCGAGCTCCACGCCGAGGAGCACCCCGACGACGAGCCGCAGATAGGGCGAGCGCCGCACGACCACCAGCAGCGTCACGGTGAGCGCCACCAGCAGATCGACAGCGAGCGCGTGCAGGTGGGACATCGTTGCCGGGTCGAGTCCGGTGCGCTTGGACTGCAGGTCGCCTGAGTGCGGGCCGGAGCCGGTCACGATGGTGCCCAGCCAGAGCACTACCCAGCCGAGGGCGAAGACGGCCCACGACAGCCCTGCGACGCGCCGGGGAGCGGCGCCCCGGGCGGGGGACCAGAGCGTGTCGAGCATCCACACGCACAGGGAGATCATGGCCATCGAGGCGAGCAGGTGCAGCGCGACCACCCAGGGGTTCAGGTCGGTGAGGACGCTGATGCCGCCGATCACCGCCTGCAGCGGAATGCCGAGGGCGATGCCGACCGCCAGCCGCCTGACCTTGCCCACCCGGTCCCAGGCTGCGACGACCACCGCGATCGCGATGGCGGTGAGCACGTAGGTGAGCATCCGGTTGCTGAACTCGATCACGCCGTGGATGCCGGTGGCGCCGTGGCGGACATACGACCCGTCGGTGCATTCGGGCCACGTCGGGCAGCCGAGCCCCGACGAGGTCAGCCGTACGACGCCGCCGGTCACGACGAGCAGGATGTTCGCGCACAGGTTCGCGACGGCGAGCGGCACCAGGTGGCCGCGCAGCCAGCTCCTGACCCGGCCCGGACGCCGGGTGTCGGGGGTGGCGCGAGCGGTGGAGATCACTCCCATTTGAACGTCCTTGCCGTCAGTGCCGTCCCGAGCGCCGCCCATACCGCGAGGACACCGAGGTCGCGCCAGGCCACGTTCGCGTCGAGGAAGGCGCCGCGCATCGCCTCGCCCAGGGCGCCCGAGGGCAGCCAGCGGGCGACGTGGCCGAAGCTGCCGTAGGCGCTGGTGGGCAGCACGACGGCACCGCCGGCCATCAGGAGCAGGTAGATCAGGTTGGCCGCCGCCAGCGTCGCCTCGGCGCGCAGGGTGCCGGCCACGAGTAGCCCCAGCGAGGCGAAGGCGGCCGTGCCGAGGGCGACGCCCAGGAACGCACCGAGCACGCCCGCCCGCGGCGTCCATCCGAGCAGCTGGCCGACCCCACCGATCACGATGATCTGGATCAGCTGGACGGCGAGGAGCGCCAGGATCTTGCCCAGCAGCAGCCCCGAACGCGGCAGCGGCGAGGAGCCCAGCCGCTTGATCACGCCGTAGCGCCGCTCGAAGCCGGTGGCGATCGCCAGCGAGGTGAACGAGGTCGACATCACCGCGAGCGCGATCACGCCGGGCGTGAAGATGTCGACCAGGGGCCGCGGGTCGGTCAGCTTGAGGTCCAGGTGGGTCCCGGCGGTGACGCCGCCGACCAGGATCAGCACCGGGATCACCACGGCCAGGAGCAGCTGCTCGCCGTTGCGCAGCATCAACCGGGCCTCCATCGAGGCCTGGGCGAGTACCTGACGGCCGAACGGGGCCGCACCGGGCCGTGGTGCCAGGTCGAGCGGCGTGGAGAGCTCACTCATGGCCCATGCCCCTTCCGGTGAGCTCGAGGAAGACGTCCTCCAGCGTGCGTGATCCGAAGCTCATCGACCGCACGCCGACGCCGTACTCCTTGCTCCAGTGCTCCACGGCGGTGCGCAGTGCCGCCTCGGTCTCGGCGGGGAGCTCCTGGTCGACGACCAGCCGCACGGTGGCCGACGAGCCGCGGGTGAGTTCCTCCGGCGAGCCGGACGCGATCAGCTGGCCGTGGTCGATGATGTGCACCTGGTCGGCCAGCTGCTCGGCCTCCTCCAGGTAGTGCGTGGTCAGCACGACGGTGACGCCGGACTCGCGCAGCTCGCGCAGCAGCTCCCACGTCGTACGTCGGGCGGCGGGATCCATCCCGGCCGTCGGCTCGTCGACGAAGACGATCTCGGGGCGGCCCACGATCGCCATCGCCAGCCCCAACCGCTGCTGCTGACCACCCGAGAGGCGCCTGTACGGCGTCCGCCCGCACTCGTGCAGCCCCAGCCGGTCGGCGAGTGCGTCGACCGGCAGCGGATCGGCGTGCAGCCGGGCGATGTGCCGCAGCATCTCCATGGCGCGCACGCCGCTCCAGGCGCCCTGGCCCTGCAGCATCACGCCGATGCGGGGAAGCAGGTCGCGGCGCTGCGTCACCGGGTCGAGACCGAGCACGCGCACGGTGCCCGACTGCGGCCGCCGGTAGCCCTCGCAGGTCTCCAGCGTGGTCGTCTTGCCAGCGCCGTTCGGCCCCAGGACGGCGGTGATCGAACCGGCCTCGACGCTGAGCGAGAGGCCGTCGACGGCGGTCTTGGTGCCGTAGGTCATGCGCAGGCCGGAGACCTCGACAGCGGGCTGTGACACCGCGCCAGTGTAAGGATCGAAGGCGGCGGAGCCCGCTTCCGCACCTGGGAACGAGCCTGTGAGTGTGGCGAGTGTCTCATCCTGAGGACGCATGCGGCGCGCGGCCGCCTCGGGTTAGGGTCGCCTTCGTTGAAAGGCCGCCCCCAATATCGTCACAATGATGTTGTGAAAATCGACGAGGGTGCTGCGCGGGCTGATGCCGGGCGCGCCGAGGACCGCAACACGCGTCAGCGTGTCGCGCGGTCGATCCTCGTCGACGGGCCCTCGACGGCGGCAGCGCTCGCGGAGCGGCTCGACCTCACCCCCGCCGCCGTACGACGCCATCTCGACCAGCTTGTCGAGGACGGCGCGGTGGAGGCGCGCGAGCCGCGACCGAGCGGGCACAAGGGCCGTGGCCGGCCGGCGAAGGTGTTCGCGCTCACCGAGCGTGGTCGCGGCGGCTTCGACCAGCAGTACGACGACCTGGCAGCCCAGGCGCTGCGCTTCCTGGCCGACAGTGCCGGCGAGGACGGCCTGCGGGCCTTCGCCCAGCGGCGGGCGGACTTCATCCGGGAGGGCTTCGCACGGCTGAGCGCCGAGCAGCCCGGGCTGAGTCCCGCGCAGGTGCTGGCCCAGGTCTTCACCGAGGCGGGCTATGTCGCCAAGGTCAGGGAATTGGCAGTGGTGGGCGAGCAGTTATGCCAACAGCACTGCCCGGTCTCCCATGTCGCCCATGAGTTCCCCCAGCTGTGCGAGGCCGAGACCGCAGCGATCAGCGAGGTCCTCGGCACCCACGTCCAACGGCTCGCGACCATCGCCCACGGCGACGGGGTCTGCACCACGTGCATCCCGAGCACCAGCAACACCGGTAGCAACACTGAGAGGAAGCAGGTCACGATATGACCTCGATCGAGGAGCTGAACCCCGAACTGAAGGGGATCGGCAAGTACGAGTTCGGCTGGGCCGACCCGGACGTCGCCGGTTCGGCGGCACAGCGCGGCCTCAACGACGCCGTCGTGCGCGACATCAGTGAGAAGAAGAACGAGCCGGAGTGGATGCTGGACCTGCGGCTGAAGGGCCTCAAGCTCTTCGGGCGCAAGCCGATGCCCACGTGGGGCTCGGACCTGTCGGGCATCGACTTCGACAACATCAAGTACTTCGTCCGCTCCTCGGAGAAGCAGGCCGCCAGCTGGGACGACCTGCCGGAGGACATCAAGAACACCTACGACAAGCTCGGCATCCCGGAGGCGGAGAAGCAGCGCCTGGTCGCGGGCGTCGCGGCGCAGTACGAGTCCGAGGTCGTCTACCACTCGATCCGCGAGGACCTCGAGCAGCAGGGCGTGATCTTCGTCGACACCGACACCGCGCTGAAGGAGCACGAGGAGCTCTTCAAGGAGTACTTCGGCACCGTCATCCCGGTCGGCGACAACAAGTTCGCCGCGCTCAACACCTCGGTGTGGTCGGGCGGCTCGTTCATCTACGTGCCGAAGGGCGTGCACGTCGACATCCCGCTGCAGGCCTACTTCCGGATCAACACCGAGAACATGGGCCAGTTCGAGCGCACGCTGATCATCGTCGACGAGGACGCCTACGTGCACTACGTCGAGGGCTGCACGGCGCCGATCTACTCCTCGGACTCGCTGCACTCAGCGGTCGTGGAGATCATCGTCAAGAAGGGCGGCCGCTGCCGCTACACGACCATCCAGAACTGGTCGAACAACGTCTACAACCTCGTGACTAAGCGCGCCGTCTGCGAGGCCGGCGCGACGATGGAGTGGGTCGACGGCAACATCGGCTCGAAGGTGACGATGAAGTACCCGGCCGTCTACCTGATGGGGGAGCACGCCAAGGGCGAGACGCTCTCGATCGCCTTCGCCGGCGAGGGCCAGCACCAGGACGCCGGCGCCAAGATGGTGCACGCCGCGCCGCACACCTCGAGCTCGATCCTGAGCAAGTCGGTGGCGCGCGGCGGTGGCCGGACGTCGTACCGCGGCCTGATCCAGGTCAACGAGGGCGCACACGGCTCGAAGTCCAACGTGCTCTGCGACGCGCTGCTGGTCGACCAGATCTCCCGGTCGGACACCTATCCCTACGTCGACATCCGCGAGGACGACGTCTCGATGGGCCACGAGGCCAGCGTCTCGAAGGTCTCCGACGACCAGCTCTTCTACCTGATGAGCCGCGGCATGGCCGAGGACGAGGCCATGGCGATGATCGTGCGCGGCTTCGTCGAGCCGATCGCCAAGGAGCTCCCGATGGAGTACGCCCTCGAGCTCAACCGCCTGATCGAGCTGCAGATGGAAGGAGCCGTCGGCTGATGACGGACACGTACGCCGAGCCCGTCGAGACGAACACCTCGGCGAGCTCGCTGGCCGCTGCGCTGGAGGTCGACAAGGTCGATTCCCACCTGCACCCGGAGGGCAGCTTCGAGGTCGCCGACCACCCGGTCCCGACCGGTCGCGAGGAGATCTGGCGGTTCACGCCGCTCAAGCGGCTCCGAGGCCTGTACGACGCGACGCCGTTCGGCGGCAAGCTCGACATGGACGGCCGGCTGCACGACGGGGTGAGCGTCACCACCGAGGTCTCCGGCCTTCTCGGGACCAGCGGTTTCGTGCCGACCGACCGGATCGCCGCGCGGGCCGCTGAGGCCTCGCCGACCAGCACGCTGGTCGAGATCGCCGCCGACACGGTCGTGCCCGACGCGGTCGTGCTCGAGGTGCGCGGTACCGGCATCGAGCCGGCGGTCGCCCAGCACGTGGTGGTGCGCGCCGGTGCCTTCTCCAAGGCGACGGTCGTCTTCCGCTTCGAGGGCTCGGCGACCCTGGCGGACAACGTCGAGATCCTCGTCGGCGACGGCGCCCAGCTGACCGTCGTCAGCATCGACGACTGGGCCGACGACGCCGTGCGGACCGGTCACAAGCACATCCGAGTGGGCCGCGACGCGCAGTTCAAGCACGTCGACGTCACCTTCGGCGGCGATGTCGTGCGCAACGACACCACCGCCGAGTACGCCGGACCCGGCGGCTCGGTGGAGATGCTCGGCCTGTACTTCGCCGACGCCGGTCAGCACATCGAGCACCGGCTCTTCGTGGACCACACCGCGCCGAAGACGAAGTCGCACGTCGTCTACAAGGGCGCGCTGCAGGGCGACGGCGCCCACGCTGTGTGGATCGGCAACGTGCTGATCCGCAAGGTCGCCGAGGGCATCGAGACCTACGAGGAGAACCGCAACCTCGTCCTCACCGACGGCGCCCAGGCCGACTCGGTGCCCAACCTGGAGATCGAGACCGGCGAGATCGAGGGTGCCGGTCACGCCTCGGCGGTCGGCCGCTTCGACGACGAGCAGCTGTTCTACCTGCGCAGCCGCGGAGTCTCCGAGGCCGAGGCACGGCGCCTGGTCGTGCACGGGTTCTTCAACGACCTCATCCGCCAGATCGGTGTGCCGGACCTGGAGGAGAAGCTGACCGCCACCGTGGAGGCGGAGCTCGCCAAGAACGTACTGAACGAGAAGAAGGACATCGCCTGATGAGCACGCTCGAGATCAAGGACCTGCACGTCTCGGTGGAGACCGAGGACGGCCCCAAGGAGATCCTCAAGGGCGTCACGCTGACCATCAAGGACGGTGAGACCCACGCGATCATGGGTCCCAACGGCTCCGGCAAGTCGACGACCGCCTACTCCATCGCCGGCCACCCGAAGTACACCATCACCGGGGGCACCGTGACCCTCGACGGTCAGGACGTGCTGGCGATGTCGGTCGACGAGCGGGCTCAGGCCGGGATGTTCCTCGCCATGCAGTACCCGGTCGAGGTCCCCGGCGTCTCGATGGCCAACTTCCTGCGCACCGCGAAGACGTCGCTCGACGGCGAGGCCCCCAAGCTGCGCACCTGGGTCAAGGACGTCAACGGCGCCCTGGACCGGATGAACCTCGACCCGGCCTTCTCGCAGCGCTCGGTCAACGAGGGCTTCTCCGGCGGCGAGAAGAAGCGCGCGGAGATCGCACAGCTCGACCTGCTCGACCCGAAGGTCGCGATCCTCGACGAGATCGACTCCGGCCTGGACATCGACGCGCTGAAGGTCGTCTCGGACGGCATCAACGACTTCCGCTCGCGCGAGGGCAAGGGCGTGCTGCTGATCACGCACTACACCCGCATCCTGCGCTACGTGAAGCCGGACTTCGTGCACGTGTTCGTCGACGGACGGATCGCCGAGTCCGGTGGCCCCGAGCTCGCCGAGGAGCTCGAGACGAACGGCTACACGAAGTACGTCGGCGCGCACGCCTGACCCCGTCCCCGCACCGCCGTCCACCCCGCTGACGAAGGAGTCGTCATGACGCAGCTTCCCGGGCTGCTGCCCGAGCTGGAGGTCGTCCGCAAGGACTTCCCGATCCTCGAGCGCAGCTTCGAGAACGGCCTGCCGCTGGTCTACCTCGACAGCGCCAACACCTCGCAGAAGCCGCAGATCGTCATCGACGCGATGGTCGACCACCTGGAGCGGCACAACGCGAACATCGCCCGCGCGATGCACCACCTGGGCGCAGAGGCGACCGAGGCCTTCGAGGCGGGTCGTGACACGACCGCGCGCTTCATCGGCGCCCCGGACCGGGACGAGGTGATCTTCACCAAGAACGCCTCCGAGGCGCTCAACCTGGTCGCCAACACGCTGGCGTGGGCGCGCCCCTCGACCGGCTCGGGACCCGATCTCACCATCGGCGAGGGCGACGAGATCGTCATCACCGAGCTGGAGCACCACTCCAACATCGTGCCGTGGCAGCTGCTCGCCGAGCGCAAGGGCGCGACGCTGCGCTGGTTCGGGCTCACCGACGACGGCCAGCTCGACCTGGGCAACATCGACGAGCTGATCAACGAGCGCACCAAGGTGGTCTCGCTGGCGTGGGTCTCGAACATGCTCGGCACCATCCTGCCGATCGCCGAGATCGCCCGCCGGGCGCACCAGGTCGGCGCCGTCGTGGTCGTGGACGCCTCGCAGGCAGCGCCGCAGCTGCCGATCGACCTGGCAGCGATGCCGATCGAGGAGCGGCCCGACTTCCTGGCCTTCACCGGGCACAAGACCGTCGGGCCGACCGGCATCGGCGTGCTGTGGGGCCGACGCGAGCTCCTCGAGCAGCTCCCGCCGTTCCTGGGCGGCGGCGAGATGATCGCCACCGTGCGGATGGAGGCCTCGACGTACGCCGGGATCCCGCACAAGTTCGAGGCCGGCACGCCACCGATCGCTGAAGCGGTCGGGCTCGGCGCGGCCCTGGAGTACCTGGGACACCTCGGCCTGGAGGCCATCCACGCGCACGAGCAGGCCATCACCGGCTACGCGCTGCAGGGTCTGCAGACGGTCAAGGGTCTGAAGGTCCTGGGCCCGCTCGACCCGGCGCTGCGCGGCGGTGCGATCTCCTTCGAGCTCGACGGCGTGCACCCCCACGACGTGGCGCAGGTGCTGGACTCGCGGGGCATCGCCGTCCGCGCCGGGCACCACTGCGCCAAGCCGGCCCACGCCCGCTTCGGCGTCCAGGCCTCCACCCGGATGTCGTCGTACCTCTACACGACGCCCGGCGAGATCGACGCGCTGGTCGAGGGCCTGGAATACACCCGCTCCTACTTCCGGTTGGACTGAGCGGTATGAGTCAAGATCTTGATGCGCTGTACCAGGAGATCATCCTGGACCACTACAAGCACCCCCACGGCAAGGGGCTGCGCGACGCCTTCGAAGCCGAGGTCCACCACGTCAACCCGACGTGCGGCGACGAGATCACGCTGCGCGTGCACGTCGACGACGGACGGGTGGCCGACGTGTCGTACGACGCGCTGGGCTGTTCGATCTCGCAGGCGTCGGCGTCAGTGCTCTACGACCTCGTCGTGGGCAAGCCCGTCGACGAGGCGATGGTCGTCCAGGAGGAGTTCCTGCAACTGATGCAGGGCAAGGGCAGCGTCGAGCCGGACGAGGAGGTGCTGGAGGACGGCATCGCCTTCGCCGGCGTCGCCAAGTTCCCCGCCCGCGTCAAGTGCGCTCTGCTGTCGTGGATGGCCTGGAAGGACGCCACCGCCCGCGCCCTCAAGGAGGAGAACCGATGACCGAGGCTGCCAACACCGACGAGGGTCTGAACACCGTCGCCGACGGCGCGACCCTCACGCTCGATGACGTGTCCGAGGCGATGAAGGACGTCGTCGACCCCGAGCTCGGGATCAACGTCGTCGACCTCGGGCTCGTCTACGGCATCCACATCGAGGAGCACTCGCGAGTGGTCCTCGACATGACGCTGACCTCGGCGGCCTGCCCGCTGACGGACGTCATCACCGACCAGACCAACACGGCCCTGGAGGGCATGGTCAACGACGTCCACATCAACTGGGTGTGGATGCCGCCGTGGGGTCCGGACAAGATCACGCCCGACGGACGCGAGATGCTCCGGGCGCTGGGGTTCAACGTCTGACGCTCGCTCGGGCGCTCTGACGGCGCGGATCGGTCCGCCGTCACCTCGTCCGCGTGCTCGGACGGCGCGGCCGTCCGCCCGCCCTGCGCCCCGTGCGTCACTCGCTAGGGTATGCGGATGGCAGAGGTGCTGGTCGCTGTGGAGCGGGTGCAGCGCTGGATCGACAACTTCGCCGGGCGGCACGGCGGTGTCGAGCTCGCGGTCGGTGACGATGCCCTGCGCGGGACGGCACCGGACGGCTCCAGCTTCGTCGCGCGGCTGCCGTTCGATCGCTCGTACGCCGGAGCGGCGGACCCGGCGGCCTTCGCGGAGGCGGCCGCGCCGCCGCCCGACTGGGGCGTGTTGCTGGTCCGCAGGGGCGGCTTCGCCGTTGCGCGGCTGCGGGGTGGCGAGGTCGTCGCGAGCAAGGTGGGCAAGCGGCACGTGCAGGGGCGCACCAAGGCGGGCGGCTGGAGCCAGCAGCGGTTCGCGCGACGTCGCGACAACCAGGCCCGCGTGGCCTTGGCGGCGGCCGACGAGCATGCCGCCCGGATCCTCGACGGCCTGGCGGGCCCGCTGGTCTACGGCGGGATCGAGGAGGCGTGTCCCGAGGGTGCGCTCCTGCTGGGAGGACACATCGCCGACCCGCGCCGCGACGTCCTCGACAAGGCCGTCGCCGATGCGCAGGCGGCGCGTGTGGAGGTGCTTAACGCCGAATGACGGGTGCGATGGGCTAGCGTCCCGCTCATGTGGCAGCCCGAGCCGGGGTGGCATCCGATGCCTGGTGGGACCAGCACGACCACTGTCGGGGTCTGGCGCGCCTCCATCGGCGATCGTCCGGTGGTGATCAAGCGGCTGGCCGCTCCGGCCCACTACGACCCGCCCGAGCTGAGCGACCCGCGCCACTTCGCCTTCTGGCGGCGCGAGGCGGACGTCGCGAGCTTCCGATTGCTGGAGGGTGTGCCGGGTGTCGCCCTGACGCCGACCGAGGTGCACGAGGACGCCGAGGGCATCACGCTGATCTCGGACTGGGTGGAGGACGCCGCCAACGCCGGGCTCTTCGTCGTGCACGCCCTGGGACGCTTCGCCGGGGCCGACCTCGCCCACGTGCGCTGGCTGGCCCGCAACCAGCTGCGCGACAGGCTCGAGCGGGTCGAACGGCACGGTGGCTGGCCGACGTTGGAGCGGACGACCGTCGCCGACGTGGCCCACGAGCTGTGGCGTCAGCGCGGGAAGCACCTCGACGAGCTGGACGCGCTGCCGCAGGTCGCCCAGCACGGCGATCCGACGCCGGCGAACCTCCCGGGCCGTGCCGGCGACCTGCTGATCGCGCTGGACTGGGCCTGCCTCGGGTACGGCGCTGTCGGTGCCGACCTCGGCCTCTACCTGCTCCCGGCCCGGGAGGAGTTCGAGCCGCTGCTCGACGCCTACCTGCTGGGTCTGCCCGACGGCCTCGCCACCCGTGCCCAGGCGACGCGCGGGGCCCAGATCACCGCCGTCTACACCGCCCTGACCCGCGCGGAGTGGGCGCTGGCCCGGGTGGCCGGGGGAGAGGGCGCCCTGCTCGCGAAGTTCCGTCATCCGGCCGTCGCCCCGCACCTGCGTGCCCTGCAGCGGCAGTTCCCGGCGATCGAGGCCCTGCTAGAAGGCTGAGGCGTGGCCTCAGTCGAGGCTGGCGGCGGAGAAGGTGTCGCAGGCGGAGATGTCGTCGTTCGCTTGCATGCCGGTGGTGAACCAGTGCTGCCGCTCGGCCGAGGAGCCGTGCGTCCACTGGTCGGGGTTCACCGAGCCGCCGGTGCGCTGCTGGATGTAGTCGTCGCCCACCTCCTTGGCCGCGGTGATGCCCTGCTGGATGTCGTCGGAGGTGATGTCGGAGATCAGCACGTTGCCGTCCTGGTCGGGCGTGGTCTCGGCACCGTGGGCCCACATTCCGGCGTAGCAGTCGGCCTGGAGCTCGAGGCGCACCGAGTCGCTCTTCTTGCCCTGCTGGGTCCGCACCTTGCTCATCGTCCCCAGCAGGTCCTGGATGTGGTGGCCGTACTCGTGCGCGATGACGTAGGCCCGCACGAACGGCGTGGCCTCCCCGCCCAGCTGCTTGAAGATCGTGTCGTAGAACGCGGTGTCGAGGTAGATCGTCTGGTCGCCCGAGCAGTAGAACGGTCCGACGTCGGTCGTCGCCGTGCCACAGCCGCCCGTGGAGACGGATCCGTGGAAGACGTGGATCGCCCGCTCGGGCTGGAACACGTCGGCGACCTGGGCCTGGTTCTTCCAGTAGTCGGTCAGCGAGTTCTCGACGGCGACCAGCGCGCATTCGTCGGAGTTGTTCGCATCCTCCCCGCTCGTGCAGGTCGAGTAGTCGAAGTCCTGCCCGTAGAGACCGACCGAGTTCCCGGAGAACGCCGAGCCGGTCAGGACGCCGCCCGCGCTGCCCCCGCCCAGGTTGGTGACGACGAGGTAGATGATCACAGCGACGATGAGGCCACCGATGCCGCCACCGGCCTTGCCGATCGGGATCGGGAACCCGCCGCCCGTGCCGCCGCCACCGCCGCCGACGTCCTGGGTGCGGCTCGCGTCGAGCCGCGCCTTGGCGTTGAAGCGCATGTGTGTCCCCCCATGAGACTCGGCGAGCACCCGACGAATACGGGACCAGGTGCCCAGCGCCTTAGACTAGTGAACCTCATGATCACCGCCCAGAACCTCGAGGTACGCGTGGGCGCGCGCCTCCTCATGGAGAACGTCAGCTTCCGTGTCGGGCCCGGTGACAAGGTGGGTCTGGTCGGCCGCAACGGTGCCGGCAAGACCACCCTGACCAAGGTGCTCGCCGGTGATCTGCTGCCGGCGGCGGGCGAGGTGGTCAACTCCGGCGAGCTCGGCTACCTGCCGCAGGACCCGCGCGTGGGCGACCCCGAGATGCTGGTCAAGGACCGGATCCTGTCGGCTCGCGGCCTCGACGTCGCCGTACGTCGGATGCGGGAGGCCGAGGTCGAGATGGGCTCGGACGACCCGAACCGCCGCGAGAAGGCGATGCGCAAGTACCAGCGCGCGCACGACCTGCTCGACGCCGGCGGTGGCTACGCGGCCGAGTCCGAGGCCCTGCAGATGGCGCAGTCGCTGGGCATCCCCGACCGACTGATCAACCAGCCCCTCGGCACGCTCTCGGGCGGCCAGCGCCGCCGCGTCGAGCTGGCGCGGATCCTGTTCTCCAGCGCCGAGGTGCTCATCCTCGACGAGCCGACCAACCACCTCGACGCCGACTCGATCGTGTGGCTGCGCGACTGGATGAAGTCCTACAAGGGCGGCTTCATCGTGATCAGCCACGACAACGAGCTGCTCGAGCAGACCGTCAACCGGGTGCTGCACCTCGACGCCAACCGGGCCGTCATCGACGTCTACAACATGGGCTGGAAGAACTACCTGCAGCAGCGCGAGACCGACGAGGCGCGCCGCAAGCGCGAGCTGCTCAACGCGCAGAACAAGGCGAAGACGCTCACCGACCAGGCCAACAAGATGCGGGCCAAGGCGTCGAAGGCCACCGCCGCGCAGTCGATGCTCAAGCGCGCCGAGCGCCTGCTCGAGGGCGTGGAGGGCGAGCGGCAGGCGGACAAGGTCGCGGCGATCAAGTTCCCCACGCCCGCACCCTGCGGCAAGACGCCGCTCACCGCCGAGGGCCTCTCGAAGTCGTACGGCGCCCTCGAGGTCTTCACCGCCGTCGACCTGGCGATCGACAAGGGCACCCGGGTCGTCATCCTGGGGCTCAACGGCGCCGGCAAGACGACGCTGCTGCGCATCCTCGCCGGAGTCGACAAGCCCGACACCGGCATGGTGATCCCCGGCCACGGCCTGAAGCTCGGCTACTACGCCCAGGAGCACGAGACGCTCGACGTACGCCGCTCGGTGCTGGAGAACATGCAGTCCGCGGCGCCGCAGCTGACCGACACCGAGGCGCGCTCGGTGCTGGGCTCGTTCCTCTTCACCGGTGACGACGCGCACAAGCCCGCAGGGGTCCTCTCCGGCGGCGAGAAGACCCGGCTGGCGCTGGCCTCCCTGGTGGTGAGCCAGGCCAATGTCCTGCTGCTCGACGAGCCGACCAACAACCTCGACCCCGCCTCGCGCGAGGAGGTGCTCAACGCCATCCGGCGCTACGAGGGCTCCATCATCCTGGTCACCCACGACGAGGGTGCGGTGCACGCGCTCGAGCCGGACCGGGTGCTGCTGCTGCCCGACGGTGTCGAGGACCTCTGGAACGTCGACTACGCGGACCTCGTCTCGCTGGCCTGAGGACCGGTCACGATGGCGGGCAACCTGGGGATGGGCGGTGTCTACCGCAACCTGCGTTCGGACCGGGAGGTGCTGGGGCAGCGTCTCGAGCCCGGGACCGTACGCCGCGTGCTCGCCTTCGCCGTACCGCACCGGCGGCTGATCTCCGTCTTCCTGGCGCTGATGGTCGTGGACGCGGGCCTGGTGGTGATCACCCCGCTGCTGACCAAGTGGGTCGTCGACGACGGCATCCTGCAGCACGACCTGTCGACGGTGTGGTGGCTGGCCGCCGGGATGGCGGTGGTGGCGATCGTGGACGCGGCGCTCGGGATCGGCAGCGGCTACCTCTCCTCGCGGATCGGCGAGGGTCTGATCTTCGACCTGCGCACCCGCGTCTTCGGGCATGTGCAGCGCCAGTCGCTGGCGTTCTTCACCCGCACCCAGACCGGCGCGCTGGTCAGCCGGCTGAACAACGACGTGATCGGTGCCCAGCGCGCCTTCACCTCGACCCTGTCGAACACCGTCGCCAACCTGATCTCGGTGCTGGTGGTCGGGGCCACCATGCTCACCCTCAGCTGGCAGGTCACGCTGCTGTGCCTGCTGCTGTTCCCGATCCTGTTCGTCACCTCGCGCTGGGTAGGCACCCAGCTGGCAGGGCTGACCCGTGAGCAGATGAACGGCAACGCCGACCTCGGCAACGCCATGACCGAGCGGTTCAACGTCGGCGGCGCGATGCTGCTCAAGCTGTTCGGCCGGCGCGACGAGGAGGACGTCTACTTCGCGGCCAAGGCGGGCGTGGTCCGCGACCTCGGGGTGCGGATCTCGCTGCTGACCCGGGTCTTCACGATGGCCATGCAGCTCGTGCCGGCCCTGGCCACCGCCCTCGTGTACGGCGTGGGCGGGTGGCTGGTGATCCGCGGGCACTTCTCGTTGGGCACGCTGACGGCTCTGGGGTTGCTGCTGGTGCGGCTGCTGGGTCCGTTGCAGAGCCTGTCCAACGCCCGGATCGACGTGATGACTGCGCTGGTCAGCTTCGAGCGCGTCTTCGAGGTGCTCGACCTGCCCTCGCTGATCCAGGAGCGGCCGGACGCGGTGGTGCTGCCGCCGGATGCGGCCAGCCTCGAGTTCGACCACGTCAGCTTCACCTATCCGCGGGCCGACGAGGTCTCCCTGGCCTCGCTGGAAAGCATCGCCCGAACCGAGCCGCGCTCGAGTGCCGAGGTGCTGCACGACGTCACCTTCCGCGCGCGGCCCGGGCAGATGATCGCGCTGGTGGGTCCTTCGGGTGCGGGGAAGACGACCGTGACCCACCTGGTGGCGCGGCTCTACGACGTGACCGGCGGTGCGGTCAGGGTGGGTGGCGAGGACGTCCGCGACGTAACGCTGCAGTCGCTCGAGGACGTGGTCGGCTACGTCACCCAGGACGCCCACATGTTCCACGACACGGTGCGGGCCAACCTGCTCTACGCACGCCCGGGTGCCACCGAGCAGCAGATCTGGGACGCGCTCGCGGCGGCGCAGATCGACGCCCTGGTCGCGGGGCTCCCGGACGGTCTGGACACCGTCGTCGGCGACCGCGGCTACCGGCTCTCCGGTGGTGAGCGTCAGCGGCTGGCGATCGCCCGGCTGCTGCTCAAGGCGCCGGCGATCGTCGTGCTGGACGAGGCGACCGCCCACCTCGACAGCGAGTCCGAGGCAGCGGTCCAGCGCGCGCTCGACGCCGCGTTGGCCGACCGGACCTCGCTGGTGATCGCCCACCGGCTCTCCACGATCCGAGACGCCGACGTCATCCTGGTGGTCGAGGACGGTCGGATCGTGCAGTCAGGCAGTCACGAGGAGCTGCTCGCCGGCGGCGGCCTGTACGCCGACCTCTACCGCACCCAGTTCGCCGGTCAGCTCTCCCGCGACTGAGAGCCGCTGCCCGAGCGCTCGATGCTCTGACCGAAGGCCTTGGTCCTGTTGGCCTCGTCACGGGCCCGCGCGGCGGCGTACGCGGCGGCCAGCGCCTGCCTGCGGGCGTTCTTGTCGTGGCGGCGGGCCTTGCGCTCATCCACGACCGTTCCTCGGGCGGCGGCGACGCTGACCGGTGGGCCGGTGGGCGTGCCGGCGTGTGCGTCGACGGCATCCTCGTCGTCCCCGCCGGTCACGTCGGGATCCGGCTCGGTGGCCGGCTCCGGTCCGCGCACGTAGAGCCGGCGCTCGTCGTACATCAGGTAGAAGAACCCGACGACGGCGAGGATGCCTAAGAACCACCACTGCAGCGCGTAGAAGAAGTGCGGGCCGTTGCTCAGGTCCGGCTCGTCATTGGGGGAGAGCGCCGTGGCAGGCTTCGGCGACTCGGACTGCACGATCAGGAACCCGCTGTCCAGCGTGCGGCCGATCGCCGGTGCGATCGTCCGGCTGGAGATCGCTCGCGTACCGAGCTGGCTGACCCGCGTGCTCGAGCCGGTGGCGTCGGCGCGGACCCAGCCGACGACGGTGACCTGGCCGCTGGGCGGGGGCGGGATCGGCACCGGGTGGTTGTCCTGGTCGGTCGAGGCGAGCCAGCCGCGGTCCACCAGGACGCCGGTGCCGTCGGCGGTGATCAGCGGCACGACGACGTCGATGCCGGACTCGCTGTGGTCGTTGGTGCGGTAGCGCCACGTGATGGTGTCGGCCGCGTCATAGGTGCCGGTGACCACGACCCGCTTCCACTCGGTGTCGCTGTCGACCTTCTTGCCGGGCGCCATCACCTCCTCGACCGGCTGGGGCGCCTGCTTCAGGTTGGCGCTGATGATGGCGTTGCCGTGGTGCTTGTCCTGCAGCCGGCCCCACTGCCACTCGCCGAGCCACCACGTGCCGTAGGCGAGGATGGCGACCGCCAGGGTGAACAGCGCCCAACGGCGGCTCAGCAGGAAGCGGAACGATCGCACCCTCCGAGGCTAACCGGCGCACGGCACCGGACCGCGATCGGGATGGGCCCCGTCCTAGGATGGTGTGGTGCAGACGACACCCCTGGTCGACCGGTTCGGACGAGTCGCCGCCGATCTGCGCGTCTCCCTGACCGATCGGTGCAACCTCCGGTGCAGCTACTGCATGCCCGCCGAGGGGTTGGCCTGGCTGCCCGACGAGCGGGTGCTCACCGACGACGAGGTGGTGCGACTGATCGGGATCGGGGTGACCCAGCTGGGCATCCGCGAGGTCCGGTTCACCGGCGGCGAGCCCCTGGTACGCCGAGGCCTGGCCGGCATCGTCGCGCGGACCCGCGCCCTGGATGCGGGGCTGGAGCTCTCCTTGACCACCAACGGGCTCGGCCTGGCGCGGCTGGCGCGGCCGCTGGCCGAGGCCGGCCTGGATCGGGTCAACGTCTCGCTGGACTCGATCCGGCCCGAGACCTTCCACCGGATCACCCGCCGGGACCGGCTGCACGACGTGCTCGAAGGCCTGGAGGCGGCGGCGGACGCGGGCCTCGGCCCGATCAAGGTCAATGCGGTGCTGCTGCGCGACGTCAACGAGGACCAGGCGGCCGAGCTGCTGGAGTGGGCCGTGCGCGGCGGTTACCAGCTGCGCTTCATCGAGCAGATGCCGCTCGACGCCCAGCACGGCTGGACCCGCGAGACGATGGTGACCGCCGCGGAGACGCTGGCGCGACTGGAGAAGGAGTTCGACCTGACCCCGGCGACCGAGCCGCGGGGGAGCGCCCCGGCCGAGCTCTTCGTCGTCGACGGCGGACCTGCGACAGTCGGTGTCATCGCCTCGGTGACCCGGCCCTTCTGCGGCGACTGCGACCGGGTGCGGCTGACCGCCGACGGACAGGTGCGCAACTGCCTGTTCGCCCGCGAGGAGTCCGACCTGCGCGCCGCGCTGCGTGCCGGCCTGCCCGATGAGCAGATCGCGCAGCGCTGGGTCGCGGCGATGGCCGGCAAGCGCGCGGGACACGGGATCGACGACCCGACCTTCCTGCAGCCCGATCGACCCATGTCGGCGATCGGCGGCTGAGGGCGGCTACCGGGGCTGCAGCGTCCCGTCGTGCGGCGCCGTCTCCTGCAGGAACCCGCGCGCGCTGAGGAACGCGGCCAGCGACTCCTGGTGCTCGTCGCACGCCAGCCAGACCTTGCGGCGGTCGGGGGTGTGGATGCGCGGGTTGTTCCAGCCCAGCGCCCAGGTGGCGGGCGCGCGGCAGCCCTTGGCCGAACAGACGTCAGGCTCCATCAGCCGCGGTCCTCGCGGTGGGGCTCGGGGTCGTTGTGCAGCTCGTTGGCGTGATACGGCGTGTCGAGCAGGTCCATCTCGGTGGCGCCCTTGGTGTTGGCGGCGTTGGCCATCACCACCGCGATGTAGGGCAGGAAGATCGCCGCGAGGATCAGCACCGGCCACAGCCACACCACGTGGTTGACGCCGGCGATGACGGCGCCGATGAAGCACAGGGTGCGGATGCCCATCGCCATCACGTAGCGCCGCTGCCGGTGTGCGATGTCCACCTGCCGGCTCTGTGCCGCCGTGGTGATCCGGATCGGCTGATCGTGGGCCCTGGCCATGTCCCGATCGTACGCCGCGGGTCGCAGGGCGCCCGGACCCGGCTAGAGTCGGTCGCATGACCAACCGCACCTACCGCGTGACCGAGATCGTCGGCTCCGCTCCCGATGGCATCGACGAAGCCATCCGCAACGCCGTCGAGCGGGCCTCGAAGACGCTGCGGCACATCGACTGGTTCGAGGTGACCCAGGTCCGCGGCCAGGTCAAGGACGGTTCGGTCGAGCACTTCCAGGTCGGGATCAAGCTCGGCTTCCGGCTCGAGGACGAGGCCTAGCCCACACCGCGGCGCGGGCGGTAGGCCTACGCTCCGGTAATCGCTACGGTCGCGTAACGTGACTGACTCACCGCTGACCACCGTCCCCCGCTCGGTCCTCGTCACCGGCGGCAACCGCGGCATCGGCCGCGCCATCGCCGAGGCGTTCCTCGCCCAGGGCGACAAGGTGGCGGTGACGACCCGCAACGGCGGCGCACCCGAAGGTGCCCTCGACGTACGGTGCGACATCACCGATCCCGAACAGGTGGACGCCGCGTTCGCGCAGATCGAGCAGGCGCACGGCCCGGTCGAGGTCCTGGTCGCCAACGCCGGGATCACCCAGGACACCCTCATCCTGCGGATGAGCGAGGACGACTGGACCTCGGTCATCGACACCAACCTGACCGGCTCCTACCGGCTCGCGAAGCGTGCCGCCAAGGGGATGCTGCGGCTCAAGCGCGGCCGGCTGATCTTCGTCTCCTCGGTGGTAGGGCTGCTGGGCAGCGCGGGGCAGGCCAACTACGCCGCCTCCAAGGCCGGCCTCGTGGGCCTGGCCCGCTCGCTCGCGCGCGAGCTCGGTTCGCGCAGCATCACCGCCAACGTCGTCGCGCCGGGCTTCGTCACCACCGACATGACCGACGTCCTCACCGAGGACCAGAAGAGCGCGATCAAGCAGCAGGTCCCGCTCGGCCGCTACGCCTCCCCGGACGAGATCGCCAGCGCCGTCACCTGGCTGGCCGGCGACGGTGCCGCCTACGTCACCGGCGCCGTGATCCCGGTCGACGGCGGCCTCGGCATGGGCCACTGAGCCGGTCTCGACAACCTCGATCAACCAAGAACAGGAACTGTGATGGGACTTCTCGAAGGTAAGCGGATCCTGGTCGCCGGGGTCACGATGGACTCCTCGATCGGCTTCGCCGTCGCCAAGGTGGCGCAGGAGCAGGGTGCCACGGTGCTCATCTCGAACTTCGGCCGCGCGCTGTCGATCACCAAGCGGATCGCCAAGCGGCTGCCGCAGGAGCCGCCGGTGCTGGACCTGGACGTGACCAACCAGGAGCACCTCGACGGCCTGGCCGACGCCGTCCGCGAGCACCTCGGCCCGGACGCGACCCTCGACGGCGTGGTGCACTCGATCGCCTTCGGCAACCCGGAGACGCTGCTGGGCGGCAAGTTCCTCGGCGGACCCTGGGAGGACGTCGCGCAGGCGGTCCAGGTCTCGGCGTACTCGCTCAAGAGCCTGGCCATGGCGACCAAGCCGGTGCTGGCCCCCGGGGCGGCCATCGTGGGCTTGACCTTCGACGCGACGGTCGCCTGGCCGGCGTACGACTGGATGGGGGTGGCGAAGGCGGCGCTGGAGTCGACCAACCGCTACCTGGCCCGCTACCTCGGCCCGGAGGGCATCCGGGTCAACCTGGTCTCGGCCGGTCCGTTGCGCACCATCGCCGCCAAGGCCATCCCCGGCTTCGAGGAGCTCGACGCGATGTGGTCCGACCGCTCGCCGCTGGGCTGGGACAACACCGACCAGGAGCCGACCGCGAAGGCCGTGTGCGCGCTGCTCAGCGACTTCTTCCCGGCCACGACCGGCGAGATCGTCCATGTCGACGGCGGCTACCACGCGATGGGCGCCTGACCCACCGGTCACGCTCCGGCCCACTAGGCTCATCCCATGCGGACCCTGGTCATCGCGCGGCACGCCAAGGCGGAGGCCTCGGCCCCCAGCGACATCGAGCGGCAGCTCACCGAGCGCGGGCACGCCGACGCCGAGGAGGCGGGGGCCTGGCTTGCCCAGCAGGGCATCGAGCCGCAGGACGCGCTGGTCTCCGGCGCCGCGCGCACCGCGCAGACCTGGGAGGACCTGGCGGGCGGTGCGGGCTGGGAGCTGGACATCGCGCAGTACGTCGATGCGCTCTACACCGCCGGCACCGACACCGTCCTGGACCTGATCCGCGAGACCGACGACGGCGTGAGCACCCTGGTGGTCCTGGGGCACAACCCGACGATCGGGCTGCTCGCACAGCTGCTGGACGACGGCGACGGTGACGACGAGGTCGCCAACGCGATGGTCTCGGGCTTCCCGACCTCGGCCGTCGCGGTGTTCGCCTACGACGGCGACTGGGCGGACGTCGAGGAGGCGAGCGCGACGCTGACCGGCTTCCATGTGGGGCGCGGCTGATGGTTCTGACCCCCAGGGGTCGAAACCGCAGCCTGGGGGGCAAAGCTTCGCCCGACAACGTTCGGTTCTGACCCCCAGGGGTCAAAACCGTGCGCGCACGCCACTCAGAGCAGCGGCGGAGCAGGCGTCACGATCCCGGCCTCGGCGTCGGCCGCCTCGATCTCCTCACGGGTGAAGCCGAGCAGATACATGATGGTGTCGAGGTAGGGGACGTTCACGGCGGTGTGCGCGGCGGAGCGGACGGCCGGCTTGGCGTTGTAGGCGACCCCGAGGCCGGCTGCGGCGAGCATGTCGAGGTCGTTGGCGCCGTCGCCGATCGCGACAGTGGAGGCCTCGGTGAGGCCCAGCTCGGCGGCGAACTCCCGCAACGCGCGCGCCTTCCCGGCCCGGTCGACCACCTCGCCGACCACGTTGCCGGTCAGCACGCCGTCGACGATCTCGAGCTCGTTGGCCCGGGCGTAGTGGATGCCGAGGTCCTGGGCGAGCCGGTCGGTGATCTGGGAGAAGCCGCCGGAGACGATCGCGAACCGGTAGCCGAGCCGGCGCAGCGTGCGGACCATGGTGCGGGCGCCGGGGTTGAGGTGCAGCGACTCGTACACCTCGTCGAGCGCGGAGGCGGGCACGCCGGCGAGCAGCTTCACCCGGGCGCGCAGCGACTCCTCGAAGTCGAGCTCGCCGCGCATGGCCGCCTCGGTCACCCGCGCCACCTCCTCCTCACAGCCGGCGTGGGCGGCGATCATCTCGATCACCTCACCGTCGATGAGGGTGGAGTCGACGTCCATGACGACCAGCTTCATGCCGCGGCGCAGCAGGTTCTCCGGCTGCACGGCGATGTCGACGCCCTGTGCCGCGGCCTCGGCGGCCAGCTCCGTACGCAGCACGTCGGGCGAGGCACCGGACACGTGCAGGTCGAACGCGGTGACCGGATAGCGCGCCAGCCGGATGATCCGGTCGATGTTCGCCCCGGCGGAGGCGATCCGGCGCGTCACGGCGGCCAGCGCCGCCGCCTTGAGCGGCGTGCCGAGCACGGTGACGTGAGCGCGCTCGCGCGAGCGGCGGGGCCGGTCGCCCGAGCCGGACTCGATCTCCACCGACATCTCCAGCGCGCGGGCGGTCTCCTCGATCGCGGTGCGCAGCGCCGCAGGATCCGCCGGAGCGGTCACCAGCAGGCCGAGCACGAGCCGGCCGCGCAGCACGATCTGCTCGAGGTCGACCACGTCGACCCCTGCGAGCGCGAGGGTCGCCAGGGTGGAGGACGTGACGCCGGGCCGGTCGCGGCCGGTCAGCGTGATCAGCAGGGTCTCGGGTGCATCAGCCATCGCAGTGCGAACGCTATCGCCTCGCCGACCCCCGTCGGTCAGGACGGCCACGCCTCGGGCGAGCCGGCAGCGGTCAGCGCGCGGCGGGCCGCCCGGTCCAGGGGCAGCAGCGCCTCACGGCGGCCGCTCATCTCGTACGCCGTCACCGCGCCACCCTCGTCCTCCAGGGCCAGGGCGACGATCTCCGCTGCCTGCCAGCCCCGTTCGGCCAGCTCCACGCACCGGGCGGGCACCCCCGGTGCTGCCTGGACCGGATCGCGGTGCCGCAGGTTCATCAGCCGGTCCGCGACGTCGGGCCGCCAGCGGGCGACGTCGAGGTCGGCGAGCGCCTGGGCCGATGCCACCAACGCCGCCCGCAGCGCCCGGTCGGCCTCGCCGACGTCGGGCAGCTGGCGGCGTTGGGCGGCGTACGCCTGCCAGGTGATGACGGCTCCGACGCGGACCGGCACCAGACCGATGCCGGCGTCGGCGACGACAGCCTCGCCGGCCTCCAGGGCGGCGTGGTTGAAGGGCGGCGGGCCGCCGAGCCCGACCGCGTCGCCCTCGGCGGGGAAGGCGCAGCCGAGGGACGTCGTACCCTCGGCGCGCAACCGGCCGAGGCCGCCGACGAGCGTCTCGGCGGCGTCGCCGCCCCCGAGACCGAGCTCGCCGAGGCCGGCGACGGTGTGCGTCGCGTCGTGCCCGATCACGGCATCGAGCATCAGGTCGGTGACCACGGCGCCGCGCAACCACGCGGTGCCCCACCAGGCCAGACGGAGGGCAGGGGAGAGCGAGGTCGCCGACGTGGCCGCTGACATGGCGCAGAACGGTAGTCGATATCTTTGCGAGCATGGCCGCCGTCCTTGATCTCGTCGATGTCACCGTCCGTCGCGGCCAGAGCCTGCTGCTCGACCGGGTGACGTGGCGGGTCGAGGAGGACGAGCGCTGGGTGATCCTCGGGCCCAACGGCGCCGGGAAGACCACGCTGATGCAGCTGGCGGCGGCCCAGCTGCACCCGACCAGCGGCACCGTCGAGGTGCTCGAGGGACGACTCGGCAAGGTCGACCTGAGCGAGATCCGTCCCCGCATCGGCGTCACCAGCGCCGCGCTGGCCGACCGGATCCCCCGCGAGGAGTCGGTGCGCGACGTCATCGTCACGGCCTCCTACGGCATCTACGGCCGGTGGAAGGAGCAGTACGACGAGGTCGACCACGACCGCGCCGAGGCGCTCCTGACCGAGATCGGCATCGCCCACCTGGCCGACCGCACCTTCGGCACGCTGTCCGAGGGCGAGCGCAAGCGCGTCCAGATCGCGCGGGCGCTGATGGTGGACCCCGAGCTGCTGCTGCTCGACGAGCCGGCGGCCGGGCTCGACCTCGGCGGCCGCGAGGACCTGGTCTCGACGCTCTCGACGCTGGCCTACGACCCGGACTCCCCGGCGACGGTGCTGGTCAGCCACCACGTCGAGGAGATCCCGCAGGGCTTCAGCCATGTTCTGCTGCTGCGTCGCGGCACCGTCGTCGCGGCGGGTCTGCTCGATCAGGTCCTCACCGAGGCGAACCTGTCCCAGGCCTTCGGCATGCCGTTGACGCTCGACGCCGTGGACGGCCGCTACGCCGCGCGGCGCCGTACCCGCCGGGCGCACTGACGCCGGCAGGCCCGCGCCCGCTCGGATCCGCCTCGCTCGACCGGGGCGTGACTAGAGTGCAAGTGTGGACTGGTTGATCTGGCTCTGCGTCGCCGCAGGCCTCGCGATCCTCGAGTTGCTGAGCCTCGACCTCGTGCTGCTCATGCTGGCCGGGGGAGCGCTCGCGGCCACGATCGTCGCGATCCCCAGTGGCAGTGTCGTCGTCGAGGCCGTGGTGGCCATCGTCGTCAGCGCCGGCATGCTCAGCCTGGTCCGGCCCTCGCTCGTGGAGCGCCTCCACCGCGGCAGCCCCGAGCTGCGCATCGGTCCGGATCGGCTGGTCGGCAAGCGCGCCGAGGTGACCACCTCGATCAGCACCGACCACCCCGGCCAGGTGATCATCGCCGGGGAGCAGTGGACCGCTGCCCCCTACGACGAGACCCTCGTGATCGCGCCCGGCTCCACCGTCGAGGTCCTGGCGATCAGAGGCGCCACGGCCTACGTCCATCCCCTCCCGAAGGAGATCTTCTGATGGCTCTCGCAGTGTTGATCGTGATCGTCGTCCTGGCACTGTTCGTGATCATCACGCTCGCCAAGTCGGTCCGCATCGTCCCGCAGGCCCGGACCGGCATCGTGGAGCGGTTCGGGAAGTACAAGGGCTCGCTGGCGCCGGGGCTGAACGTCATCACGCCCTTCGTGGACAAGGTCCGCTACGTCATCGACATGCGCGAGCAGGTCGTCTCCTTCCCGCCGCAGGGGATGATCACGCAGGACAACCTGACCGTCTCCATCGACACGGTGCTCTACTTCCAGGTCACCGACCCGATCGCGGCGACGTACGAGATCGCGAACTACATCACTGCAGTCGAGCAGCTCACCATGACCACCCTGCGCAACATCGTCGGCGGCATGGACCTGGAGAAGACGCTCACCAGCCGCGAGTCGATCAACAGCCAGCTCTCCGCGGTGCTCGACGGCGACACCGGCCGATGGGGGCTGAAGGTCAAGCGGGTGGAGATCAAGTCCATCGAGCCGCCGCCCTCGATCAAGGACGCGATGGAGAAGCAGATGCGCGCCGACCGCGACAAGCGTGCCGCGATCCTCCAGGCCGAGGGTCTGCGGCAGTCGGCCATCCTCAGCGCCGAGGGCAACAAGCAGTCGGCCATCCTCAACGCAGAGGGTCAGCGCGAATCGCAGATCCTGGCCGCCCAGGGCGAGCGCGAGGCCGCCATCCTGCGCGCCCAGGGCGAGGGCCAGGCCATCCAGACCGTCTTCCAGGCGATCCACGACGGCCAGCCCGACCAGTCGCTGCTCGCCTACCAGTACCTCCAGCTGCTGCCGCAGATCGCCCAGGGCGATGCGAACAAGCTCTGGATCCTGCCCAGCGAGTTCACCAAGACCATCGAGGGTCTCGGATCCACGCTCAACTCCGCGCTGGGCATCCCGGCCAAGGCCGCCGGCGACTTCAAGCGCGTCGACATGGGCCCGGGCGCCACACCGCTGGAGGAGGCCCGTACGACGGAGGCCGACGACGCCGTGCAGCAGGCGATCGCCGAGGCCGCCTCCGCGGCGAACCCGGGGCTGTCGGCCGCACCCACGGGCGAGGCACCGCCCAGCGCACCCGCGGGCGAGGCAGGCACGGACGAGGAGCCCGGCGCCTGATGGAGCTCGCCGAGGTCATCCGGACGACGGCGGCGATCCGGGAGTTCACCGACGACCCGTTGCCGGACGACGTCCTGGCGCGGATCCTCGACCTGGCCAGGTTCGCGCCCAGCGGCGGCAACCGGCAGGGAGTGCGGATCGTCGCGGTCCGCGAAGGGACGACCCGGGAGCGGCTGGTCGACCTCACCGCGCCGGGCGTGCGGCGCTACATGGCGCAGAGGAAGGCCGGCGAGGGCCCGTGGAACCCGCTGACCCCACCCGGCCCGAGTGCCGAGGAGATCGCCGCGACAGCGGTGCCCGACTCCTTCGTGGAGCCCCTGCGCCAGGCGCCGGTCGTCCTGGTGGTGCTGGTCGACCAGGGCGTGCTGGCCAGCACGGACCAGCACCTGGACCGCGTCGGCCTGGTCGGGGGCGCGTCGGTCTACCCGCTGGTGTGGAACATCCTGCTCGCCGCCCGGGCCGAGGGGTACGGCGGCGTCATCACCACGATGGCCGCCGCGCAGGAGCCGGCGGTCCTGGAGCTGCTCGGTGCGCCCCCTCAGTACGCGGTGGCAGCCGTCGTACCGCTCGGCCGTCCGGTCCACCAGCCCACCCGGCTCACCCGCCGGGCGGTGGCCGACTTCGTCACCCGTGAGCGCTTCGACGGCGCGCCTCTGGCGTGAGGGCCGCGCGGGCCCGTGCCGCCGCCACCAGGCCCGTCAGCAGCCCGATGTCGGCGACCGTCTCCGGATGCCACTGGACCCCCACGCAGAACCGCGGCCCCGGTGCCTCGATCGCCTCCAGCGTGCCGTCCGCCGCCCGGGCGGCCACCGCGAAGCCGGGGGCGGAGCGCACGGACTGGTGATGGTGGCACGCGACGGCGGCCGTCGACTCCCGCAGCAGCCCTGCCAGCCGGGTCCCCGGCTCGACGGCCACCGTGGTGGTGCCGAAGGCATCGCCGCCGGGGGAGTGCTCGTCATGGCGCACCAGGTCCGGGGTGTGCTGGTCGAGGTCGCCACCGGCGTGCACCGCCATCAGCTGCATGCCTCGGCACACGCCGAGGACCGGGAGACCGGAGGCCTCCGCGGCGTCGAGCAGGGCGAGCTCCCAGGTGTCCCGGTCGGGTCGCCAGCCGGCGGTGCGCGGGTGCGCTGCGGCGCCGTACCGCTCGGGGTCGACATCGGCCCCACCGGAGATCACCAACCCGTCGAGGCGGTCGGCCACCCCGGCGGCCGCACCGGTCGACGCGACCGGCGGGAGGAGCACCGGCACCCCGCCGACGGCCTCGACCGCGCGCGCGTACTGGGCGGGCAGGAGGTCGGCGGCCTGGTGCCACACGCCCCAGGCCGCCTCCTCCCGGTAGGTCGTCAGCCCGATGAGAGGAAGGCTCACAGCGGGGTGACGTAGGCGCCGGAGATGCCCCCGTCGACGAGGAACGTGTTGGCGGTCATGAACGAGGAGTCGTCCGAGGCCAGGAACAGCACCGCCGAGGCCATCTCCTCCGGCTCGCCGAACCGTCCCATCGGCACGTGCACCAGCCGGCGGGCGGCTCGCTCGGGATCGCTGGCGAACAGCTCCTTGAGCAGCGGCGTGTTCACCGGGCCGGGGCACAGCGCGTTGACCCGGACGCCCTCGCGGGCGAACTGCACGCCCAGCTCACGGGTCATCGACAGCACGCCGCCCTTGGAGGCGGAGTAGGAGATCTGCGAGGTCGCCGCCCCCATCACCGCGACGAACGAGGCGGTGTTGATGATCGATCCCTTGCCCTGTTCGAGCATGTAGGGCAGCGCCGCCTTGCAGCACAGGTAGACGCTGGTGAGGTTGACCTCCTGCACCTTGCGCCACGCGTCGAGCTCGGTGGTCAGGATGGAGTCGTCGTCAGGCGGGCTGATGCCAGCGTTGTTGAAGGCGATGTCGACGGAGCCGTAGGTGTCCTTGGCGGTCTTGAAGAGCGCGTCGACCTCCTCCTTGCTGGTCACGTCGACGTGGACGTACGTCGCCACCGCGGCGCCGCCCAGCTCCTCGACCAGCGCTGCCCCCGCCTCGTCGGCGATGTCGCCGATGACCACGCGCGCGCCCTCGGAGACGAAGCGGCGTACCGTCGCCAGCCCGATGCCCGAGCAACCGCCGGTGACAACCGCCACCTTGTCCTGGATCCTGCCTGTCATTTCTCTCCTGTTCGATGATGCGTGAGGGATCATTGGGCGATGAAGACGTTCTTCTCCTCGGTGAACGCGTAGGGCGCGTCCGGACCGAGCTCGCGACCGAGGCCGGACTGCTTGTAGCCGCCGAACGGGGTCCAGTAGCGCACCGAGGAGTGCGAGTTGACGCTGAGGTTGCCGGCCTGGACGCCGCGCGCGACCCGCAGGCCCTTGCCCAGGTCGTTGGTGAAGATGGAGCCGGAGAGGCCGTACTCGGTGTCGTTGGCCTTGGCGATCGCGTCGGCCTCGTCGTCGAACGGCATCACCGCCACGACCGGCCCGAAGACCTCCTCGCGCCAGATCGGCAGCGCCGGATCCTCGACCGCCACCACGGTCGGGGGCACCCAGAACCCGGGGCTGCCCGCTCCGGCGGGGCTCGAGCCCTGGATCGCGACCTCCGCACCGTCGAGGTAGCCCGTCACCCGCTGCTGCTGGGTCGCCGAGATCAACGGCCCCATCTCGCTGGTCTCGTCGCTGGGGTCCAGCACCCGCAGCCCCGTCACCGCCGGCTCCAGCAGGGCCAGGAAGTCGTCGTACACGCTGCGCTCGACCAGGAGGCGGGAGCGGGCGCAGCAGTCCTGGCCGGCGTTGTCGAAGACGGCGTAGGGCGCGCTGGCCGCCGCGGCTGCCAGGTCGGTGTCGGCGAAGATGACGTTGCTCGACTTCCCGCCCAGCTCCAGGGTCACGTTCTTCACCTGCTCCGCGCAGCCCGCCATGATCCGCTTGCCGACCGCCGTCGAGCCGGTGAAGCAGACCTTGCGCACGAGCGGATGGGTGACGAACCGCTCGCCGACCACCGGGCCGGCGCCCGGGATGACGGTGAGCACGTGCTCGGGCAGACCCGCTTCGAGGGCGAGCTCGCCCAGCCGGAGCGCTGTGAGCGGGGTGAGCTCGGCGGGCTTGAGCACCACCGTGTTGCCCGCGGCGAGGGCGGGCGCGAACCCCCAGGCGGCGATCGGCATCGGGAAGTTCCAGGGCACGATGATCCCGACCACGCCGAGCGGCTCGTGGAAGGTCACGTCCAGCCCGCCGGCGACCGGGATCTGCTTGCCGGTCATCCGCTCGGGGGCGCCGGCGTAGTAGTTCAGCAGGTCACGGACGTTGCCGGCCTCCCAGCGCGCGTTGCCCCAGGTGTGGCCGGCGTTGCGGACCTCGATCTCGGCGAGCTCGTCGAGGTGGGCGTCCACCACGGCGGCGAAGCGGCGCAGCAGTGCGGCGCGCTCACCCGGAGCGAGGGTGCGCCAGGTGGCGAAGGCCTCGTGGGCCGCGACGATCGCGGCGTCGGCCTCCTCGACCGATGCCAGGGGTACGTCGAGGAGCGGCTGGGCGGTGGCGGGGTTGACGACGGTGAAGACGTCGCCGGTGGTGGGTCCGCTGGTGTGCGTGGTCATTACATCCTCTCGAAGCCGCGGCGCAGCTCCCAGTCGGTGACGGTGGCGTTGTAGGCGGCCAGCTCGACGTCGGCCATGTTGACGTAGTGGTCGACGACCTCATCGCCCAGTGCCGCCCGGGCGAAGGTGGAGCCCGCGAAGACCTCGCGTGCCTCGAGCAGCGTGGCCGGCACCCGGGGTAGCTCGCTGGCGTAGGCGTTCCCGACGAGCGCCTCCGGCAGCGGGAGGTCGTTGTCGATCCCGTGGAGGCCACCGGCGATCATCGCGGCGAGCGCCAGGTACGGATTGACGTCCGCACCGGGCACCCGGTTCTCCAGGCGGGCGCCGGAGCCGTGGCCGACCAGTCGCACCGCGCAGGTGCGGTTGTCCTCACCCCACGCGATGGCCGTCGGTGCGAAGGAGCCGGCGGCGAACCGCTTGTAGGAGTTGATGTTGGGCGCATAGAGCAGGGTGAGCTCCGACATCGTGGCCAGCAGGCCGGCGACGAAGCGGTCGTAGAGCGGCGTACGGCGCCCCTGGTCGCCATCCCAGAAGATCAGCGACCCGTCGGCGCCGCGCAGCGAGAGGTGGATGTGGCACGAGCTGCCCTCGCGCTGGTTGTACTTCGCCATGAAGGTCAGCGACCGGCCGTGCTGGGCGGCGATCTCCTTGGCCGCGTTCTTGTAGACCACGTGGTTGTCGGCGGTGGTCAGCGCATCGGCGTAGAGGAAGCCGATCTCGTGCTGGCCGTCGTTGCACTCGCCCTTCGAGCCCTCCACATCGAGTCCAGCGGCGTACATGTGCGTGCGGATGTCGCGGATCAGCGGCTCGACCCGGCTGGTGCCGAGGATCGAGTAGTCGACGTTGTAGCCGTTGACCGGCGTGAGCTGCTGCCAGTCGGCACGGGCGGCGGCCTCGTAGGTGTCCTCGAAGGCGATGAACTCCAGCTCGGTGCCCGCCAGGGCGATCCAGCCGCGCTCGGCCAGCCGGTCGAGCTGGCGCGCCAGGATCGCCCGCGGCGACTGCACGACGGGCTGTCCGTCGGGCCAGACCAGGTCGCATTGGACCAGCGCCGTGCCGGGCAGGTGGGTCAGCCGCCGGATGGTGCGCTCGTCGAGGACGAACTCCATGTCGCCGTACCCGCGCTCCCACGACGAGATCGCGTAGCCGTCGACGGTGTTCATCTCGACGTCGACGGCCAGGAGGTAGTTGCAGCCCTCGGTGCCGTGACCCAGGACGTGGTCGACGAAGTAGTGCCCGTGCAGGCGCTTGCCCTGGAGCCTGCCCTGCATGTCCGTGAAGGCGACGACGACGGTGTCGATGTCACCGGCCTCGATGGCGGTGCGCAGGGCCTCCGCGCTCAGGTGCCGGTTGTTGCGGAGCTCGGTCACAGGCGTCCTCGTCCTTCGTCCTTGGGGATCGTTCGGGGTCATGCGGGGGTGGATCAGGTCAGCAGCCCTCGCAGCAGCGCCGCGGTGTCGTCGCAGTGGTGCTCCATGGCGCGGCGGGCGGCATCGGGCCGGCCGTCGAGGATCGCCTGGACGACGGCTTCGTGCTGGGCGTCGGAGTGGGCGATGTTCGTGGGCAGCTGCGGGATGGCCAGCAGCATCTCGTGCAGGGTGGCGTGCACGGATGTCACGGCGTCGATCAGGCGATCCGACCCGGTCAGTGCCGCCAGGGTGAGGTGGAAGCGGGAGTCCGACTGGCGGTACTGGGCCGGCCTGGTGGCCGCCCGCACCTCGTGGTGGGCGGCGAGCAGCCGTTCCCGGGCCTCCTCGGAGAGCTCGCTGCAGGCCAGCATCGTCACGGCGCCGCACTCGATGATGCGCCGGTAGGTGAGGGCATCGAGCCAGTCGGCGCGCTGGGCGGCGGTGGTGCGCGCGGCGGCTCGGGCCGAGGGCGTCGGTGGTTTGAGGGTGACGACCGTGCCGCCCCCGCGACCGCGGGTGGTGGCGACCAGACCCGCCTGCCGCAGGGCCGCCATCGCTTCGCGAAGGGTCGCCCTCGAGACGTGCAGCAGGGCGGCCAGGTCGCGCTCGGGCGGCAGGGTCGAGCCGAGCGGGTAGACGCCCAGGCGGATCGCCGTGGCGAGCTGCTCGACGCAGGCCTCGAACGCGTGGTGCCCGTGAACGGGTCGCAGCAGTGACGCCGGCAGGGACGGCGGCTGGGACGGCACCGCGTCCGGGGTGGAGCTCACGGCGGTCAGTCAACTGACTGCCCAGGCCTCGTGTCAATGAACCCGGGAGATGAATTGGTCTGGGTTCATACCAAATTTACGTGGGGGTGTTTACACCCTCGAGACGGCGGGTCTAGGTTCCGTCAGGAGCCTCGACTCACCGCCGTGAACACAGGAGAATCCGCATGCCTGAAGGACATGACTCGCCCGAGGTGCACCTCGACGATGAAGCGCATCTCGCACGTCTCGGATACAAGCAGGAGCTGGCCAGGACGTGGTCCGGCTTCTCGAACTTCGCCATCTCGTTCTCGATCATCTCGATCCTCGCAGGTTGTCTGACGACGTTCTACGTCGGCTGGAACAACGGCGGCCCGGCCGGCATCGCCTGGGGGTGGCCGGTGATGTCGATCCTGATCCTGGTCATCGGCTACTGCATGGCCGAGCTGGTCTCGACCTACCCGACCTCCGGCGGCATCTACTGGTGGGCCAGCAAGCTCGGCGGCCCGGCGGCGGGCTTCTACACCGGGTGGCTCAACGTGATCGGCCTGCTCGGGATCTGTGCGTCGGTCGCCTACGGGTGCGCCGGCTTCTTCGACAGCTTCGTGGGCAGCCTGTCGGACTCGTGGGCGGCGAACTACTCGCTGACCCGCGTCTTCATCGAGTTCGTGGTGATCCTGGTGCTCGCTGCCGCGGTCAACATCTTCTCCAGCCACCTGCTCGCGGTGATGAACAACGTCTCGGTGTGGTGGCACGTCATCGGTGCCGCCGTGATCGTGGTGATGCTGTGGTTCTTCACCGCGTCCGGCACGCACCACAACTCCGTCGGTGACGTCTTCGGCAGCACGGTGAACAACACCGGCTTCTTCGGCGGCCACACCCACGGGCTCGGATTCATCCTGATGATCCTGCCGCTCGGTGCCGTCCTGACGCAGTACACGATCACCGGGTACGACGCATCGGTCCACCTCTCCGAGGAGACCAAGGGCGCCTCGAACTCCGCGGCCAAGGGCATCACCAGCTCGATCCTCTACTCGGCCATCGGTGGCTGGATCCTGCTGCTCAGCCTGCTGTTCGCCGTGCAGGACAAGGACGGGCTGACCAAGGGCGGCGGCGGGATCTTCGTGCTGCTCGGTCAGGCGTTCACCCCGCACACCGCAGCGGTGATCGTCTTCATCTCCACGGCCGCGCAGTTCTTCTGCACCTGCGCGTGCATGACCTCCTGCAGCCGGGTGATGTTCGCGTTCTCCCGGGACGGCGCCGTGCCCTACTCGCGGGTCTGGTCGAAGGTGAACGCCCAGAAGACCCCCGTCAACGCGGTGCTCGTCTCGGCGGCGATCGCGCTGATCATCACCCTGCCCGCGCTGATCAAGGTCGACATCAACGGTGCGCCCAGCCCGATCGCCTTCTACGCGGTGGTCTCCATCGGCGTACTCGGCCTCTACGGAGCCTTCGCCATCCCGATCTTCCTGCGCTGGCGCAAGGGCGACTCCTTCGAGGCGGGTGCCGTCAACAACGGCCGCAAGTACCGGTGGATGAACCCGATCGCCGTGCTCGAGATCGTGATCATGTCGATCGTCGGCATCCTGCCGACCGCCAGCGTGGGCGTGCCGTGGCTCGACGGCTTCTCGATGAAGTACGTCAACTACGCCATCCTGGTGATGCCGGGTGCGCTCGTCCTCCTGACCATCTACTGGCACGTCTCGGTGAAGCACTGGTTCACCGGGCCGAAGAACACGCTCGACGAGACGCCGGGTGAGCCGCAGCTGGGCGGCTCGGTCGCCGAGCCCGCCTGAGGTCCGGACCGACTCCGGCCGCTGGCTCAGCCCTCGACGTAGGTGCTGAGCCAGCGGTCGAGCTCGGCGTAGGCGCGCTCCCTCGCCTCGGGGCGGGAGAGCACGACGTCGTGCTTGGCGCCGGGCACGGCGATGTAGGTGACGTGGGGTCCGATCGCCGTCGACCAGCGGCGGATCTGCTCCACGTCGAGGACGATGTCGGTGCCGTGCACCAGGTCGTCCACGCTGCCGCTCTTCGGGTCCGGATGGCCGGTGGCGTCCGAGGAGAGCACCAGCACCGGGGCCGGCACGTCCAGACCGGCGTGCAGCCGGGCGTGGCCGTGCCGGATCGCGCGCAGCCAGCCGGCGTACACCGTGAAGGACTCGACCGGCTTCCAGACCAGGTCGAAGTCCCACTCGCCCTCGTGGTCACGGTGCAGCGAGCGGGTGTAGAGCCCCGATACGGCACGCGGGATGGCCCGCATCGGCTGGAACCGGCCGAGCTGGCGCACCACCGGGGTCAGCACGATCCGCATCAGGGCCGGCCCCTGCAGGTCGAGCCAGGGCGAGTTGAGGAACAGCCCGGCCAGTCCCTCGGGCCGGCGTGCGTCCGCCCACAGCGAGGTGGTGAGACCACCGGTGGAGTGGCCGGTGATCACGATGCTGTCGTGGTCGGCGCGGATCCGGTCCCAGACCTCGTCGAGGACGGGGAAGTAGTCGGCCAGGTCGGTGGTGTAGTTCGGCGTCTGGTGCGGGCGGATCGAGCGGCCGTACTTCGGCAGGTCCACGGCGTAGAAGTCGTAGCCCCGGGCGGCCCACCAGGCGGCGTACTCGGTCTGGAAGAAGTAGTCGGCGAAGCCGTGCACGTGCAGGACGGCCCGGCGCGGCGACGTGTCCTCGGCCGCCCGACTCGCCAGGCGCGTCACCAGCGTCGCGACCACCTCACCCTCGTGGTCGTCGGGGAACGGGATCGTCTCGGCGGTGAAGGGAGCGCCCAGTACGTCGGTGGTCACGACCGCATCCTGTCAGGTCCGCGGAACTCCAGGGCGCGGGCGGGGTAGTTGGTGGTGACCATCCAGGCCCGGCCGGGCCGCAGCCACCAGCGCAGCAGGCGTCGATCGTCGACGGTCCAGACCAACAGGTCGAGCCCGCGCCGCCGAGCCAGCCGCCGCAGCGTGAGCGAAGCGAGGACATGGTGGGCACACAGGACGTCGGCCCGGGCCGCGGCGTACCTGTGCCACGGGAAGAGCTGGCGGCGTAGCGACAGCGCGGCCGCCCACGGCGACAGGCCGCTCAGCGACGTGCCGGTGGAGAGCCCGACCCGAAGTGCGCGGCAGTGCTCGTCGGCCCAGTCGCGCAACCGGCGCGCGCCCGCGACCGAGCCGGTGGTGATGAGGATCCGGCCACCGTCCAGGTGCCGCAGGGCGGTCCGCGCCGCCTCGAGCTCGTGACCCGCCCCCTTCAGGTCGATGTGCGCTGCGGACCGGCCGGCCAGCCGCTCCAGGACGGCCTCGTAGGGGAGCAGCTCGATGCCGGCGGTCTCGTCGGGAGCGTCGTGGGTGACCACGAGACGGCCGTCGGCGAGCTGACGGACGTCGAACTCGACGTAGTCGACGCCGAGCGCCACCGCGTGCTCGAGGGCGTGCAGCCCGTTCTCGCCTGCGCGGCTCGATCCCGGCTCCGTGTCGCCCGCGCCGCAGCGGTGTGCACTGATCAGGGCCACGCGACGACCGTAATGGGTCGGGGGGAATAGCCTGGAGAGCGGGTTGGTTCAGGACGATAGTTCACGTTTAAACTAAATGTGAGACCTGAGAACGGAGACAGCGATGGGCATGCAGTTCGGCATCTTCACCGTCGGTGACGTCACCACGGACCCCACGAACGGCAGCACGCCGACCGAGTACGAGCGGATCAAGGCGACCGTCGCGATCGCCAAGAAGGCCGAGGAGATCGGCCTGGACGTCTTCGCGACCGGCGAGCACCACAACCCGCCGTTCATCGCCTCGAACCCGACGGCGACGCTCGCCTACATCGGTGCCCAGACCGAGAACATCATCCTGAGCACCTCGACCACGCTGATCACCACCACCGACCCGGTGCTGATCGCCGAGGACTACGCCAAGCTGCAGCACCTCACCGACGGCCGCGTCGACCTGATGATGGGCCGCGGCAACACCGGCCCGGTCTACCCGTGGTTCGGCAAGGACATCCGCCAGGGGATCAACCTGGCGATCGAGAACTACGCGCTGCTGCGCCAGCTGTGGACCGAGACGAACGTGGACTGGAAGGGCCGCTTCCGCACCCCGCTGCAGGGCTACACCTCGACCCCGCGTCCGCTGGACGGCGTGGCGCCGTTCGTGTGGCACGGCTCCATCCGGAGCCCCGAGATCGCCGAGCAGGCGGCGTACTACGGCGACGGCTTCTTCCACAACCACATCTTCTGGCCCGCTTCCCACACCGAGCAGATGGTGCGGCTGTACCGGCAGCGCTTCGAGCACTACGGCCACGGCACGGCCGAGCAGGCCATCGTCGGCCTCGGCGGGCAGTTCTTCATGCGCCACAACAGCCAGGACGCGGTCAACGAGTTCAGGCCCTACTTCGACAACGCCCCGGTCTACGGCCACGGCCCGTCGTTGGAGGACTTCACCGAGGCCACCCCGCTGACCGTCGGCTCGCCGCAGCAGGTGATCGAACGCACGCTCTCCTTCCGGGAGTACGTCGGCGACTACCAGCGCCAGCTGTTCCTCATCGACCACGCCGGCCTGCCGCTGAAGACGGTCCTGGAGCAGCTCGACCTGTACGGCGAGATCCTGCCGACGCTGCGCTCGGAGTTCGAGAAGCTGCGCGCGCCGGGCGTTCCGGACGCGCCGACGCACGCCTCGCTGGTCGCGAAGGCGGGCGGCCCGAAGGACGACGCCGTCTACGGCGCCGACGACGCCACCGGCACCAGTGACCGCGACGAGGTCCTGGCGGGGGAGCTGTGAGTAGCAAGAGGATCGTCGTGGTCTCGGCGGGGCTCAGCGTCCCGTCGAGCACCCGGCTCCTCGCCGACATGCTGGCCGAGGCCAGCGAGCGGGCGGTCGAGGCGCGCGGCGTGGAGGTCGAGGTGCAGCACGTCGAGCTGCGCGGCCTCGCCCACGCGCTCACCGACAACCTGCTCACCGGCTTCCCCTCGCAGGAGCTGGCAGCGGCGATCGACGCCGTACGGCAGGCGGACGGCCTGATCGCCGTGACGCCAGTCTTCTCCGCGTCGTACTCCGGGCTGTTCAAGACGTTCTTCGACGTCTTGGAGCTGGGGGTGCTCGACGCCAAGCCGGTGCTGCTCGGTGCGACGGCCGGCACCGCTCGGCACAGCCTGGTCATCGAGCACGCGCTGCGCCCGTTGTTCGCCTACCTGCACGCGATCGTCGTGCCGACCGGCGTCTTCGCCGCCACCGAGGACTTCGCCGCCACGGGCGCCGGTGCGGAGGGGGAGCTGCACAAGCGGGTCGAGCGGGCGGCCGGCGAATTCGCGGCGCTGGTCGCCGGACCCGTCGGCACCGCTTCGGCGGCCCCGACCCGCCGCCTGGTCGAGGACGAGTTCGAGCACCCGACCGACTTCGCCGACCTGCTCAAGCGGGCCAGCGACGGGCCGCCGGAGTACTGACGGCCCGCTCGACGCGGACGCCGACCGCACGGCGCCGACCACGGGTGAGGCTCGGGCCCGGCTCCTCCTCGGACGCTCCGCGTCGATCGTGCCGAGGTGGCCGATGCCGGGGCGAGGCCGTCGTGCGAGAAGCACCTCCACGGCGCCCGCGTCCCACGTACGGACACCGGGGACGGAGGCCCGACTCGAGCCGGACGGAGGCCCGACTCGACTAGTGGTGCTCGCCGGTCGTCGAGTCGTAGTCCCCGGTCAGCCCGTGGGGCGTCTTCTCCCAGGTGAACGGGTCGAAGATCAGCTGGTACGCGGCCCGCCAGGCGGCCACCGAGTGCATCAGCCAGTAGATCGGGTTGAAGACGGCGTAGAGCGCGATCCGCCAGCTGTAGCGTCGCCAGGCTGCGATGCCCGCGAACAGGATCATCGCCCCGTTGCCGATCACCATCATCAGGATGCCGGCGCTCAGGATCGGGTGCGGGAAGTCCAGGCCGGTGCGGACGCCGATGTAGGTGACCACGGTGAACAGCAGCGCCAGCGGGTAGGCGAGGAACGCCAGGGGCGTGCCCAGCACCAGCCCGCCCATGCTGACGGCGCCGCCGACACCGTTGAGCCGCCACCAGCGGACGGGGTGCCTGGTGTTGACGGCGGCGGTGATCATGTAGCCCTTGATCCACCGGGTCCGCTGCCGGATCCAGGCGAACGACTCCGAGGTCGCCTCCTCCTCGGTCGCCGAGTCGATGATGCCGATCTTGTAGCCCTGGCTCGCGATCCGCAGGCCGAGGTCGGCGTCCTCGGTGACGTTGTAGGGGTCCCAGGCGCCGAGGTTGCGCAGCACCTCGGTCTCGAAGTGGTTGCTGGTGCCGCCCAGCGGCAGCGGCAGCCCGGCCTGGTCCATGCCCGGCAGCATCATGTCGAACCAGTGCGCATACTCGATCGAGAACAGCCGGGTGAGCAGGTTGTAGTCGTAGTTGAAGTACGCCAGCGCACCCTGGACGCACACCAGCTTGGGCTCGTACGGATCCACGTGCTCGCGCAGGAGCCGGTTGAGCCGGAACGCCGCCACCGCCTTGCGCAGCTGGTCGGGGTTGGGCCGGTCCTCGGCGTCGAAGATGACGACGTACTCGCCGAGCGCGAACTCCAGGCCGTAGTTGCACGCCCGCGGCTTGGTCTGCGGATGCCCCTCCGGTACGACGACGATGCGCACGTACTCCGGCGGGCGGGAGGCCTTGGCGGCCTCGATCGTCTTGTGGTCCTTCTCCTCGAGCAGGATCATCACGTCGAGCTTGGACTTGGGGTAGTCCATCCGCTCCATGTTGCCGATGACCTTCTGCACCACCTCGACCTCGTCGTAGACGGGGACCAGGACGGTGTACATCGGCAGGTCCTCGTCCCGCATCCGGCCGGGCCAGTCGGGCTCGTAGCCGCGGGTGGAGCGCTCCCGTCCGATGGCGCCGTCGAGGCGCGCGACCTGGCGGCGCCGCAGCGGCGAGCGCAGCCCGTAGAGCACCTTGAACGCGACGTTGTTGACGAAGAGCAGGTTGGCCACGCAGAAGACGGCCAGGATCGCCCAGTGCGGCGCGAGGGCGGCCCCGGCGACCAGCGCCGCCAGCAGGATGAGCGGCACCACCTTCTGCCAGGTCACCACGCTGCCGCGCGCGGAGGCGTCGGGCATGTTGTCGGCCATGTAGTCGGTGATCCGGTACAGCAGCCGGGCGCGGCCGATGTCCTGGCAGGTGCGGAAGATGTCGAAGTCGGTGGTCGTCCGGGCCTCGACGTGCTGGTGGCCGGTGGTCGTGCGCACCTCGGCGAGCAGTCGCTCACTGGGTGCCACGGAGGTGGCGAACACCAGCACCTCCTCGCCGTCGCGGCGCAGCACCCGCCAGGGCAGCCAGTGGTGCCGGGCGAACCAGCGCACGCCGTCGAGGTGCCGGTTGACCATCTCCACGGCGCGCGGGTCCGGCGGCTCCGCGAGCATGTCGAGGTACGGCGCCTGCCACTCCTCGGCGAGGTGCCGGTAGATCGTGCGCCGCGGCACCAGCGCATCGATCATCAGGTGGCGGCTCAGCGCACCCCCCAGCCGCTGCTGGGCTGCCAGTGCGCCGTCGAGCTGCGCCTGGGAGATGATGCCGTCACGGACCAGCACCAGGGCGACGTCGAGCTCGGCCTGCTGCTCGAGGTCGAGGGGAGCGCCGGCGTCCTCGCGGCGACGGCGACCGGTCAGGTCGGCGGTCATCTCACCACGCCCTCTCGTAGACAGCGTGCTCGCCCTGCACGAAGACGCGGGAGTAGGCGGTGAACAGCTCGGGGTGCTCGATCATGTCGGCGTAGACGGCGTCCATGCCGTCGAGGTTCATGCCGCCGGTGCTGGAGGTGTTGACGAACAGCCAGCGCGCGTGACTGGCGGGGGAGGCGAGGGCGGTGGCGAAGGAGTCGCCCGTCGAGCGGTTCCAGTACTCGCTGATCCGCACGCCGACCAGCGGGATGATGCCGTTGCTGGCGCCGGACTCGTCCATCAGGATGCCGCCGCCGCGGTAGTGCTCGCGCAGGTACTCCGCCGCGGCATCGGGCCGGGTGTCGTTGTTGTAGGCGCCCTCGCCGATCAGCGAGTTGTGGGCGACCGGGTCCTCCAGCCACCAGCCCGCCTGCGCCGCCAGCGCGAAGACCGCGACGTAGGGGATCACCAGGGCGGGCAGGAATCGCCGCGTCCAGCGCCGCAGCAGCTCCACGGCGAAGCCCGTCCCCAGGGCGCAGAAGAGGATCGGCTGGATGCCGTACCTGACGTTGAACAGGCCCTTGGGCAGCGAGTGCGAGTTGTTCATCACCGACATGCCGAGGTAGAGCGCCGCCACCTCGAAGACGTAGGTGCCGAACAGCACGCCCAGCACGAGCGTGACGGTGTCCAGCCCGCGGGTGGCGACGACCAGCAGGAACCCCAGGGTGCCGATCACGATGGCCGCGATGCCCAGCGTCTGCACCATCGACCAGTCGTAGACGTACAGACTGACGCCGAGGTGACCCTTGGTGGTCAGCGTGCCGTAGGTGCTGATCGACTTCTGCTGCGCGTAGGCGGAGTACTGCCCGAACATGAACTCCAGCGGATCGCGGTAGATCGCGTAGTTGTAGGCCAGCCACCAGCCGATCGCGATGACCGGCGGCAGCACGGCCGGCAGCACCCGCCGCAGCACGATGAAGCGCAGCAGCCGGTAGGTGTTCGGGAACCGGGTGCGGCTGCGGCGCCACTCCACCACGACGATGAACAGCGACATGCTCATCACCAGCACCCAGCCCTCGTAGCGCGAGAGCACCGCACCGGCCCCGGGTACGCCGGCGTACACGGCGAGCTCGCCGCCGCTGAGCGGCCGCCGGGCCGTGGCCCAGTGCGTCATGCCGGCCACGCAGCTCGACATCGTCAAGAAGAGCACCGGCTCGGTCAGGGCGGTGGTGTGTGCGTAGAGGAACGACACGTTGGCCCACAGCACCAGCAACGTCAGCAGCCGGCCGGTCCGGCGCAGGCCCAGCCGCGCGGCGGTGCGGTACATCGCCGCGCTGGTGCCGGCCAGGCAGAAGATGCCCAGCAGTGCCGCCGACCAGCCCGTGCGCCACATCGCCAGGTCGGCGACGAACGGGATCAGCATCAGGTGTGGCACCGGCAGCCACACCGTGCCGAGCTGCTGGAAGCCCGGCGCCTTGTCGTCGAAGATGCGGCGCGCGATGGTCAGGTGCGACAACGCGTCGGAGTACCACATCGCGGCGCCCTGATGGACGGTGTAGACCGACACCGCTGTCATCAACAGCGCGGCGGCGAGGGTCACGACGCCCGTCCCCGGCACCCGACGGCCGAGCACCGGTGCGTCCAGGCTCGCCCAGAGCGCCAGCAGCCGGCCGAGGAGCCCGCGAGGGGTCTCGGCCGGCGCGCCGATCAGGCCGGCGTCAGTGGTGGCTGCCGTCACCGGGCTCGTCCTGGTCGGCGGCGCGGTGGTGGTGGCGCGGATCGCTGACGTGGCCCGGGTCGGTGGTCGGGCCCGGTACGGCGCGGTCCGCCTCGGCCTGCGCCTCGGCGACCGCCTGCGCGCTCGCCTGGGCGTCCGCCTCCTCCTGCGCGTCGACGAGCTGGCGGGCACGCTTGCGCAGCCGGCGCCCGGAGATCCACTGCGCGAGCAGGAGCAGGACCAGCAGCCCGACGAACGCGATGATCCACCACACGTAGGTGGCGAGGTGATGCACCTTCGCCGCCTGGGGGACGACCGAGTTGCTGTCCAGCGATACGTTCTCGCCGTCGGTGCTCTGCCGCACGATCAGGTCGCCGGAGAGGCCGTACCAGTCGCCCTTCGCGGTGACCAGGTCGTCGACGAGGGCGGACTGGAGCGCGCGGCCGGTGGTCTGGTCGGCGCCCTGCGGGCTCCACGATGAGAGCACCAGCAGGTCGCGGCCGTTCTGGTGGAAGGCCTGGAACGCGGCGTACGGGTCGGTGACGCCCACGCCGAAGTGGACGTTCTGCTGGTCGATCGACCGGAACTCGTCCATCCGCAGCGGCGCCTGGAGGTCATCGACCTGCTGCGCGGTGGCGCCGACGAGGAGCCCGGACGCCGAGGTCCCCACCAGGCGGGAGGGGCTGACCAGGTTGATGCTCAGCTGGTCGGAGTTGAGCTGCTGCAGCGCCTGCAGGACGCCGGCGGCGTTGGTCAGGTCGTCGGCCGTCGCCTGGGCGCCGAACGCGGTGGTGAGCACGTTGCCGAGTGTCTGCGGGAAACGGGCGAAGCCGGGGTCGGTGCTCTGCCCGCGCACAGCGGTGACGGTGGAGGCCAGGCCGTCGAAGGTCACCTTGATCGGCAGGTAGTCCACCGGGCCGCCGCAGCCGAAGGCCGAACCGCTCGAGCCGCTGGAACCTGCCGAGCCGCCGGAGCCGCCCGAGCCGCTCGGCACCGCGTTGAGCTGGACCTGCAGGCTGTTGGAGAAGGTGAGCTGGGTGGCCGGCACGGTGAGCGTCTGGTCGATCGCGGTGTTGGCGTTGCTCAGGACCTGCGAGCCGATGAGCTGACCGTTCCAGCTGTAGGTGAGCACCGCCTGGAGCGAGCTCGGCAGCTGGGCGTAACGACCGACCAGATGCACCTTCATCTGGCGGACAGAGGCGCCGAAGTCGGACTGCTTGACCGTCACAGCGAAGTCGGACTCGCCCAAGCCCTGCAGCGCCGGGGCCGACTGTCCGAGGTCGGCGAAGGTCTCGGAGGTGCGGCCGCTCGGCACGCCACTCTGGCCGAGCCGGCTGGCGGTGGTGGTGTCGCCCAGGACCAGGTTGGCCGAGCCCAGGGCCGCCGCGGCGTCGGCCAGGCGACTCGGATCGCCGGTGAGGGTCAGGGTCGGGACGCCGCCGGTCGCGGAGATGCTGGTCCGGACCTCACCGCTGCCGCCGACCAGCTTCACGATCCGGCCCTCGGCCGGCGTGACAGCCGCCGCCCGGCCGGCGTCGTCCGGCGTGGTCACGGTGACGTCGGCGCTGCTGTAGCGGTGCACCACCGCCGCCTCGGCCGACAGGCCCGCGGCCTGGAGGTCGGCGGATCCGGCCGACGGCACCACGATCGAGACGGCGGTGACGCCCGCGCTGAAGAAGGAGGCCAGCGTGGTCGGCGCCTTCGCCGTACCGCTGGCGTCGACCCTGACGGAGGTCAGCTGCACGTTGCCGTTGTTCGACTGGACGCAGGACAGCTTCGGATCGGTCAGGGTGCCGGCGAGGTAGCGGAGCTGCAGGGAGATGGCGCCGTTGCTGACGTCGCGTGCGCTCACCGGGACCGTGACCGGTGCGGACGCCGTCGAGGCCTGCTTCTTCACCGTCGCGACGACCTCGTGGTGGGCCAGGATCTGCACGGTGCCGCTGGCGTCGTTGTCGAAGGCCAGCGTGCCGGTGACCTGGTGGGGCGTGAGCCCGTCGGGGACCGGGATCGCGATGGACTGGGCGTGGGTGTTGGTGCTCGTCGAGTACGTCGTCCCCGGTGTCAGCACCACCCCGGCCGGAGCGGGCGCCGCGGTGGCGGCACCGGCGGTGGCGAGGACGCCCGTGGTGGCGGCCAGGGACAGGCTCAGCGCGAGCGCGAGTCCGGGGCGGGGGCCAGGGGTGCGACGCATGCGGGGGCTCCACTCAGGTAGCGGGGTTGGCGGGTGCGGGGTGGCGATCCGAGGGACATGGTCCCCGACGCGCGCGAAGATGACGAGTTGGCGCGGCCCCGGCCCCTCAACGACCGATGTCCCGGCGGCGTCACGGACGGGGCCCTCAACGCCGTCACCGCGCCTGGCGCCGCTCCTGCGGCCGGTTCCTGACGCCGAGGTTCACGGCGTCGTTGCTGGCGTGGAAGAGCGAGACGAAGTAGAGCGGGCGCTGCTTGGACTCCAGGAACGTCCGGCCGACGTACTCGCCGATCACGCCCAGGGACAGCAGCTGCACGCCGCCGAGGAAGAGGATCACCGCCATCAGTGAGGGATAGCCGCTGAGGTGGGAGATGCCGAAGATGGTGCGTACCAGGATGATGAGCAGGTAGATGAAGGCGAACAGCGAGACCACCATGCCGACGTACGTCGAGATCCGCAGCGGGGCGGTGGTGAAGGAGGTCACGCCCTCGATGGCGAGATCGACGAGGTTGCTGATCCGCCACTTGGTGGTGCCGGCCGCCCGCGGATCCCGGTCGAAGAGGATCTCCTTCTTCCGGAAGCCCACCAGGCTGAACATCCCCTTGGTGTAGCGCTCGGACTCGCGGAAGCGCCGCAGCGCCTCCAGCGCGCGCCGGGACAGCAACCGGAAGTCACCGGTGTCACGCTGGATCGGCACGCGGGTGGTGCGCTGGAGCATCCGGTAGAAGATCCGCGACGTGGTCTTCTTGAACCAGGTCTCGCCCCGGCGGGCGGCGCGGCGCGCGTAGACGTCGTCGTACCCCTCGTGCCAGGCCTCGAGCATCTGACCGATCAGCTCGGGTGGGTCCTGCAGGTCGGCATCGATGATCACCATCGCGTCGGCGTCGACGTGGTCGATGCCGGCCGCCATCGCGATCTCCTTGCCGAAGTTGCGCGACAGGCTCAGGTACGCAGCGCGCGGCTCGTGCTCGGCGAAGCGCGCGATCTCCTCCAGGGTGTTGTCGCTGCTGCCGTCGTCGACGAAGAAGAACGTGAAGTCGTAACCGGTCAGGGAGTCCGCCAGCGCTGTCAGCCGCGGCATCAGGACGGGTAGTGACTCCTCCTCGTTGTAGGCCGGGATCATGATGCACACGGTCGGGCGAGCGCCGGGCTCGGTCATGCTAGAGGTCCTCCTGGTGGGGGTCGCGTGGTGACAACGGCGCACCGCGGCTCAGGTCATGCCCGGAGGTCGGCTGCGATGTTCCAGCGGTCCCGCGGGCGGCCAGGGCCACCGAGTACAGCGGCCGGTCGAGCACCTCGACGTAGGTCCGGCCCACGTAGCTCCCGATCACGCCCAGCACGATGAGCTGCACGCCTCCGAGGAAGAACATCGCGACGGCCAGGAACGCCCACCCGGGCACCGAGTCGTCGGCGTCGAGCAGCCGCACGCCGAGGACGTAGACGATGCCGACCAGCGAGAGGCCGGAGATCAGCAGGCCGAGGTGGGAGATCAGCCGCAGGGGCTGGGTGGAGAAGCCCATGATCCCGTCGCCGGCCAGGCGGAGCATCTTGCTCAACGGGTACTTGGACTGCCCGGCGAGTCGCTCGTCGCGATCGAAGAGCACCGCCTCCTGGCGGAACCCGACCTGGGCGACGATCCCGCGCAGGAAGCGGTTGTGCTCGCGGTACTTGGCCACCTCGCCGACCACGCGGCGGTCCATCAGGCGGAAGTCGCCGACGTTGCGCGGGATGGGAGTCTCGGCGAGTCGGTCGAGCAGCCAGTAGAACCCGGCCGCCGTACCGCGCTTGAAGCGGGTGTCCTGCCGGGAGCGACGCTGGGCGTAGACGACGTCCGCGCCCGCCTCCCAGCGCTGCAGCAGCTCGAGGCTGACCGCCGGCGGATCCTGGAGGTCGGTGTCCATCACGATCACCGCATCGGCCTCGGCGGCGTGCGCGGCGTCGATGCCGGCGGTCACGGCGAGCTGGTGGCCGAAGTTGCGGGCAAGGCTGAGCACCGTCACCCGCTCGTCCTTCTCGCGCAGGCTCAGCAGCCGATCGAGCGACCCGTCCTGGGATCCGTCGTCGACGTAGACGAACTCGAAGGCCAGGTCGGGCCGCTCGTCGGTCGCTGTCACGAGGGCGTCGTGGAACACGGCGACGATGTCCGCCTCGTTGAAGACGGGCAGCACGTAGGTGACGCGACGGGGGAGATCGGTCATGGTGCCGCGACTCTATCGGTCAGGAGCGGGCGGCGCGGTGAGCGACAGGCCCCGGCGCAGCCGCTCTCAGTGCCGGTAGGTGCCGTGCAGGATCGCCCGCCCGGCCGTCTTGAAGGCCAGGTTGAAGCTGACCACCGCCGGGGTCGCGTCGCTGTCGACGCCGAGGGTGTCCTCGGTGACGGCGTGTACGACGAAGAAGTAGCGGTGGACCTGGTCGCCGGCCGGCGGAGCGGCGCCGACGAACGCCTTCTCGCCCATGTCGTTGCGGCACATGAAGGCGTTGCCGGGCAGGTCGGCGTCGGCGGCGCCGATGCCGGCCGGGAGACTTGTCACGTCGGCCGGCAGGTCCACCAGCACCCAGTGCCAGAAGCCGCTCGGGGTCGGCGCGTCCGGGTCGAAGCAGGTCACGGTATAGCTCTTGGTGCCCTCGGGGGCTCCGCTCCACGACAGCTGCGGGGAGGTGTTGCCGAACTCGGCCACCTGGTCGTCCTTGAGTGGCTCGCCCTCGACGACGTCCGCGCTGGTCACCTCGAAGCCCGGGGCGGCCGGCAGCAGCGGGTAGGGGTCAGGGGTCACGGGACGGTCGAGCGACATGGTTCCTCCTGGGGGTCTTACCGGTTCGTCGTGTCGATCACGAACCTAGTCCGTTCTGCGAGCCCGCGTGCGGGTGGGTACGCCGCGGCACGCGACAATGGCGCCGTGGACGAGAACACCCCGGCGCCTGCTGCCACCGACCCGGCCGCTTCCGAGCCGGCCGACCCGGCCGTCGCCGACCTGCTCACGCCCTACCCGGTCGGGCTGCTGCTGCACGGTCGCCGGGTGGTGGTGGTGGGCGGTGGTCACGTCGCTCAGCGGCGGGTGCCGACGCTGATCGCGGCCGGTGCGGACGTCGTGCTCGTCTCGCCCGAGGTCACGCCGGCGATCGAGGGCCTGGGCCCGGAGATCACCTGGGTGCGACGTCGCTTCGCGGAGGGCGACCTGGACAACGCCTGGTACGCGCTCGCCGCCACCGACTCCGCGGAGGTCAACGAGGCGGTGGCTCGCGCGGCGGAGGAGCGCCGGATCTTCTGCGTCCGCTCCGACGACGCCAGCCGGGCCACGGCCTGGACGCCAGCGGTCGGCCGGCACGACGGAGTCACCGTCGCCGTGCTGAGCAACCGCGAGCCCCGCCGCTCGGCCGCCCTGCGGGACGCGGTGGTGGAAGGCATGCGCGAGGGCCGGATCGCCGCCCGCACCGCGGCCCACCACACGCCGGGCGTCACGCTGGTCGGCGGGGGACCCGGCGACCCGGAGCTGATCACGGTGGCGGGCCGCAAGGCCCTCATGGAGGCGGACGTGGTGGTCGCGGACCGCCTGGCGCCGCGCGAGCTGCTCGCCGAGCTGCCGGCCGACGTCGAGCTGATCGACGTGGCGAAGCTGCCGCGCGGCCGCTCGGCCACGCAGGAGACGATCAACCAGGTCATCGTGGAGCAGGCGCTCGCCGGCAAGCGCGTCGCCCGCTTCAAGGGCGGCGACAACTTCGTCTTCGGCCGCGGCTACGAGGAGATCATCGCCTGTCGCGAGGCCGGCGTCTCCGTCACCGTGATCCCCGGACTCACCTCGCCGGTCTCGGTGCCGGGTCTGGCGGGCGTGCCGGTGACGCACCGTGGCGTGACCCACGAGTTCACCGTCATCTCCGGGCACCTGCCGCCCGGGCACCCGGAGTCGCTGACCAACTGGACGGCGGTGGCGCAGCTCACCGGCACCCTGGTGCTGATGATGGCGGTCGAGAACGCTCCGGCCATCGCCTCGGTGCTGCTGGCCGGTGGCCGGGACGCGGCCACGCCGGTGGCAGTGGTCTGCGACGGCTCGATGCCCACCGAGCGGACCGTGCTCGCCACCCTCGGCACCCTCGGCGAGGTGCTGCAGCGCGAGGCCGTCCGACCGCCGGCGATCATCGTGGTCGGCGAGGTCGTGCGGGTCGCCCACCCCGACGCCTTCTGACGTCGCCTCTCGCCGAGCATCTCGGCCGGCGGCACCGGGTCACCGGCGAGCGGTCACGTAGCAGGCCACAGCGGTGGCGGCCGCGACGTTGAGGGAGTCGACACCGGCGTGCATCGGGATGATCGCGCGGCGGTCGGCCGTGCGCTCCCAGCGCTCGGAGAGGCCATGACCCTCCGAGCCGAGGACGAGCGCGACCCTGTCGACGCCGGTCACCGCCTCCTCGATCGCCACCGAGTCCGCGGCCAGGGTCAGGGCGATGGTGGTGAAGCCGGCCGCGCCGAGCATCGGCAGCGCGTCGTACCAGTCGTCCAGCCGGGTCCACGGAACGGAGAAGACGGTGCCCATCGCCACCTTGATCGAGCGTCGGTAGAGCGGGTCCGCGCACCTCGGCGCGAGCAGCACGGCGTCGAACCCGAGCGCAGCGCCGCAGCGGAAGATCGCCCCGACATTGGTGTGGTCGACGATGTCCTCGAGCACGAGCACCGAGCGTGCGCCGGCCAGCACCGACGCCACGGTGGGCAGCGGACGACGCCGCATCGAGGCGAGCGCGCCGCGGTGGACGTGGAAGCCGGTGACCTCCTCGGCCAGCTTCTCCGAGACCACGTAGCAGGGAGCGGGAGAGGCGGAGAGCACCTCGTTCAGACCGTCCAGCCAGCGCGGCGCCATCAGGAACGAGCGAGCCTCGAAGCCGGCGGCCGCCGCCCGGCGTACGACCTTCTCGCCCTCGGCCAGGAACAGGCCCTCCTCGGCCTCGATCGACTTGCGCAGCTCGACGTCGCGCAGGTCGCGGTAGTCGGCGAGCCGGGGGTCGTCGGCAGCGGTGATCTCGATCAGCTGTGCCATCGCCGCCCGCCGCTCAGGCGGGCCAGTCGGGCGGGAAGTCCTTGGCCGCCTTGTCGTGCTGCTTCTGCAGCCGCTTGCGCGCCTTGTCCCCGATCCGGTCCCCGAAGACCGTGCCGAGAGTGTGGTCGGTCTCGTGCTGCAGGCAGCGCGCGAGCAGGCCGTCGCCCTCGAAGTGGACCGGCTCGCCGTCCAGCCCGAGACCGTCAACGGCGGCGAAGTCGGGCCGGGCGCAGTCGACGAACGCGCCGGGGAAGGACAGGCAGCCCTCCTGGTCCTCGTCGAGCACCCGGTCGCGGCCCTCGGGAAGCGTGAGCACGGGGTTGCAGACGACGCCGACGGTCCGATCGCCCGAGGCGTCGGGGCAGTCGAAGACGAAGATCGCGAGGTCCTCGCCGATCTGGCACCCGGCCAGACCCACCCCGTCGGCGGCGTACATCGTCGCGACCATGTCGGCGGCCAGGGCGCGCAGCGCGTCATCGAAGACCGCCACCTGCTGCGCGGGGCGGTGCATGACCGGCGTACCCCACCGGGTCATAGGGCGGACGGTGCCGCCGGCGGGGAGCGGGCCGTACGGCGCGTGCACCCGTTCGTCGGCGGCTGCGGCGGAGTCGTTCACACCGAGAAGCCTATCGGCCGCGCCGATGTGAGCCGCAGCACGAGGGAGCCCATGGACCAAGGTGTAACTGCGAGTTACAGTGACGTCATGTCCCTCCTCCAGATCCTCAAGGGCGGCGGTCGGCACGGCGTGCCGTCCACCGAGTCCCGAGACCCGATCGGCCTCGCTGTCGCCGGCCTCAACCGGCTCGCCCAGAGTGACCTCCTCGACCGCTGGGGCGTGCGGCGCCAGACCGAGCGAGGGGTGTTCACCGTCACCCGGGGCGGCTTCCGCGCCGCCACCAACGCGGGCCGCACGTTCAAGCGGGTCGGCAGTCGCGACAAGGCGGGCGTCCGCGCCCCGAGCGCAGCTCCGCGGGGAGTCTTCGACCTGACGCCCACCGAGGACGAGCAGATGCTCGTGGACGTCGTCGGCGAGTACGCCGCCGAGGTCCTGCGGCCTGCCGCGCACGACGCCGACGAGGCCTGCGCGGCGCCCGACGACGTGCTCAAGGCCAGCCTCGAGATCGGGGTGCCCATCCTCGGCGTGCCCGAGGAGCTCGGCGGGATCTCCGAGACCCGGTCGGCCACGGCGGGCACGCTCGTGGCCGAGGCGCTGGCCAAGGGGGACCTGGGCCTGGCGGTGGCCGTGCTCGCGCCCGGTGCCGTCGCCACCGCACTCGGCCTGTGGGGGACCGAGGAGCAGCAGCAGACCTACCTGCCCGCCTTCACCGAGCCGGACGCGGAGCACGGCGTTCCGGCCGCGAGCCTGGCGCTCAACGAGCCGAGAGTGCTCTTCGACGTCCTCGCGCCGGCCACCACGGCCGTGCGGCAGGGCAACGACTTCGTCATCACGGGGGAGAAGTCGCTCGTCGCGCGCGGCGGCGATGCGGAGCTGTTCGTGGTCGCGGCGTCGCTGGAGGGCAAGCCGGTCCTGTTCCTGGTCGAATCCTCGGCAGCGGGCCTGAGCATCGAAGGCGACCCGGCGATGGGGGTGCGCGCCGCCGGCCTGACCCGGCTGGTGCTCACCGACGTGCGGGTCGGAGCCGACGCCGTCCTGGGTGCCACGGACGGGACGACGTACGCCGAGTGCGTCCGGCTGGCGCGGCTCGGCTGGTGCGCGCTCGCTGTCGGCACCGCACAGGCCGTGCTGGACTACGTGACTCCGTACGTGAAGGAGCGGGAGGCGTTCGGCGAGCCCATCGCGCACCGGCAGGCCGTCGCCTTCGCCGTCGCGAACATGGCCATCGAGCTCCAGGCGATGCGACTGGTGACCTACAAGGCCGCCTCGCAGGTGGCTCAGGGGATCGACGCCGCCCGCGAGATCGCGCTCGCCCGCAAGCTGTGCGCCGACAAGGCGATGCAGATCGGCCTGGACGGCGTGCAGCTGCTCGGTGGCCACGGGTTCACCAAGGAACACCCCGTCGAGCGGTGGTACCGCGATCTGCGGGCCATCGGGATCATGGAAGGCACGGTGCTCGTCTGATGGCGATCAACCTGGAGGACCCGAAGAAGTTCCGTCCGCTGCGCGACCAGGTGCATCAGGTCGCGATGAACATGCTGCGGCCGATCAGCCGCAAGTACGACAAGGCCGAGCACGCCTATCCCAAGGAGCTCGACATGCTGGCGGCGATGGCCGACGGCCTGGCGGAGTCGGGTGCCGGCGAGGGTGCCGGCGCCGCCGGCGTACGGCGCGAGGAGGCGGCCGACGACGGCCGCGTGAAGAACGGCTCCAACCTCGCCTCGGTGATGACGATCGCCGAGATGTGCTGGGGAGACGTCGGCCTGCTGCTCTCGATGCCGCGACAGGGGCTCGGGAACTCGGCCATCGCCTCGGTCGCCAATGACGAGCAGGCCGAGCGCTTCAAGGGCGTGTGGGCCTCGATGGCGATCACCGAGCCGTCGTTCGGGTCCGACTCGGCGCAGGTCGCGACCACGGCCGTCAGGGACGGCGACCATTACGTGCTCAACGGCGAGAAGATCTTCGTCACCTCCGGGGAGCGGTCCGACGCCGTGGTGGTGTGGGCCACGCTCGACAAGTCCTTGGGCCGCGCCGCGATCAAGTCCTTCGTGGTGCCCAAGGGCACCCCCGGCATGAAGGTCGAGCGGCTCGAGCACAAGCTCGGGATCAAGGCCTCCGACACCGCCACGATCACCTTCACCGACTGCCGGGTGCCCGCCGAGAACCTGCTCGGCAATCCCGAGGTCAGCACCAGCGAGGGCTTCGCCGGCGCGATGGCGACCTTCGACAACACCAGACCGCTGGTGGCGGCGATGGCTGTCGGCTGCGCCCGCGCCTCCCTGGACCTGACCCGTGAGCTGCTGGGCTCGGCGGGCATCGTGGTCGACTACGACCGCCCGGCGCAGCTCCAGTCCGCCGCCGCGGCGAAGTTCCTGCAGATGGAGGCCGACTGGGAGGGTGCCTACCTGTTGACGCTCCAGGCGGCGTGGATGGCGGACAACCGCAGGCCGAACTCGTTGGAGGCCTCCATGGCGAAGGCGAAGGCCGGCCGGGTCGGTTCGGACATCACGCTGTCCTGCGTCGAGCTGTGCTCGTCGGTGGGATATGCGGAGACCGAGCTGCTGGAGAAGTGGTCGCGCGACTCCAAGATCCTCGACATCTTCGAGGGCACTCAGCAGATCCAGCAGCTGATCGTCGCGCGCCGGGTGCTCGGGCTGAGCAGCGCCGAGCTGAAGTAGGCGCGCTCAGCCGAGACCCGCGACGCGACGTACGCCGAGCTCGTCGAGGAGGCGCGCCGGCGAGGCGCCCTTACCCTGGGCGCCATGAAGACGCTCGTGGTCTCGGCCACCAAGGCCGAGGCGGCCCACGTCCCTGCGCACCTGCCGGTGCTGGTGACAGGGGTCGGGAAGGTGGCGGCGGCCTCGGCCGTCGCCTCGGAGCTGGCGCGGGCCGAGGCCGACGGTTCGGCGTACGACCTCGTGGTCAACATCGGCTCCGCCGGCGCCTTGCACGACCATCTCGAGGGTCTGCACGAGATCGGATCCGTGCTCAACCACGATCTGTCGGCCGACGTCCTGCGAGGCTTCGGCTACGACCCGCAGGAGTGGCTCGAGGTCGGGCCTGCGGAGGGGCTCCGCCTGGCGACCGGCGACGTGTTCGTGAGCGACCCGGTGGTCCGCGGCGTCCTGGCCGAGCGAGCCGACCTGGTCGACATGGAGGGCTACGCGGTCGCGTGGGCCTGTCGGCAGGCAGGTGTGCCCGTGCGCCTCGTCAAGCACATCTCGGACAAGGCCGACGAGGGGGCCATGGACTGGCTCACCCTCGTCGACCTGAGTGCCCGAGCGCTGGGGGACTGGCTGAGGATCAGCCTTCCTCGTCGGTGAGCCGCGGCTGGTCGGGGCCATCGGTGATCCCGGGCAGGTCGTCGCCGTAGTCGCGCTCGATCTCGGCGGCGATCTGGGGCGGGAGGTGCGGGACGGGGCCGCGAGCCTCGACCGGGCGGTCGTCGACCTGTTGCTCGCCGACGACCGCGTTCGACGCCTCCTGCGCCGGCGGTGCGACGGGCTTGGCCACGATGTCCGGTCCCGGCGGGGTCTTCGGCTCGGCCGGCTTCTTGGCGCTGCCGGTCTTCGTCGACGCGGACGGCGGGGTCGACGTCGCGGACGGGGGTGAGGCGGGCTGCTCTGCGGCATCCGTCGGGGCGCCGGGGACCGGATCCGCCGGCGGACTCACCAGGCCCCTGACCACGGTGGCGCCGTCCCGCACGGTGCGGAACGGGTGGAAGCTCGCCCCGATGACGACGGCGGCGGCGTTCGCGCCTCGTCGGGCGAGCAGCCGCGCCTGGGCGGTGGCCTCGGCGATGACAGGCATGGAAGCTCCCTTCGTTCGGTGACCTCCGTCCCGTACCCAGGTCCGCGTTCGGCACGCGCCCCGGTCCGCCGCGCCCCGGAACCACCGCGCTACGAACGCGAGCTGCGCGCGGTGCGACCGCGCACGATGCCGATGAAGGTCTGCACGCGAGGATCCTCGTCGTCGACCCGCCAGGCGAGCCCGACCGTGGTCGGCTCCAGGTCGCTGACCGGCCGCGCCACCACGTCCTTGCGGTGGAAGAGCCGGGCGACGGAGGCGGGGAGGACCACGATCCCGCCTCCGGAGGCAGCGACCTCGACGGCGTCCTTCTCCGACATGTCGGGCCAGTCCAGCTGGTCGGCCGTGGGCCGCCAGCCGGAGCGGTGCGGCAGGATCAGCTGCTCCTCGACGAGCTCGGCCAGGGTCACGGTCTCGGCGAGGGAGAGGTAATGCTCCCGGCCGACCACTACCACCTGCTCCTCCTCGTAGAGCGGGATGCAGTGCAGCCCGTCGCGATCGATCGGAAGTCGCACCAGCGCCAGCGAGGTCGCGCCGGACCGGACACCGTCGAGTTGCTGCGCCTCGGGTGTCGGGACCAGCTCGAGACGCTCCGGGGACCGCTCGCGCCACACGCGGGCCCACTTGTCCGGCGTCGCGCCGGTGACGAAGGCGATGGTGAAGGTCACCGCGCCAGTATCGCGCCCCGCCTCCGATCGCCCGCGCTGGCCACCGATCCGGCCGTAGCCCGGCGCCGTGCAGTCCGTTAGAAGGGCATGTCGCCGTCCACCGATCACCGCATCCCGCAGGCCTCGCTGCGCGAGGAGTGGTCCATCGCCTCCGTGCAGCGGCTGGCGTGGTCGATGGGACGCCCAGCCGACGCTGTCGACCCGGTTCGCCGTCTGCCCGTCGGGCTGACGTCCGGATCCGAGCGCAGGTCGCCCGATCCGGCTCGACGAGCTCGCCGCATGGAGGCGCTGGCCCGGCTGGCGGTCGACCCGCAGGCCACCCCGGCCGAGCGGGCGCTGGCCGCCCAGCGGCTCGCTGCACTGAGCGCTGCGGCGTACGCGACGGCCTGCTGAGGGTGACGCAACGGTCGCATCGGTGGGAGCGGATGGCCCGTTCGGGCCATCCGGCTAATCGTTGGGTGAGAATCACCTGACGATCAGACTCTTCGGGGCGTTCGTGAGGCATAGTCGTTCAAACGGTCCCCGACCCCCGGAGCACGTCATGGCCTCTTCCCAGCCGCACGAGCACACGATCGAGATCGGACATCTCGGTGGAGTGGTCGGTCGCGCCCTCCTGATGCTCGCCGAGAGCGTCCTGGTCCCGACGGCCATCCTCTACGGCTGCATGCGGACCATCGGGACGCCGGCGGGGCTCGTCGGCGTGCTGGCATGGTGCGCCCTGACGATGCTGGTCCGGCTCGCCGTCGGCCGCCGGGTGCCGTCCACGATGCTGCTGGTGGTCGGGATCCTCGTCGTGCGGACGACGATCGCGCTGGCCTGCTCGAGCGTGTGGCTCTACCTGCTGCAGCCGGTGGCTGCCTCGATCCTGATGAGCCTGGTGTTCGTCGGCTCAGCGCTGGTCGGGCGCCCCGTCACCCAGCGGCTGGCGCAGGACTTCGTCCGGCTGCCCGAGCGGCTGCTGGCCGACCACCGGATGCGGCGTGTCTTCGTCGAGGTGGCCCTGATCTGGGGCCTGTCCCGAGCGCTCGACGCCGCCATCGGCTTCAACTCGCTGCACTGGGGAGCGGGCGCCGGCGTGCTGGCTCGCGGAGCGTTGTCCAGCGGGCTGACGGCCCTGTCCATCGGCATCTGCGTCTACTGGGGCTGGCGGCGCGTGCACGCCATCCCGGGCGTGCGGTTCCGCATCGGCACGCCCCTGCCGGCCTGAGCCGACACGCTTCGCAGCGAGGTCGGCCCGGATTCGTATCCAGGGCCCCCCGCTGCTAACGTTCTCTTCGCAACGCGCGGGTGGCGGAATAGGCAGACGCGCTAGCTTGAGGTGCTAGTCCTCCAAAAGAGGGTGGGGGTTCAAGTCCCCCCTCGCGCACGCGTTGACAGAAGGCCCTGACCAGGGAAGACGTGGTCAGGGCCTTCTCGCATCCCTGACGGGTGCTAGCCGACGGCCCCCGATTGAAAAGTGGCCGCTCAGGTCACAGGGAACCAGGCATCCTCTCGGGAAGGACGAACACGTTAAAAGCCGCAACAGCCATCTCTTCGACCGCGCGCTCCGGCTCACCCTGCACCTGACAGAGGCCGACGTCGCGGGGATCGCGCTGCCCGACGGAGTCTCGACGGCGGTGGGGCACGGCCCGGTGCCCGGTCCCGAGCTGCTGGCGGCCGTCCGGCTCAAGCAGGAGCTGCTGGTCGAGGACGTCCAGACCGACCCCCGGCTCGCCGACCCGGAGGTGCGATTCTTCACCGGCGTGCGGCTGGACCTGGGCGATGCCGCCGAGGCAGGTGTGCTGTGGGCCGCGTCCGCACGGGCGGGGACCGCGGATCCGGCGGTGCCCCGGGCCCTGGCCGACCTCGGTGCCATGCTCGCGCGCGAGCTGACTACCAGCGCCTCGCTGGAGCTCGGTCGGGAGATCCAGAACGAGCTCCTGCCCCTGCGGCCACCGCAGGTGTCCGGGTACACCCTTGCGGCACACTCGCTGCCCTCGCTCGAGCTCGGCGGAGACTTCTACGACTGGTGGCGCGTGGGCGGGAGCCTGCGCATCGTGCTGGTCGACGTGATGGGCAAAGGGGTGGCCAGCTCTCTGATCGCCGCAGGTGTCCGAGCCATGATGCACGCCGCGCTCACCCACCACGGCCCCGAGGCAGCCATCGCGCGGGTCGCCGGTGATCTGGAGACGGACTTCGACCGCACCGCGCGCTTCGCCACCTGCTTCATCGGCGCGCTCGACGAGGCCACCGGCGTCCTCCGCTACGTCGACGCCGGCCACGGCATCGCCGTGTTGTTGCACGCCGACGGCTCCTACGAGCAGCTGGCTGCCGGAGATCTGCCGCTGGGAGCCCTGCCGGGGCTGACGTGGCAGGAGCAGACCGCCACGCTCGGGCCCGGCGACGTGCTGCTCGTGGGCAGCGACGGCGTGCTTGAACGTTACGACCGCCTCTCGGACGTGCTCGAGGAGGTCCGGCGGCTGTATCGCGAGGGCGTCGACCTCGACACCCTGGTCCAGACGATCGGCGGAGATCGCTCCGTCGATGACGACGTCACGATCGTCGCCGTACGCCGGATGTGAGGCCACGCCGCCCGGTCCTGGGGAGCGGAACTAGGGTTCGGCAGGTGAGCGATCAGTCAAGCGAGCGGCTCATCGCCGCTGACATCACCAGCATCGGTGTCGAGACCGACGGGGGATCGGCGGCGCTCGACACCGCCAGCCGGGAGCTGGGGGCCATCGGCACCGGCTCGTTCGGCATCTGGGAGGCCGGCCCCGGCAGCGACGTGGACGTCGAGCAGGACGAGCTCTTCCTCGTGCTGCAGGGGCGCGGAGAGATCGCCTTCGAGGACGGCAGCGTCATCGAGTTGGCGCCGGGCGCCTTGGTGCAGCTGCACGCCGGCGACAGGACGACCTGGACGATCGGCGAAAGGCTGCGAAAGCTCTACCTCGCGCCCTGAGCCTCGGTGAGTCGATCGGCGAAGCCGGCCCGGCGTTGGAAGCGGTAGCGCCCGTCGGGTAGTCGGGTGGTTTCGTAGGTGGGGTCGTGGCCTCGGCGGTGGTGGTGGCCGCAGAGGAGGGATCCGTGGGCGAGGTTGGTGTGGCCGCCGTGGCTCCAGGGTTGGTCGTGGTGTGCGTCGCACCAGGGTGCGGGGACGGTGCAGCCTTCTGCTCGGCAGTGCTTGTCTCGCAGGGCGAGGGCCTTGCGCTGGGTTGGGGTGAAGAGTCTTCGGGTTCGGCCCAGATCGAGGGGTTCGGAGTTGCCGCCGAGGACGGCGGGGATGATCCCCGCGGTGCACGCCAGCCGGCGGGTCTCCCCGGTGCTGATCGGGGTGCCGTCATCGAGCCACGCAACACCCAGACCTGCCCGCAGCTGGTCCAGCGTCATGGTCACCACCACCGTCGTCGCATCACCCCCATGGGCGGGCAGTCGGGTGGGGTCGGTGTTCTCCAGGAGCTGGGCGAACGCGTGCGCGAGCAACCGGCTCCGAGGCTGGACCCGGCCGTCGGCCTCCAGGGCCGCTACCCGGGGCTGGGTGTAGGCCTGCAGGTAGGTCCGCAACCGGTGACCCACGACCTCGGGCACGATGCCGTGGATCCGGGTCGTCCCGTCACCTTGGTCGGTGATCGACAACGTGGCCTTCGCGTTCGCAGTCTCTTCTAACCGCTGGATCGCTGCGGCCTCGGCGGCTTCGGCAACGTCGGGGGCGACGACCGCCAACAGGTGGCTGGCGAGGCGGCGCAGGTCCTTGGGCCGGTGCTCACGCGCGAGGTCGCACAGGGTGACCTCTGCCTGGGCGAGGATCTCGGGATCGAGGTCGTCGGGCAGGTCCTCCAGCCCACGGAGGATGACGCGGGCGTGCTCAAGACTGAACCGACCCTGCGCGAGCCTTGCCCGGACCACCGGCCGAGCCTCCAACTCCCGGGCCAACCGAAGGGCGGCGTGCGCGGCGGGACTCTCGACCCGCTGCTGCGCGATCAGCCAGGCTGCGACATCGCGGGCACCAACCTCATCGGCCACGTCGTCCGCGGAAGCGATCACGCGCAGGTACAGCTCCTCGAGCCGCGCCCGGGACCGCATCAGCGCGGCGAGCACGTCTCTCTTCTCTCCGGTCCTAAGAAGACGGGATTGGCGTCGGACGCATCGTCGAGGGCAGCAGCGATCGTGGCGAGTGTCGCCTGGATCTGATGCATGGGGACCACCACCGAGAGAGATCAGTTCGAACGCATGTTCGAAGCCTAGGTGGTCGGATGTGTGTGGTCAACCCTCTTCTCACAACCAGACCAGCGCGGCAATCTCGTCGTACTGGATCACAGCCATGGTGGCCCGACGCAACTGTGCTCAAGGCACTCGACCCAGCCAAGACACCGGGCCACGCTGGGACTGGCCCACGCTTTTCGTTTTTCCTTGCACCGACCCCCGAACACCCAGTCGCGCTGGAGGCCCGACTCAACCCGGACGCAGGCCCGACTCGAGCCGAACAACCCGACGCCTCGACGGTCACACGATGACGCCTCGACATCCTCGAAGAACCGACAGCCACCGAAGTTCACCCTGTCCGAGGACCACCGCCCGTGACTAGGGTGGCGGTTGTGACGGCGACCACGGTCGAGGAGCTCGCCCCGCAGGACTCCGGGGCCACCCTGCAGGGCACGGCGCGCATCCTGGCGTTCTCCCTGATCGCAGGCGGCATGTTGCTGGCCGCGCTCGACAGCACGATCGTGTCGACCGCGCTCCCCACGATCGTCGGCGACCTCGGTGGGGCGAGTCACCTGTCGTGGGTCGTCACGGCGTACATGTTGACCGAGACCGTGGCGACGGCGCTGGGCGGCAAGCTCGGTGACCTCTACGGGCGCAAGACGCTCTTCATGGTCTCGATCGTCGTCTTCGTCGGCTCCTCGGCCCTCGCGGGTGCGAGCGGATCGATGGTCTGGCTGATCGTGGCGCGGGCGATCCAGGGCCTGGGCGGCGGTGGCCTGACCGTGACCGCCACCGCGATGATCGCCGACATCATCCCGCTGCGTGACCGCGGCAAGTACCAGGGTGCGCTCGGTGCTGTCTTCGGCGTGACCACCGTGATCGGGCCCTTTCTCGGTGGGGTGTTCACCGACCACCTGTCGTGGCGCTGGGTGTTCTACATCAACGTCCCGATCGCCGTGATCATCCTGGTGGCCGCTGTGAAGCTGCTGCCGTCGGTGCGGTCCGATGCTCGCCCGCAGATCGACTACTGGGGGATCACCTGGATCACCCTCGCGTCGACCCTGCTGGTCCTGGGCACCACGTGGGGCGGCACCGAGTACCCCTGGGCCTCGGTCCAGATCATCGGGATGTTCGTCGGGGCGGTGATCGCCCTCTGCCTCTTCGTGTGGGCCGAGTCGCGTGCCGCCAGTCCCATCCTTCCGCTGCGGCTCTTCCGCGGGAACGTGTTCACCGTCAGCTGCGTGCTGAGCTTCATCGTCGGGTTCGCGCTGATGGGGACGATGACCTACCTGCCGACCTTCCTGCAGTACTGCCTCGGGGTCTCGGCCACGGGGTCCGGCGTACGCACCTTCCCGATGGTGGTCGGCCTGCTGATCGCCTCCGTCCTGGCCGGCAACACCGTCTCGACCACCGGCCGCTACAAGATCTTCCCGATCGTGGGTGGCGCGGTGATGGCGGTCGGAGCGTTCCTGCTCTCCCGGCTCGACCAGCACTCCGGCATCTGGTCCACCTCGATCGCGATGTTCGTCCTCGGGATCGGGATCGGCCTGTCCATGCAGGTGCTGGTGCTGATCGTGCAGAACACCGTCGCCTACGCGGATCTGGGCGTCGCGACGTCGGCGGTGAGCTTCTTCCGGACGATGGGCAGCACCTTCGGCGCGGCCGTGCTGGGCAGCGTCTACACGAACGCGCTCGGTGACCGGCTGCCCGGCGCCCTCGCCCGCACCGGCGTCGCTCCCAGCACGATCTCGACGCCCGACGCGCTGAACGGCATCGCCTCGAGCGCGGCCGACATCATCCGTACGGCGTACGCCGACTCGTTCCAGATCGTCTTCAGCGCAGCGATTCCGCTCGCGGCCCTGGCGATGGTGCTCGCACTCTTCCTCAAGCAGGTGCCGCTGCGCGGGCTGGTGGCGCCGACTGCGAACGAGGTCGGCCGGGGCTTCGGCATGCCTGACGACCGCAGCAGCAGCGAACAGCTGGAGGCGCAGGTCGTCAGCGTCGTGCGCAGCCGCCGCGCCGTGGCCATCCGTGACCGCATCCTGTCCCGCGACGACATCCCCGAGGACGCGATGGTGTGGGCGGTGATGGAGACGGCCGTGCACACCTACCGCCACCACGAGCCGCCGACCATCGAGCAGATGGCTCGGCGCCACCTGCTTCCGCCGGCGGTGCTGCGGCCCAGCCTGGACGATGCTCTCGAGCAGGGGTTGCTCTCCGGCGGCGACGGTGGGTTCGTGCTGACGCAGGAGGGGGAGGCGACGGTGCGCCGGATCCTGTCCGCCGTCCACGCCGGTCTGATCCGGGAGATCGAGGAGCAGTACGGCCGGACGCTGGACGCCGCCGAGCGCGAGGATGTCGGCCGAGTGGCCTGGCGGCTGGCGGCGGAGCGGATGGCCCTCCAGGCTGAGGGGCGGCACCGGCGAGAGGTCGCCTGAGGCCGGCCGGACCCGGCAACGGGGCGCCGATGGGTCCGGATGGGTCCGGACCGGTTCCGGACCGGTTCCGGACCGGGTCCGGCGGTGGCGGCCTAGGCCTCCGGGATCGGCATGTCGAAGCGCTCCGGCCGGGCGACGTCGGGGTCGGGCCCGTTGCGCACCCCGCGGTCGAGGGCGTCGATGCGGGCCAGCTCCTCGCTGCTGAGGGCGAAGTCGAAGACCTCGAAGTTCTGCCGGATGCGGCCGGGGTCGGTCGACTTCGGGATGGCCGAACGGCCCTGCTGCAGGTGCCAGCGAAGCATCACCTGAGCAGCGGATCGCTCGTGCTGGGCGGCGATCTCGAGCAAGGTGTCGTCCTCCATCACGCTGCGGCGCTGCTCGCCCCAGCCCGGGTAGAACGTGATGCCGCCGATCGGTGACCAGGCCTGGTCGAGGATGCCGTGTTCGGCATCGGCGCGCCGCACCTCCGGCTGGGTGAAGTAGGGGTGCAGCTCGATCTGGTTGACCGCCGGGACGATCTCGGTCTCCGCCAGGAGCCGGTCGAGGTGGTGCGGCATGAAGTTGCTGACGCCGATCGCGCGCACCCTGCCGTCGGCGAGGAGTGTCTCCAGCGCCTTGTACGCCGCGACGGTCCGTTCGAACCGGTCCGGTGCCGGCTGGTGCAGGATGAGCAGGTCGAGCTGGTCGACGCCCAGCTTGGCAGCCGCCTTCTCGTACGCGTGCAGCGTCTCGTCGTAGCCGTAGTCGCTGACCCACACCTTGGTCTCGAGGAAGACATCGCCGCGGTCCACCCCGGCGCGGCGCAGGCCCTCGCCCACCTCGCGCTCGTTGCCGTACGCCGCCGCCGTGTCGATGTGCCGGTAGCCGATGCCGAGCGCTGTCGCGACGGCCGCTGCGGTCTCCTCGGGCGGACTCTGGAAGACGCCGAGGCCCAGGGCGGGCATGCTCACGCCGTTGTTGAGGGTCAGGGTCGGTTGGTTCTCGATGGGTTCCACGCCCACCACGGTGGCACGGGGGCTCAACTCCCGGGAGGCCCTGGCGGTACCCGGAACGCGAGCACCCCCGTGTCGGCCGCACGGGACGAGCGGACGGACGCGGCCCGTCCATGGCATGCTCGCGCCGTGGCGAAGGCATCCAGCGGCACCCCGGCGACGATCGCCCTGACCCGGGCCGGGGTCTCCTTCACGCTCCACCCCTACGAGCACGACGAGGGCGCTCGCGCGTACGGCGAGGAGGCAGCCGCGCTGCTCGGGGTCGATCGCGGCCGCATCTTCAAGACCCTCGTCGCGCAGGTGGGCGGCCGGCTGACGGTCGCCGTCGTGCCTGTCGCGCAGCACCTCGACCTCAAGGCGCTGGCACGGGCATGCGGCGCCAAACGCGCCGAGATGGCCGACCCCGCCGCCGCCACCCGGAGCAGCGGGTACGTGCTGGGTGGCATCTCGCCGATCGGGCAGCGCACGCCGTTGCCCACGGTCGTCGACGAGAGTGCCTCGGCGTTCGAGACGGTCTTCGTGAGCGCCGGGCGACGGGGGCTGCAGCTCGAACTGGCTCCGGCCGACCTGATCACGGTGACCGGCGCCAGTACCGCGGCGATCGCCACCGACTGACAGGTCAGCGGCGCAGCCGCGCGGCGATCCGCGATGCCAGGGACGGTCGCTGCGACGGGCGACCGGGCCGCCCGAGGCGCGGTACCGGTACGCCGGCGCGCACCGCGGGGTGGAAGTCCACCGCGGCGACGGCGTCATCGAAGGAGGCGCCGGTCTGGCCCGGCGCGAAGATGTGGTCCAGGCCGTGCCGGTCGAGGTAGGCGACGTAGCGCTCGAACCGCTCGGCATGACCGCTGACGGTGGGGCCGTAGTCGGCGCCGGCGGCCAGCGTCGCTGCGTCGGCGAGCGCAGGGTCGCCGAGCGAGCGGACCACCAGGTGCGGGATCTGGTGGTAGCGCGCGAGCTCCAGCGTGCGCGAGTCGTGAGCCAGTACGTACGCCGGCGTACCGGCGAGGAGGGCCGCGATGTTGCCGTGGATCCGGGTGCCGAAGCTGAAGTCGTACCGGGCCAGCTCGCGTAGCCAGGTCGTTGCGTTGAGCGCCATCCAGGCCCGCCCGCCGGCGACGAGCGGGTGCTCGGGGCCGGTGGGGAGCAACGGGTCCCCGGCGCCCTTTCCGTCGTACGGCTCGCCGAGCAGCAGGCCGAGGGTCTGCAGGTCCTGAGCGACGTAGTCCAGCCGGTCGTAGCGGGCGAGGTTGTGCTCGATGATCGGACCCATCTCGCTGACGTACGGCGAGAGGTTCAGGGCGATGGGGGAGTCGTCGGTGAGATCGGGCAGCGGGCGCAGGGTGAGGTCGCCGCCGCGCAGGAACATCGAGGGGCAGCCGATGATGTCGACCGTGTCGGTGGGGAAGCCCAGTCCGATCAGGTAGTCGCTGGTGAACTCGCCGCGCACCCCGATCGAGGGGCCGCGTTCCAGCAACGCGCCGACGAAGCGCTTCACCGAGGCGTCGATCTGGGTGGCGTGGTCGGCGTTCCACTCCCCGGCGGCGCTGGCCTGTGCGCCGACGCCGATCACGGTGACCGGGATGCGCAGGCGCTCGATCAGCTCGCTGAGCGTGTCGAGTCGCTCGCGGAAGGTCCAGCGGAACGCGTTGGCGAGCGGGATGACCAGGTGGTCGACGTGCTCGTGGTACCAGCCCGGGTCCAGGCGCTGCCCACGCGTGGGGCCGGGCTGCACGACGTTGCCGCTCGAGGAGAGCTGTCGCTCCACCGCGTAGGTGTAGAGGAGGTTGCCCAGGTTGTCGCCGAAGAGGTTCTGCTGCCACTGCTGGTAGGCATCGGGATTGGCGGTCGCGGCTTGGTAGGAGCGGACGTAGACGTTAGACATAGTATCCAAACTGTATTACATGACTTTGCTGTCACGACGACCCGATAGCGTAAGCACATGGCCACCCCCTCTGTCCCTTCGGCGCACGACGAGGTCGTCGAGATCGCCCGCGACCTGATCCGGATCGACACCTCCAACTTCGGCGACGACTCCGGACCCGGGGAGCGCAAGGCCGCCGAGTACGTCGCCGGTCTGTTGGACGAGGTGGGCGTCTCGTCGCGGCTGCACGAGTCGGCGACGGGCCGGACGTCGCTGGTCGCGCACTGGGGCGAGGACGCGCCCGACGGTCGGCCGGCGCTGCTGATCCACGGCCATCTCGACGTGGTGCCCGCCGAGGCTGCCGACTGGCAGGTCGACCCGTTCGCCGGGGCGGTCCAGGACGGTTACGTCTGGGGCCGCGGAGCCGTCGACATGAAGGACTTCGACGCGATGGTGCTCAGCGTGGTGCGGGCCCGGCAGCGCGCGGGCCGGCCGCCCGCTCGTCGGGTCGTCCTCGCGTTCACCGCCGACGAGGAGGCCGGCGGCCACCTCGGTGCGCAGAAGCTCGTCGAGGAGATGCCCGAGGAGTTCGACGGGGTCACCGAGGGGATCGGCGAGGTCGGTGGGTTCAGCACCACCATCCGTGGCCGGCGCCTCTACCTGATCGAGGCGGCCGAGAAGGGCATGGCCTGGATGCGGCTGACCGCGCGGGGGACCGCCGGACACGGCTCGATGATCAACCGCGACAACGCGGTCGCCCGGCTCGCGGCGGCGGTGGCACGGATCGGCGCCCACGAGTGGCCGGTTCAGCTCACGCCCACGATGCAGACGCTGCTGGCCGCCGTCGCGGAGCTGGTCGGCACCGAGGCGACGCCGGAGAACGCGCAGACCCTGATCGAGGAGTTCGGTCCCGCCGCCCGGATGATCGGCGCGACCCTGAGCCACGTCACCAACCCGACGATGCTGGATGCGGGCTACAAGGTCAACGTCATCCCGACGGAGGCGACAGCGCACGTGGACGGGCGCTTCCTACCCGGCTACGAGGACGAGTTCTTCGCCGAGCTGGCGCGGCTGTGCGGCGAGGGCGTGGACATCGACTTCGTGTCGAACCAGAAGCCGTGGGAGACGCCGTACGAGGGGCGGCTGGTCGATGTGATGACGCGCTCGCTGCTAGCCGAGGATCCTGGGGCCGCGGTGGCGCCGTACCTGATGTCGGCCGGGACGGACGCCAAGCACTTCACCAAGCTGGGCATCAAGACCTTCGGGTTCGCACCGCTGCGGCTGCCCGAGGACCTCGACTTCACCGGCCTCTTCCACGGCGTCGACGAGCGTGTCCCCACCGACGCCCTCGAGTTCGGCGCCCGGGTGATGGACCGGTTCCTCGACGAGGCCTGACCCGCGCCGGCCGTCCCCGCCGGGACGATCGGTCCCGGCGATCGTCTCGGGCGATCGTCTCGGGCGACCGGCTCAGGCAGCGACGACGCGGTCGCGGCCCGCCGACTTGGCCTGGTAGAGCGCCTCGTCCGCACGGAGCATGAGGCCGGGCAACGTCTCGCCGGGTCGCTGGGCGACGAGCCCGATCGAGCAGGTCTGTCCCAGCGGTACGGCGCGGCGGATCCGCTCGGCGATCTGCGGCGCCTCTGCGACGTCCTGCACCGCCAGCGCGAACTCCTCCCCGCCCCAGCGGGCGCGCACGGCCGCCTCGGGAGCGTTCTCGTCGATGACCCGGGCGAAGGCGATCAGCATCTCGTCCCCGGCCAGGTGGCCATGCGCGTCGTTGAAGAGCTTGAAGTGGTCCAGGTCGACCAGCAGCACGGCGAAGGACGTCCGCTGGCCGAGCATCCGGCCGACCTGCGCGTCCCAGTACCGCCTGTTGGCCAGCCCGGTGAGCGGATCCGTCGCGGCCAGCCGCTCGAGGTCCGCCCGGGCCGAGCTCAGCTTCGCGTTCAGCCACGCCGGCAGCTCGCCGGCAGCTATCCAGACGACCAGCGCGATGCCGAGGCGCACGCCGAGCTGTTGAGCCGGCACCGAGTGGTTGACCCGGACGAAGGTCGCCAGCGTCGGCGGCAGCAGGACGAGGGAGACACCGCGCGCCTGGGTGAGGCCGGCGAAGAGGAATCCCAGGACGGCCGAGCCCATGCACAGGGTCGCCGCGACGGGCGCGGAGAAGGAGACGCCGACGAGGCCGAGCAGGGCCATCAGCGGCCAGCACAGCAGCGCCCACGGGGCGCGCAGACGATGCACCAGCAGCCAGACCGCGACCGTCAATGCGACGGCCGCGCCGTAGTAGGCCCACGAGCCGCTGTCGAGCTCGTGGGTCGAGGCTGACGCCAGCAGTCCGACCAGCCCGATGCCGACAGCGCCGATGACGCCGATCCGGTGCCACGCCGACACATCGACGACCGGCGCGGACGGGCGATCGCGACGGCGGGAGCGGGTCGGTGGGCGGCTCGGTGGGCGAGGCATCACCGCAAGGGTAGGGAACAACCGCCCGGTCGGGGAGCCCCGACCGGTTGTCTGTCGCAAATCGGCCGGAGGGGACGCACGCAGCCGTGACCGCGGCGATCAGGCGGTGCGGACGGCGCGGATGATCTTGCGCCGCAGGATCACGCGGCGGATGCCGTCGGAACTGATCCGGACCCGATCCAGCTCCCAGCCACCCTGCTCGGCGCGCTCGACCAGGAGTTTGGTCACCACGTTGCGCGAGAAGTCGCGACTGAAGCTGATCTTGTCGAACTCCCACTCCACACCGGGGCGCGGCGTACGGCGATCGTGATTGCTCATCGGGAGAGGCTCCTCCTTCGGGGCGGTCGGCGACAGGCCTCTTCAGTCTGCCGAAACGTCGTCCAGGGCGCTGGCGATCTCCGCCGGAAGGGTGAGATCGACGACGCCGAGGGCCGACTGTAGCTGGGCCGCCGTCCGGGCACCGACGATCGGTGCTGTCACCAGCGGCCGGTCACGGACCCAGGCGAGGGCCACCTGCTGAGCAGTCCAGCCGAGCCCGTCGGCTGCGCGGGCCACCGCCTCGACGATGCCGCGCCCACGCTCGTCGAGGTAGGCGTCGACCCGGCCGGCGAAGTCCGAGCGGGCGCCGCGCGAGTCCGAGGGCGTGCCCGTGCGGTACTTGCCGGTGAGCACTCCGCCGGCCAACGGTGACCAGGGGAAGATGCCCAGGCCGAGGGCTTCCGCGGCGGGCACGACGTCGTACTCGACCTCGCGGGCGAGGAGTGAGTACTGCACCTGCGTGCTGACCAGCCGCGCGCGGCCGGGGACCGCGCGCTGCCAGGTGGCGGCCTGGGCGGTCTGCCAGCCGGCGTAGTTGGAGATCCCGACGTAGCGTGCCCGACCGGTGGTGACGGCATGGTCCAGGGTGGCGAGCGTCTCCTCCAACGGCGTCTCGTCGGACCAGACGTGCACCTGCCACAGATCGACGTGGTCGGTACCGAGGCGGCGCAGGGAGGCCTCGAGCCCGTCGAGCAGGCCGCGCCTGCTGGTGTCGACCTGACGCGAGCCGCTGCGCCGCGAGATGCCGGCCTTGGTCGCGAGGACGATCTCGTCGCGTGCCATCACGTCACCGATGAGCGAGCCGAGCAGCTGCTCGGAGGCCCCGTCGGCGTAGCCGGCCGCAGTGTCGACCAGGGTGCCCCCGGCCTCGGCGAAGGCGATCAACTGGTCGCGGGCCTCGTGCTCGTCGGTGTCGCGTCCCCACGTCATGGTGCCCAGTCCCAGGGAGGACACCTTCAGACCGGACTCCCCGACGGCGCGCTGTTGCATGCGGAAGAAGATAGTCGGCACGCTGACGAGGTTGCTTCCAGGCTCGCCGGAGCTGTGACCCCCTAGGCTTCAGGCGACCTTCCGCAGACCCGAAAGTGATCGATGAACTATCTGGACTCCGTCGTGCTGGGCATCGTCGAGGGGCTCACCGAGTTCCTCCCGGTCTCCAGCACCGGCCACCTGACCATCGCCGAGAAGATCCTGGGACTGCAGATCGACGACGACGCGGTCACCGCGTACACGGCGGTCATCCAGATGGGCGCCATCGCGGCGGTCATCCTGTACTTCCTGCGCGACATCGTCGCCATCGTCCGGGGCTGGTGCGTCGGCCTGCTCAAGCCACAGCAGCGTGGCACCCAGGAGTACCGGATGGGCTGGTACGCCATCGTCGGCACCATCCCGATCGGCATCGTGGGGCTGGTGGCGAAGGACCTGGTCTCGGGCCCGCTGCGCTCGCTGTGGTGGGTCGGCGGTGCCCTGATCGGCTGGAGCGTCGTGATGGTCTGGGCCGAGCGGGTCGCGCGGCAGGACCGCGGCGAGCGGCAGCTGACCATGAAGGACGCGGTCGCTGTCGGCCTGGTCCAGTGCATCGCACTGATCCCCGGTGTCTCCCGCTCGGGGGCCACCATCTCGGCCGGCCTGTTCCGCGGGCTCGACCGGGTCACCGCGACCCGGCTCAGCTTCTTCCTCTCGATCCCGGCGCTGCTGGCGGCGGGGCTCTACGAGCTCAAGGACGTGCAGGGCATCTCCGTCGGGCAGACGGTCGTGGGGACCCTGATCGCCTTCGTGGTCGCCTACGCGACGGTGGCCTGGTTGCTGCGCTTCGTCAGCCACCACTCGATCGCCCGGTTCGTGCCGTACCGGGTCGCGCTCGGCGCCGTCGTGCTGATCCTGGTCGCGAGCGGGGTCGTCAGCGCGACGTGATCACAGCGACGTGATCAGTGCGACGTGATGAGCGCGACCTGATCAGCTGGCGAGCTGGTAGTGGTAGAAGCGGCTGAGGTTGTGCACCTGGATGGACACCGGCGCGCCGGAGTCCGCGGGTGCCAGGATGTCGCCACCGCCAAGATCGCGGCCGTGCACCAGATAGCCGTGCTCCTTGTGGAGGTCGAGGCCGGTCCGGTCGTAGACGTGACCGTCGAAGCGCAGCAGCATCGGCTCGGCGGAGGGTCGCAGTCGCCACTCACCACTCTCGCGGTGCACCACCGTCAGGCGAACGGCGATCGCCACCGCGCACGCTGCCACGAAGCCGAGGACCCACAGGGTGTTCTTGAGCCAGAACCTCACAGCCGGCGAGGCTAGGCGCGCGAACCTACAACCAACCTGAACGCCTGAACCACCACCACAGCGCCGTCACCGACGAGGCCATCAGGATCAGCGCGTACGCGTAGCCGAAGCGCCAGTGCAGCTCGGGCATGTGCTCGAAGTTCATGCCGTAGACACCGGCCACGAGCGTCGGTACGACGATGATCGCGGCGCCGGCCGAGATCTTGCGCATGTCGTCGTTCTGCTGGACCTGGATCCGCGCGACGTGGGCGTCGAACGCGGACGACAGCAGGGAGTCGAGCGAGTCGACGGACTCGGTGCCCTGGTTGAGGTGGTCCAGCACGTCGCGGAAGAAGGGCCTGATGTCGTCGTCGATGTCGCGCTCGCCGTACTCCGCCGTGGCGAAGCGCCGGATCGGGTCGCGCAGCGGCAGGACGGCGCGACGCACCTCGACCAGCTCGCGCTTGAGCTTGTAGATCCGCTCGGAGTCGCTGGTGCGAGCGGGGGAGAAGACCGAGGTCTCGACCTCGTCGACGTCCTTGACCAGCTCGCCGATCACCGAAAGGTATCCGTCCACCACGTGGTCGGCGACCGCGTAGATCGCCGAGGACGGTCCCTGGGTCAGCAGCCGGCGCTCGTCGCTCTCCAGCAGGTGGCGCGCGGGCGCCAGCTGGGAGCCCCGACCATGCCTGACGGTGACCACGAAGTCACGGCCCATGAACACGTTGATCTCGCCGGTCTCCACCGCGTCGTCGGCGTCGACGTACCAGAGCGTCTTGAGCACCAGGAACATCACCTCGCCGTAGCGCTCGAGCTTGGGGCGCTGATGCGCCGTCAGCGCGTCCTCGACGGCGAGGGGGTGCAGGCCGAAGGCCTCGGCCACCTCGGCGAGCTCGCGCTCACTCGGGCGGTAGAGGCCGAGCCAGACGAAGTCGCCCGGGTTGTGCACGCCGGCCCGCATGACGCCGTACTCGTGCGGGTGGCAGGCGAGATCCACGCGCTCACCGTTGCGGTACAGAGCGGAGTCCACGATCACAGGTGCCACCGTAGGCGACGGGTGGCCGGGCGAGGCGCTGCTCGGAGCGTGTCGAGGCGCAGCACGCCCGCCGACCACGCGCGGGCGACCCCCTGGCTAGGCTCGGCCCATGGCGACCCTCATCCTGGTCCGGCACGGCCGCACCACAGCGAACGCCAGCGGTGTGCTGGCCGGGCGCACGGCCGGCGTACGGCTCGACGAGCTCGGCCAACGCCAGGCGGCCAAGGCCGGTGAGCGGCTCGCCCCGGTCAAGCTGGCCGGCGTCGTCACCAGTCCGCTGGAGCGCTGTCGACAGACCTCGAGGGCGCTCCTCGCCGCGCGGCCCGAGGACGCGCCGGCGGTGCCGCTGGTGGTCGAGAAGGCGATCACCGAGTGCGACTACGGCGCCTGGCAGGGCCGTGCGCTCAAGGACCTGGCCAAGGAGCCGTTGTGGCGGACGGTCCAGACCCAGCCGTCGGCCGTCGCGTTCCCCGAGGGCGAGACGATGCTGACCATGCAGACCCGCGCCGTCGCCGCCGTACGACGCCTCGACGCCGCGTTCACCGCCGAGCACGGCGCCGATGCCGTCTGGGTGGCCGTCAGCCACGGCGACATCATCAAGTCGATCCTCGCCGACGCGCTGGGGATGCACCTCGACCTGTTCCAGCGCCTGCACGTCGATCCGGCCTCGATCTCGGTGATCCGGTACACCGACACCCGGCCGTTCGTGCTGGCGACCAACACCCACGACGGCGACCTGTCGTGGCTCAACCCGCCCGCGAAGAAGCGGCGTACGGCGAAGGCGGCCGGTGGCGACGCGGCGGTCGGAGGCGGTGCCGGTCCCGGCGAGCCGGCACCGGCCCGCCACTAGGCTGGAGCCATGCCCGTCGTCCACGCATTCGACCCGCCCGAGCGATTCGTCGTCGGGACCGTCGGCGAGCCCGGCGCCCGCACGTTCTTCCTGCAGGCACGCGTCGGCACCCTGGTGGTCAGCGTCGCGCTCGAGAAGCAGCAGGTGGCCGTCCTCGCCGAGCGCGTCGACGAGCTGCTCGACGACGTCATGCGCGAGGCCAGCTCGGTGGTGCCGGCGGTGGCGCCGTACGGGCTGGACGACAACGGCCCGCTCGAGCAGCCGATCGCCGAGGAGTTCCGCGTCGGCACGATGACGCTCTCCTGGGACCCCGACGACGAGCGGGTCGTGATCGAGATCTTCCCGGTCGAGGAGACCCTGACCGGAGGCGAGGAGACCGCGGTCCCCGAGGAGTCCGACGACGCGGAGCCGGACGAGATGATGCTGGTCCGGCTGGAGCCGGCGCACGCGCGGGCCTTCGTCAAGCGTGCGGCGCTCGTCGTCGACGCCGGCCGGCCCTCCTGCCCCTTCTGCGGCGGACCGATCGATCCCAACGGTCACCTCTGCGTACGGGCCAACGGCTTCAAGCGACGCATCGCCGACGACCAGTGAGCCACAGGACATGGCGGCCATGAGCGAACCCGTTCCCGAACGGGACGACGAGGAGCTGGTCCTGCACGGTCGCATCACCAGCGCCTCGAACGCGACGTTCCTGGCCTCGCTGCGCTCGGCGGCGGGGACGGAGACGGCCGTCGTCTACAAGCCGATCCGCGGCGAGCGGCCGCTGTGGGACTTCCCGGACGGGAATCTCGCCCACCGGGAGGTGGCGGCGTACCTGCTCTCGGAGCTCACCGGGTGGGACGTCGTGCCGGAGACGTGGCTGCGCGACGGGCCGCACGGCATCGGCATGGTGCAGCGCTGGTGCGAGGTGGACCCGGCACAGGAGGCCGTCACCCTGGTGCCAGGCGGCCGGGTGCCGGCCGGCTACCTGCACGTCTTCGACGGCGTCGGTGCGCGCGACGAACCGGTCTCGCTGGTCCACGAGGACACCCTCGCGCTGCGGCGGATGGCCGTCTTCGACGTCCTCGCCAACAACGCCGATCGCAAGGGCGGACACGTGCTGGAGATGGTCGGCGGCCACCGGTACGGCTGCGACCACGGCCTGACCTTCCACCGTGAGCCCAAGCTCCGCACCGTGCTCTGGGGTTGGATGGGCGAGCCGCTGACCGACGAGGAGATCGAGGTCGTACGGCGGGTGCGGGCGGCGCTCGAGGGCCCCGAGGGCGGTCTGCTGGGGGAGTATCTCGCCTTCTGGGACCTGGAGGCGCTGGCCCTCCGGTGCGACCGGTTGCTCGCCGCGGGCATGCTGCCCGAGCCCGACACCGACTGGCACGTGATCCCGTGGCCACCCTTCTGAGCGGTCTGTCCTAGGCTTCGACCATGCGAGCCTGGTCTGCACCCGAGGTCCCCGCCCTGCCGATCTCCGGACCGGCGGTGCGACTCTTCGACACCTCCCGCAACGCCGTCGTCGAGGTCGGCGCGGCCGCGGCCGGGCTCCCTGCCTCGCTCTACGTGTGCGGCATCACGCCGTACGACGCCACCCACATGGGACACGCGAACACCTATGTCGCCTTCGACCTGCTGAACCGCGCCTGGCGCAACGCCGGCCTGCGGGTCGCCTACGCCCAGAACGTCACCGACGTGGACGACCCGCTGCTCGAGCGGGCCGAGAAGGTCAAGGTCGACTGGCGCGAGCTGGCCGAGCGCGAGACCGAGCTGTTCCGCCAGGACATGGAAGCGCTGCGCGTCCTGCCGCCGGACGACTACACCGGTGCGGTGGAGTCGATCCCGCTGGTCCTGGAGCTGATCCAGCGACTCGACGACGCCGGCGCGATCTACCGCGTCGAGGACGACCTCTACTTCTCCGTCGCTGCCGACAGCGCGTTCGGCGAGGAGTCCCACTACAGCCGTGAGCAGATGCTCGAGATCTTCCCGCAGCGCGGCGGCGACCCCGACCGGGCGGGCAAGAAGGACCCGCTCGACCCGCTGGTGTGGCGTGGCGAGCGTCCCGGCGAGCCGTCCTGGGACTCGCCCTGGGGCAGGGGCCGGCCGGGCTGGCACGTCGAGTGCGCGGCCATCGCCCGCGAGCACCTCGGTGCCGGCTTCACCGTCCAGGGCGGCGGCTCCGACCTGATCTTCCCGCACCACGAGATGTGCGCCTCGCACGCTCAGGTGGTCGACGCGAGCGCGCCGTTCGCCCAGGCCTACGTGCACTGCGGCATGGTCGGATACCTGGGCGAGAAGATGTCGAAGTCCAAGGGCAACCTGGTCTTCGTCTCGGCGCTGCGCAACGCCGAGATCGATCCGATGGCGATCCGCCTGGTCCTGCTGCGGCACCACTACCGCAGCGACTGGGAGTGGACCGACGACCTGCTCTTCGACGCGGTCGACACCGTCGGACAGTGGCGCAAGGCCCTCGTCCTCGGTCGCGGCGCCGCCGCGGCGCCGGTGGTCGAGGAGGTGCTGACCGCCCTCGCCGACGACCTGGACGCGCCGCGCGCGGTCGCGGCGATCCAGGCGTGGGTCGACGCCACCCTCGGTGTCGCGGGCCATCTGGCCGAGACCGGCGACGAGCGGGCGGCCGACCAGATCGCCGTGCTCCTGGACGCAGCCCTCGGCCTCAAGCTCTGAGCCGAGACGTCACGTCCTGCGGGTCGAGTGTCCACCGGAACGGGCCACTCGACCCGCAGAAGGTGACCTCTCAGCTGTCGTCCCCCCGGCGCTTGAGGTAGCGCTCGAACTCGCGCGCGATCGCCTCGCCGGAGGCCTCCGGCAGGTCGGCGGTGTCGCGGGTCTCCTCCAGCGATCGGACGTAGTCGGCGATGTCCTCGTCCTCCTCGGCCAGCTCGTCCACCCCGCGCTCCCATGCCCGCGCGTCCTCGGGCAGGTCGCCGAGCGGGATCGAGCAGTCGAGCAGCTCCTCGAGCCGACCGACCAGGGCCAGCGTCGCCTTGGGACACGGCGGTTGCGCGACGTAGTGCGGGACCGCCGCCCAGTAGGACACGCCGGGCAGGCCGAGGCTGGTGGAGGCGTCCTGGAGCACCCCCACGATGCCGCTGGGACCCTCGTAGGTCGGCTCCTCCAGATCGAGGCGATCGGCGAGGTCGGAATCGGAGGCCGTGCCGTTGACCGGGATCGGCCGGGTGTGCGGGGTGTCGGCGAGCAGCGCGCCGAGGGTCACGATGAACCGACCGCCGAGCTCGTCGGTGGCCGCCAGCAGCTCGGCGGTGAACTGTCGCCACCTCATCGAGGGCTCGATGCCGCGGATCAGGATGACATCGCGCTTGAGGTCGGGCGGCGAGGCCACGGCGATCTGGGTGGTCGGCCAGGTGATGCTGCGCCGGCCGGACTCATCGATCCCGACACGGGGTCGGTTGACCTGGAAGTCGTAGTAGTCCTCCGGATCGAGCGCGCCCACCACCTGGGCGTTCCACACCTCGATGAGGTGGTCGATCACCCCCGTGGCCGCGTCGGCCGCGTCGTTCCATCCCTCGAACGCCGCGATCACCACGGGGTCGACGAGGTCGCGGGTCTGCTGCAGCTCGATCACACCCTTCACCCTAGTCGGCCGCTGGCGGAGCGCGGTCGCGGACACGATTCGGGGTTGGCAAACCCGCGATGGGAGAATGACTGCATGAGTCTGCGTCCCGACGCCACCGAGGCCCTCACCGCTGCGCTCCGTCAGCGGATCATGGTCATCGACGGAGCGATGGGCACCGCCATCCAGCGCGACCGTCCCGACGAGGCCGGCTACCGCGGCGAGCGGTTCAAGGACTGGCCCACGGACGTGATCGGCAACAACGACCTGCTGACGCTGACCCAGCCGGAGATCATCGCCGGCATCCACCGCGAGTACCTCGAGGCCGGCGCCGACATCATCGAGACGAACACGTTCAACGCGAACGCGATCTCGATGGCCGACTACGGCATGGAGGAGCTCGCCTACGAGCTCAACTACGAGTCGGCCCGGCTGGCGCGCGCGTGCGCCGACGAGTTCAGCACGCCGGAGAAGCCCCGCTACGTCGCCGGCGCCCTCGGCCCGACCAGCCGGACCGCCAGCATCAGCCCCGACGTCAACGACCCCGGTGCGCGCAACATCAGCTATGAGGAGCTGGTGGCGGCGTACGCGACGGCCACCCGCGGCCTGCTCGAGGGCGGCGCCGACATCATCATCATCGAGACGATCTTCGACACGCTCAACGCCAAGGCCGCGATCTACGCCGTCGAGCAGGTCTACGCCGAGCACGGCCGTCGCTGGCCCGTGATCATCTCCGGCACCATCACCGACGCCTCCGGCCGCACGCTGTCCGGTCAGGTCACCGAGGCGTTCTGGGACTCGGTGCGCCACGCCCGCCCGATCGCCGTCGGCCTCAACTGCGCGCTCGGCGCGCAGGAGATGCGGCCCTACATCGCCGAGCTCGCGCGCGTCGCGGACACCTTCGTGTCGTGCTACCCCAACGCAGGCCTGCCCAACGCCTTCGGCGAGTACGACGAGGGCCCCGCCGAGACCGCCGGCCACGTCTCGGAGTTCGCCTCGGCGGGCTTCGTCAATATCGTCGGCGGCTGCTGCGGCACCACGCCTGCGCACATCAAGGCGATCGCCGAGGCCGTCGCCGACACCCCGCGGCGGACGCCCTCGACCCCCGAGCCGGGGCTGCGGCTCTCCGGACTCGAACCGTTCACCGTCACCGACGAGAGCCTGTTCGTCAACGTCGGTGAGCGGACGAACATCACCGGCTCGGCGCGGTTCCGCAACCTGATCAAGGCCGGCGACTACGACACCGCGCTGTCGGTCGCCGCCCAGCAGGTGGAGAACGGCGCCCAGGTCATCGACGTCAACATGGACGAGGGCATGATCGACGGGGTCGCGGCGATGGACCGCTTCCTCAAGCTGATCGCGTCCGAGCCGGACATCAGCCGGGTGCCGGTGATGATCGACTCCTCCAAGTGGGAGGTCATCGAGGCCGGTCTGCGCTGCGTCCAGGGCAAGCCGATCGTGAACTCCATCTCGCTCAAGGAGGGCGAGGGGCCGTTCATCGAGCACGCGCTCGCCTGCAAGCAGTACGGCGCGGCTGCCGTCGTGATGGCGTTCGACGAGGACGGCCAGGCCGACTCCTACGAGCGCCGGATCGCGATCTGCGAGCGGGCCTACCGCATCCTGGTCGATCGGGTCGGCTTCGACCCCGAGGACATCATCTTCGACCCGAACGTCTTCGCCGTGGGCACGGGCATCGAGGAGCACGCCAACTACGGTGTCGACTTCATCGAGGCCACCCGCTGGATCAAGCAGAACCTTCCCGGCGCGAAGATCTCCGGCGGCATCTCCAACGTCTCCTTCTCCTTCCGCGGCAACAATCCGGTCCGCGAGGCGATCCACGCCGTCTTCCTCTACCACGCCATCCAGGCGGGCCTGTCGATGGGCATCGTGAACGCCGGTGCGCTGGTGACCTACGACGAGATCGACCCGGAGCTGCGCGACGCGATCGAGGACGTCGTGCTCAACCGAACCGACGACTCGGTGGCCGCCACCGAGCGGCTGCTGGAGCTGGCCGAGAAGCACCGCGGCAGCGGCGAGGAGGCCGAGGCGAAGGTCGACGAGTGGCGCTCGCTGCCGGTCGGTGAGCGGATCACCCACGCCCTGGTCAAGGGCCTCGACGCCTTCGTCGAGCAGGACACCGAGGAGCTTCGGGCCACCCTGGCCGCCGACGGTCGCCGACCGATCGAGGTGATCGAGGGCCCGCTGATGGACGGCATGAACGTCGTCGGCGACCTGTTCGGCGCCGGCAAGATGTTCCTGCCGCAGGTGGTGAAGTCGGCGCGCGTGATGAAGAAGGCCGTCGCCTACCTCATCCCGTACATCGAGGAGGAGAAGGCCGCCGACCCCTCCCTGGCCGGCGCCGACACCAACGGCAGGATCGTCATGGCCACGGTCAAGGGCGATGTGCACGACATCGGCAAGAACATCGTCGGCGTGGTGCTGCAGTGCAACAACTACGAGGTCATCGACCTCGGCGTGATGGTGCCTGCCCAGAAGATCCTCGACACGGCCGCCGAGGTCGGCGCCGACATCATCGGCCTGTCCGGCCTGATCACGCCCAGCCTGGACGAGATGGTGAACTTCGCCGCCGAGATGCAGCGCCAGGGCCTCGACATCCCGCTGCTCATCGGCGGCGCCACCACCTCGCGTGCGCACACGGCGGTCAAGGTGGATCCGAAGTACGACGGGCCCGTCGTCTGGGTCAAGGACGCCTCGCGGTCGGTCCCGGTGGCCGCGCAGCTGCTCGGCGAGCGACGCGGCGAGCTGATGGCCTCGATCAAGGAGGACTACGACGCGCTGCGCGCCCGGCACGCGGAGAAGCACGACCGCCCGCTGCTCACCTACGCGCAGGCGCGCAGCAACGCCACGCCGATGGACTGGGCGTCGTACACGCCCCCGCGTCCGGCGCAGCTGGGCGTGCACGTGCTCAGCGACTACCCGGTCAGCGAGCTGCGCGAGTACATCGACTGGCAGCCGTTCTTCAACGCCTGGGAGATGAAGGGCAGGTTCCCCGACCTGCTGAACAGCCCCGTCACCGGCGAGGCGGCGAGCAAGCTGTACGCCGACGCCCAGGCCATGCTCGACCGGATCGACGCCGAGGGCTGGCTGCGTCCGCGCGGCGTGTACGGCCTGTTCCCGGCCGGTTCGACGGGTGAGGACGTCACCGTGTGGGCCGACGAGTCGCGCACGCAGGTGCGGACGACGCTGCACCAGCTGCGCCAGCAGGGCCAGCACCGCGACGGGATCCCGAACCGGTCGCTGGCGGACTACGTCGCGCCGGTCGACTCCGGTCTCGAGGACTGGGTCGGAGCGTTCGCCGTCACTGCCGGCACCGAGCTGCCCGAGCGGGTCAAGGCCTACAAGGACGCGCTGGACGACTACAACGCGATCCTGCTCGAGGCGCTCGCGGACCGGCTCGCCGAGGCGTTCGCCGAGCGGCTCCACCAGCGCGTGCGCACGGAGTTCTGGGGCTATGCCGCCGAGGACGGGGTGAGCAACGAGGACCTGATCAAGGAGCTGTACGCCGGCATCCGGCCCGCGCCCGGCTACCCGGCCTGCCCCGAGCACACCGAGAAGCGGACGATCTGGGACCTGCTCGATGTCGAGGCCAACACCGGCATCTCGCTGACCGAGTCGATGGCCATGTGGCCGGGAGCCTCGGTCTCGGGCATCTACTACAGCCACCCGCAGTCGCAGTACTTCGTGGTCGGCCGGCTCGGCCAGGACCAGGTGGCGGACTACGCCAGGCGCAAGGGCTGGGCGCTGACCGAGGCGGAGCGGTGGCTCGGGTCGAACCTCGGCTACGAGCCCGAGGACTGAGGCGACGATGACCCGACCCGACCTCGGGAACCGCTACGGCAGCCCGAACGTCGCCGCGAAGGTGATGTGGTCGCTCGTCGCCCTGGCGATGGTCGTCCTCGGCGCGATCTGGACGTTCGGCACCGCAGGCGTGACGCAGTCGTTCGGGCCGATCGTCGCCGGGCTCGGCGTGGCGCTGGGTTACGTCGTGCTGGTCCAGAAGCGGCACTGAAGGCCGACGGAGGCGGTCAGCCTCGGCCTCGTCGTCTCCGAGGCCCCGGCGGCGGTGCCTCGCCGCGCGAACCAGCGCGTAGAGTCGACAGCGAGCGAAGCGGCGCGCCTGGCACGCGACCGGACCGCCGTGATCGGAGTGGGCAGAGCGGGCGGTGCGGTGCCTGGCGACACAACGGCGCTTCTCGACAGGAGGAGAGCGCTCATGGCTTACGTGCTGTTGTACGGGCTGGGGTGGACCCAGCGCTGGGAGATCGCTCAGGACGGCCTGGCAGCTGTCGAGAACGAGATCAGCCGGGTCGGTCAGGACGCGACGGGCCACCTCGCCATCGTCGACCCCGGGTCCCAGCTGCCGACCACGCTCGTGGTGGCCTGGCGGCACATCGCAGCAGCCGTGGTCCTCGGGTCCGAGGAGTCGGCCGAGGCTCCGGACCCGGGAGGCCGCTACCGCTAGCGGGATGTCCTCGCACGGCGAGGCCGGATCCGTGCACCCGCACAGTAGGCTGGAGGCAGAACTGCAATTGCTCCGGATTTGCTCCGGACCATGGTGAGACGGGCGATGCAGCAACCCTGAGGTGGTGGCTCCATGGCCATGAATGCGTCCCCGCGATTCGTCCTTCGGATGGGTCCCGACCAGCGCCCGATCCTCGGTGCCTGGTGGCCGCGTAGTCGCGTGCTGGGTTCCGAGCTCGCGGATCTCTTCGCATCCTGGCCCACCGAGGCGGGCCGGATCGTGCGTGTGCTGTACTCGCCTCCGGACTGGGACGACCGTCCGAGATCCGCGCCGGTGGCCGGGCGCCGGATCAAGACCGGGTGCTTCCCCCAGGACGACACCCATCGCCTGGTGCTGACGATGCTCGACGGCCGGCGCATCCCGATCGGCGTCATCCCTTCGGCGACAGCACAGGCACGCGCCGCCGTCCTCCTCGATGACGCGGCCGGCCCCGCCGCGCCCGCCGCGCCGTCGGCAGGCGGCGGCGAGGAGTCCTTCGCCGTGTGGGACAACGAGGGCGGACCCTCGCCTCGCTCCGAGCCCGGCCGCGGCCACCCACCCACGCATCGGCCCGACCTTCCGCTTCCAGGCGACCAGTGATGCCCGGGTCGCGCGGCGACGTACCCGTCATGGTGGGCGAGGCCGGGGGAGCCGCCGGCGGTCCGGGCGAGGCATCGTGCGCCGGGGTCACCTACAGCGGCGGCTATGGCGACCTGACCCGCCAGGTGCGCACCGCCGGCCTCCTGCGCCGGCACCCGTCGGCCTTCGCGGCGCACGCGGTCGCCCTCCTGCTCGTCCTGGTCGCGGTCGTGATGCTCATGACGGCCCTGCGCGACTCGTGGTGGATCCTCGTAGCTGCGCCCCTGCTCGCGGTGATCGCGACCCGGTTCAGCTTCCTGGGCCACGACCTCGGCCACCGTCAGATCACCCGGAGCGCGATGGGCAGCAGGGTGCTCGGGCTGCTGGTCGGCAATCTCCTCAGCGGCCTGAGCTATGACTGGTGGGTGCGCAAGCACAACGCCCACCACGCGCATCCCAACGATCTGGCCTCCGACCCGGACGTCCGCGCTGGCGCCCTGATCTGGCACCCCAGCCAGGGTGCGGGGCGCCGCGGCGTCGGCGCCTGGTGGACCCGCCATCAGGCAGCGCTCTTCTTCCCGCTGTTGAGCCTGGAGGCGGTCAATCTGCACATCTCCAGCGTGCGGGCGCTCGTCGTGCCGAACCTGCGCCTCCGGGCGGCGGAGGCGACGCTGCTGGCCGCTCACTTCGCCGGGTACGGCGTGCTGCTCGCCCTGACGATGAGCTGGCCGCAGGCGATCGTCTTCCTCATCCTGCACAAGAGCGTGCAGGGTCTCTACCTGGGCTGCTCCTTCGCGCCCAACCACAAGGGCATGCCGATCCTGTCCGACGAACAGGCGCAGGATCCGCTGCTGCGGCAGGTGCTCACGTCGCGCAACGTACGCGGCGGCCCGGTGACCGACGCGCTGCTCGGCGGGCTCAACTACCAGATCGAGCACCACCTCTTCCCGAGCATGCCGCGGTCCAACCTCCGCTTCGCGCAGCCGCTGGTGCGTGCCTTCTGCGTCGAGCGCGACATCCCCTACGTCGAGTGCAGTGCCCTCGGCTCCTACCGTGCGGCGATCACCCACATGCATCGGGTGGGGGCGACGGTGCACGGGTAGGAGCCGCCCAACGGCGTCAGCGCAGCGTCCCTCACAGGACAGCGCCCCGCGGGGCCACCTCGACTGCTGCGACGCCCCTGCCGTACAGCACCAACAGACGGTCGCCGTGCCGGCAGCGAAGCACCCCGGCCTCCTCCGACAGCGTCGTGACGACGTGGTCGAGCAACTGGGTCTCGTCGAGCCCGCCGGCGTCCTCGAAGGTGACGTCGACGCGGTCGCCGCTGACCAGCCGGACCCGGAGCACGAGGCTGGCCACTGTCAGGTTCCGCGGGTGATCGCGTGCGTCGGCGTCGGGAGCGGGCTCGGTACGGCGCCGGGTCGCGACCAGGATTCGTCGCCGTCGATCCAGCGATCCTCCGGGTCGATGTCCGGGCCGTCGGTGACCTCCTCGAGCAGGTCGGCGGCCGAGTGCGCGTTGCCCGACGTGGCCGCCGCCAGCAGTGCTTCCTCACCCTGGTCGGGGGAGAACCCGGGAGGAACGACGAGCAGCGAGAGGACGGTCCGGTCCGACATCGTCAGCCGCGCGATATGGCGCTCCGCCGCGGGAAGCACGTCGACCGCCACGCGACTACCGGCGGCCGCCAGATCGTGGTGCGCGGACTCCCAGTCGTGCGACGAGAGCTCGACCCGCACGATCCGGCCGAACCGCGACGGGAAGTGGTCCGCCAGGGCGATCGTCTCGAGCGCGACATCGTGGCTGCGTGGCCACCAGCCACCGTCCAGACGGCCCGGGGCGCCGCTTCGTGCCAGCCGGAGCCTCACCGAACCGCGGGCCCGCACGGGCGCCTCGGAGGGAGCTGACACCTTCGACGTCACCATGACGCCCGCCTCTCGACCGACGCCCACCCCCCGGGCGGAGGCATCATCGCCGGACACTCAACTGGCTACTCTACACGCGCGCATTCGACGGACCGGTGCTCGACGGACCGGGCGTTCGACGGACCGGGCGTTGGCCGGAGCGCCTCTCGCTACGGCGGCGGCCCGTCGGGGTGGGCGAGCGGCAGGATGATCCGTACCTGCGTGCCCGCGCCGAGCCTGGACGCCAGCGAGACCCGGCCGCCGTGCTCCTCGGCGATGGCCTTCACGATGGCCAGACCCAGACCGGAGCCCGGGATGCCCTGCTCGCGCGCGTTGGCGCCCCGGAAGTAGCCCTGGAAGACGTGCGCCTCGTCCGCGGCCTCGATGCCGATGCCGCTGTCGCGCACCTGGAGGTGAGCGTGCTCGCCCTGCCGGTGCAGCGCGCAGACGACCGTTCCTCCCGGCTGGGTGTACTTGATGGCGTTGCCGAGCACGTTGGCGAGCATCCGCTGCAGCTGCTCGGGGTCGCCCTCGACGGCGACCGGTCGATCCGGGAGCTGGAAGACGAGCTCCGGTCCCGCCTCAGCGGTGACCGGGAGCCGTTCACGGAGGGCACTCACCACCGTGCGCAGGTCCACCAGCTCGTGCGAGCCCGCGCTCGGGGCCGTGCCGGGCGCACGGCTGAGCATCGTCAGGATGTCCGCGGCGAGAGCGCCCATGTCGCCGGCATTGCGGCGGACCGCGGCGACGAGCTGGTGCTGGCGCTCGGAGAGGGTCCCCGTCGCGTGCTCGAGGACCCAGGTGAAACCGGCGATGCTGGCGACCGAGTTGCTGAGCTCGTGGATCGCCGTCGCGAGGAACTGACGCTCGTCCCGCAGAGCGTTCAGCAGGGCGATCTCCTCATGCGTCCGGATCGCCTCGCTCCGGAGGGCGACTCCTCTCAGGACCGCCCCGACGTACGTGGCGACGAAGTCGGCGATGTCCTGAGCCATCCGCATGTCCGCCGCGCTCAAGGCTCCCGGCGCCATCCGGTAGAGGTCGAGGGCGCCGAGGGAGACGCCGTTGTGACGCAACGGGAAAGCGAATACCCCCACCAGGCCCCGTCGGCGAGCGGCGGTCGCGAACTGCTCGAAGCCCCCGACGTCCTCGGTGCCCTCCGCGCGCGAGAGGTCCGGGACGCAGCACGACCGCAACCCGTGGTGGGCTGCGAAACAGGGGCCCTGCGCCAGCGAGCTCTGCAGTCGCTCGAACTCCAACGACGCCGAGTCCGAAGCGCCGACATAGGTCCGCGTCCGAGCCGGGTGCAGCAGCACGATGCCAGCGCCGTCGACAGGAAGCAGGCCCTGGCTTCCGCGAGCTGCTCCGTCGAGCATCGCACGGATGGCGGCGTCGCTCGAGACCGAGGTGAGCGTGCGGAGCAGCTGCGGCAAGAGATCCATGGACGCGACCCGTCGACGAAGAGAGATCTTCGCGGGGTCCGGTCGAAGAGGGCCACCTGCAGCCCTACGACCTTTATACCCGGTCACGCCTGTTGTGCCAGGTCACGCCTGATCGATCGAGAACGTGGCCCAGACCGTCTTGCCTCCGTCGCGCTCGGGCTCCACGCCCCAGCTGCTGGAGAACACCTCGACCAGCAGGAGCCCGCGGCCACCGATCCGCGCGGGATCCGTCGCGGTCAGGAAGTCCGCGCGCGGTGGGCGCAGCGTCGAGGCCGGTGCCTGGTCCCTGACCCGGACCAGGACGAAGACGGTGTTGGCGGCCAGGGAGACGCTGAAGGGCGTCCTCGCATGCACGATGGCATTGCTCGCCAGCTCGCCCACCACGAGCTCGACGTCGTCGCTCAGGTGGGTGAGGTCGTGCTCCACAAGCTCACCCCGGATGAAGAAGCGAGCCCGGGCGGCACTGTCCGGTGCGCACGGCAGGAGCAGGTGGTGCGACCAGTGGAGGGTAGTTTCCATGTCCTTCTCGGCGACCTAGACGAGGCTTGCGGGCCTGCCATGGCCGAAGCAGGGTCTGGGCCACCACCGTGGTTCCCCCACACTACGCTCGAACAGTGCGGGGCGGGTGCGGGCGCTCGGTAGCGACGCTCGCCCCGGCCCTACCGGCCGGCGGGCGGTCGGGGTAGCCTCCACGCAGGCCCGAGTTGCGTGGGCACCCAAGCGCGGCGCAACGAGGACGGAACGGTTCACATGGCCAGACCCGGTGAGAGCGCTGGGGACTTGTCAGGGAGCGTGCGGGCGAAGGAGCTCCTCGTGGCTTGTGTCGGAGCCGCCGGCGTCGACGGTGCCGGCCTGTCCTTGACGCGCGGGAGCACCCATGAGCCGATCTTCGGCACGGATGCGGTCGCCGAAGCGTTGGAGTTGACGCAGTTCACCCTCGGCGAGGGGCCCTGCGTGGACGCCACCGCCTTCGGGGTACCGGTCCTCGTGCCGGATCTCGAGGATCTCCGAGACGGTCACGCTGGGCGGTGGCCGGTGTTCGCCAGCGAGGCGTTGGCGCTGGGCGTGCGCGCCATCTATGCGTTGCCCCTGCGCATCGGTGTCGTGGCCATCGGCGCCGCAGACCTGTATCGGCGCGAATCGGCCCCGCTCGAGGGGGAGGAGCTGTCCCGAGCACTGAGCGCCGTCGACGCGGTCGCCCTCACCCTCCTCGACGGGGGAGCGCTCGGTGACCGGGACCCCGACCCGCTGCCGCTCAGGAGCCTGGAGGTGCATCGGGCGGCCGGGATGGTGATGATGCAGCTGGGCGTGAGCATCGACAAGGCGCTGATCAGGCTGCGCGCCACGGCGTTCGCCGAGGGGATCTCCGTCGAGACGCTGGCGAGTGACGTGGTGCAGGGCCATCGGCGATTCGAGGAGGCTCAGTGATGACCAGCAGTAGTGAGGGCGAGAGCACCTCGACCGACGTACCGCTGACGCGTGAGGACCTCGTGGCCCGCACCTTCGTGATGCTGACGGACACCCTGGTCGCCGACTACGACGTCATCGACATGCTGGACCGCCTCGTCCACAGCTGCGTGGAGCTGCTCGGCGTGGCGCAGGCCGGGCTCGTGCTGATCGATCAGCGCGACGACCTGCACCTCATGGCGTCCTCCGACGAGGCGACGCGGGTCGTCGAGCTGTTCCAGTTGCAGGGTGCGGAGGGCGGCCCGTGTGTCGAGGCGTCCCGGACCGGGGCAGCGGTCGACGTCGACGACCTCCAGGCGTCGACGCGGTGGCCGCGCTTCGCTGCGACAGCCCTCCGGCTCGGTTTCTGCTCGGTGCATGCCATCCCGATGCGGCTGCGGGAGCAGACCATCGGCGCGCTGAACCTCTTCCAGACCGAGGCCGGCCCGTTGAGCGCCTCGGATCGGCGGCTGGCGCGAGCGCTTGCCGACGTGGCCACGATCGCGATCCTCCAACAGCGGTCCCTGCACCGGAGCTCCCTGCTGACCGAGCAGCTTCAAGCCGCCCTCCAGACCAGGGTGGTCATCGAGCAGGCCAAGGGCATCCTCGCCGAGTACGGCTCGGTCGGCATGGACATCGCCTTCGAGGCCCTGCGCGGCCACGCCCGCAGCCACAACCTCAAGCTCGGCATCGTGGCCGAGAGGCTGGTACGTCGAGAGCTGACCCCCGGCCTCCTCCTCCCCCAGGGCGGCACGCGACCTCACCGCAGGTGACCCGCTCGCCGCGCACAGGTTCTGCGCCGGAACCGGCCCCGTGCGCGGGGACCGGCTCGGAGCTCGTCGACCTGGCAAGACTCCTCCCCGATCGGGGACGACGCAGGGGAGACCGCCGGACCAAACGCGCGTACGATGATGGTCTCTGCCTCATCCGGTGAACGGTGGCGGCCATGGACGGTCTGAGCCTCGGGATTCCCGGGGTCGGCGTTGTGAGTCCGGGAACGCACTTCTGCGCGCTCTACTCGGGCCCGGCCGAGCGTGATCGACTGCTCTACCCCTTCCTCGAGGAGGGACTGCGGCAAGGCGACAAGTGTCTGTGCCTGATCGACGACGTCGAGCCCGAGCTGGTCCGGGACCGGGCCGTGGGTCAGCCGGGGCCGGACTATTCGAGACGATGGGCGCAACTCGACGTCGAGCGATCATCGGACGCCTACCTCCGCTCGGGTGCGTTCAGCGTCGACGACATGGTCAGCTTCCTCGCCGCGAGCGTGGAGGTGGCTGTCGCAGACGACTTCGACTTCCTCAGAGCCGTCGGCGAGATATCGTGGGTGCTGTCGGGCGCCCCGGGCTGGGAGGACCTGTTCGTCTACGAGTCGTCGCTCAACCACGTCGTCGAGGAAGTGCCCGCCATCCTCATGTGCCTCTACGACCTGAGGAAGTTCGGCGCCGACATGCTCGTCGAGGTGCTCCATACCCACCCCAAGGTTCTGCTGGACCGGACGGTGATCGACAACCCCCACTACATGGACCCGATGGAGTACGTGCCGGCGGCCAGGGCGGCCGCGGCGGTCCGGTATCCGCTGGTTCGGGTAGAGGCGCACGGCGAGGACGGGAAGGACGACGGATGGGCGTCGCTCACCGGCGCCGAACTGCGCATCGTCTCGTGCGTCTCCCGCGGGGTGACGAACCGCCAGGTCGCTGAGAAGCTCTCCGTCTCCCGCCATACCGTCGACGCCCACCTCAAGCACATCTACCTCAAGCTCGACGTCCACTCGCGCGTCGAGCTGACGGTGCTGGCGCTGCGGCACGGCCTGCCCAACGGTTAGCCGGAGAGGATCGGGACGGATCCGCCCGGCAAGAATCACCCATGTGCGGGATGCAGGGCGGCGACGGACCTGAGAAGCATGGCCGAAGAGAAGTGCTCGGCGCGGCGTCCACTCGCCACCGCCGGCCACAGCGTCGTCCACGGTGTCGTCCACGGCGTCGTCCACAGCAGACAAAGGAGTCCGACCCATGCTGATGAAAGCTCTCCTCGTACGTCTGGAGGCACTGCCGGGCAAGGAGGAGGAACTCGCTGACTTCCTCACCCAAGCGCGGTCGATCGTTCTGGACGAGCCAGGCACCGTCACGTGGTTCGCCATCCGGTTCGGCCCCTCCACCTTCGGCGTGTACGACGCGTTCCCGGACGAGGCGGCCCGAGATGCCCATCTCGCCGGTGGCGTGGGACAGGCGCTCGGGCCGAACACCGGCGTGCTCTTCACCGAGCCCCACATCGAGAAGATCGACATCCTCGCCGACAAGGTCCCGGCGTAAGACCCTCCGCCAAAGCACCCGTTCACGGGATGCCGGCGACAGGTGTGCGCGCGAAGCATGGCCCTGACACGAGCTTCCGGCGAATGGAGTGGTCATGGCTAGGGCAGTCGGCATCGACCTGGGAACGACGAACTCGGTGATCGCGGCCACCGAAGGTGGGCAGCCGCAGGTCATCCCCAACGCAGAGGGCAACAGGACGACACCGTCGGTGGTGGCCTTCCTGGAGAACGGCGAGCGTCTGGTCGGGCAGATGGCCCGGCGGCAGGCGATCCTGAATCCGAAGGGCACGATCTACTCGGCGAAGCGCTTCATCGGGCACCGGTACGACGAGGTCAGCAGCGAGATGACCGCCGCATCCTTCGACGTCGTCGCCGGCCCCGACGGTGCGGCGCGCTTCCAGGTCAACGGCAAGCTCTACGCACCCGAGGAGATCTCGGCCCTCGTGCTGCGCAAGCTGGTCGAGGACGCCGGGAAGTTCCTCGGCGAGCGGGTCACCGAGGCGGTCATCACCGTCCCGGCGCATTTCAACGATGCCCAGCGCCAAGCCACGAAGGACGCTGGCAAGATCGCCGGACTCGAGGTCCTCCGGATCATCAACGAGCCGACGGCCGCTGCCCTCGCGTACGGGATGGACAAGCTCGAGAACGAGACGGTGCTCGTCTTCGATCTCGGCGGTGGCACGTTCGACGTCAGCATCCTCTCCGTCGGAGACGGCGTGGTCGAGGTTCGATCGACGGCCGGGGACACGCATCTCGGCGGCGACGACTTCGATCGACGGATCGTCGACTACCTGGCCGACGAGTTCAAGAAGTCCAACGGCATCGACCTCCGTGACGACTCCCAGGCCCTGCAACGTCTGTTCGAGGCTGCGGAGAAGGCCAAGGTCGAGCTGTCGGCGGTGACCCAGACGGCTGTCAACCTCCCGTTCGTCACCGCTGACGCCTCCGGACCCAAGCACCTCAACGTCAACCTGATGAGGTCCACCTTCGAGCAGCTCACGGCCGACCTCGTCGAGCGCTGCCTCGGTCCGGTCAAGCAGGCGATGGCCGACGCCAAGGTCACCGCAGACGACATCGACGAGGTCATCCTGGTGGGCGGGTCCACCCGGATCCCGGCGGTGCAGGCACTGGTACGCCGCCTGACCGGTGGCAAGGACCCCAACATGACCGTCAACCCGGACGAGGTCGTGGCCATCGGCGCGGCCGTGCAGGCGGCGATCATCAAGGGCGACGTCAAGGACGTGCTGCTGCTCGACGTAGCGCCCCTGTCGCTGGGTCTGGAGACGATGGGTGGCGTGATGACCAAGGTCATCGAGCGCAACACCACCATCCCGGCTCGACGGACCGAGATCTTCAGCACCGCGGAGGACAATCAGTCCGCCGTCGACGTCGTCGTACTGCAGGGCGAGCGGGAACGAGCAGCGGACAACCGCGTGCTGGCCAGGTTCCGGCTGGAGAACATCCGCCCGGCGCCGCGCGGGGTGCCGCAGATCGAGGTGACCTTCGACATCGACGCCAACGGCATCCTGCACGTCTCGGCCCGCGACAAGGACACCGGTGCCGAGCAGCAGGTGACCATCAGCGAGACCTCCACGCTCAGTCAGGAGGAGGTGGACCGGATGATCAGGGACGCCGAGACCCACCGGGGTGAGGACGCCGCCCTACGCGAGCGGGTCGATGCCCGCAACGAGCTCGACTCGGTCGCCTACCAGGTGCGCAAGACCCTCGAAGAGGCTGGCGCGTCCGTTGCCGAGCACGACCGGGCGCGTGCCGAGATGCTGGTCGAGGAGGCCCGCCGGGCTGTCGAGGGCGATGAGCCGGTGGACCGCCTCCGCGCCCTGACCGGAGAGCTCCACCAGATGAACCAGGCGCTGAACGCTTCAGGTCGTGGCGGTGCCGGGCCGTCGACAGGGCCGTCGACAGGGCCGGCGACAGGGCCGGCGAGCGCCTCCGACGAGGCTTCGGACAGCGGTGACGACGACGTCATCGACGCCGAGTTCACCTCCCACTGACGGCCATGTCCGATCACGAGGCACCGACCACCGAGGCCCCGGGCGACGAGGCCCCGGGCAACGAGGCCCTGGGCGACGAAGCGCCGGCGGACGACGCGTCCGAGCGCGTCGACCCGGCGCGCCAGATCGCGGAGCTGGAGGACGCGTGGCGACGTACCGCCGCCGAGCTCGACAACTTCCGCAAGCAGTGCGCACGCGACGTGGCCCGTAGCCGGCAGCAGGAGCGGGCCGCCGTGGCCGCCAGCTGGCTGCCCGTCCTGGACAATCTGGAGCGGGCGCTCGAGCACGCGGCATCCGATCCCGATTCAGTGGTCGAGGGCGTCCGGGCCGTGCTCGCTCAGGCTGTCGGCGTCCTGGCCGATCTCGGATACCCCCGTCGTGAGGACGACGGCAGGGCCTTCAACCCCGCCGTGCACGAGGCGGTGGGCACCGTGTCCGACGACGCGCTGACGCCCGGCACCGTGGCTCGGGTCGTGCGGCCCGGGTACGGACCTGACGAGAAGCTGTTGCGTCCGGCCGCGGTCGTGGTGGCGACCAGGGCACCCTGATGGCCAGGGACTTCTACGAGGTCCTCGGGGTCGCACGCGACGCCGACCCGGCCGACATCCAGCGCGCCTACCGCAGGCTGGCGCGTCAGAACCACCCCGACGTCAACAAGCAGACCGGGGCCGAGGAGCGGTTCAAGGAGATCGCCGAGGCCTACGACGTGCTGTCGGATCCCGAGTTGCGTCGTCGCTACGACGCCTTCGGCGAAGACTTCCGGCGCGTCCCTCCCGATGCGGATCCGAGCGCCTGGCGTCAGGCCAGAACCTATGCCGACGCCGGCGCAGGTGCGCGCGGCCGCTGGTCGTCGGGCGCCCGGCCGTCGGGCGCCCGGCCGTCGGGGTCGGGGCCGTCGGGAGGCTTCGCGGCCGGTGGCTTCGGCGAGGAGATCGATATCGAGGACCTGCTCGGGGGAATCTTCGGCGGTCGGTCCCGGAGCAGTTGGGGGCCGGGCCCGGTCCCGGGCACCGACCACGAAGCGGAGGTGGAGGTCTCGGTCGAGGAGGCGTACCACGGCACCGAGCGCAGCTTCACGATCGATGGTCCGGACGGTTCACGCACCATCGACGTCACCATCCCGCCGGGGGTGGTCGACGGTCAGCGGATCCGGCTGCGCGGCCAGGGCGGCCCTGGCAGTGGCTCGGCGGCGCCCGGCGACCTCTTCCTGGTAGTTCGGATCGCCGACCACCCGCGGTACCGGGTCGAGGGTCGCGATCTACGCGTCCTGCTGCCGGTCGCTCCGTGGGAGGCCGCCCTGGGCGCTTCGGTCTCCGTCGAGACCCCGGGTGGAGCCGCCACGGTGAAGGTTCCGGCGGGCTCATCCAGCCACCGCTCGTTGCGCCTGAAGGGCCGCGGGCTTCCGAACAGACGAGGCGCGCCGGGCAATCTCTACGCCGAGCTGCAGATCCGTGTGCCCACGACCGTCACCGACGAGGAGCGAAGACTCTTCGAGGAGCTCGCGAAGGTGTCCAGCTTCGACGCGAGGAGCCGAGCATGACAGCGATCACGCACTTCGCCCTTGCTCGGCCCTACCGGCTCAGCCTGGACAGCTACGCACAGGTCACCGGCGTACATCCCGACCTCGTGCGTCGGCTGGTGGCCCTCGGATTGCTGGAGGTCACCCGCGACGCGCAGGGCGGGTTGTGGTTCAGCCCCTCCCAGGTCAAGGAGATGGCCCGGATCCAGCGGCTGCGGGTCAGCCTGAACCTCAGCTACTGCGCCGTCGGACTGGTCGCCGAGCTGCTCGACCGGATCGCGGAGCTGGAGAGGGCACAACGACGCATGTCACGACGAGGAGGCGCTCCATGGACATGAACAGATTGACCCAGAAGTCGCAGGAGGCGTTGCACGACGCCCAGACGAAGGCACTGCGCTTCGGCCACGCGGAGGTGGACGGAGAGCACCTGCTGCTCGCGCTGCTCGACCAGGCGGAGGGCTTGGTCGCTCCGCTGCTCGCACGGGCAGGGGCCGATCCGGACGGTCTGCGCGGGCAGCTCGAAGCCGAGCTCGGCCGGCGCCCACGGGTGAGCGGGCCGGGCGTGACGCCGGGGCAGGTGCACATCACGCAGCGACTCTCGCGGCTGCTCGACGCCGCCGATCGCGAGGCCCGGAGACTCAAGGACGAGTACGTGTCGGTCGAGCACCTGGTGATCGCTCTGGTCGAGGAGGGCTCGGGATCGACCGCCGGGCGCCTCCTGCACGCTCAGGGGCTGACCCGCGACACCTTCCTGGCGGCACTGACCGAGGTGCGCGGTCACCAGCGGGTCACCTCGGCGACACCCGAGGGAACCTACGAGGCGCTGGAGAAGTACGGCCGTGACCTCGTGGTCGCAGCGGCGACGGGCAGGCTGGAGCCGGTGATCGGTCGGGACTCCGAGATTCGTCGGACCGTGCAGATCCTGTCCCGCAAGAGCAAGAACAATCCGGTCCTCATCGGGGAGCCCGGGGTGGGCAAGACGGCGATCGTCGAGGGTCTGGCCCAGCGGATCGCCGACGGGGACGTGCCCGAGGGCCTGCGGGACAAGTCCGTCTTCGCCCTGGACATGGGAGCGCTCATCGCCGGGGCGAAGTACCGTGGCGAGTTCGAGGAGAGGCTCAAGGCCGTGCTCAACGAGGTGCAGAGCGCCCAGGGGCACATCCTGCTCTTCGTCGACGAGTTGCACACCGTCGTAGGTGCCGGCGGTGCCGACGGTGCGATGGATGCCGGCAACATGCTCAAGCCCCTGCTCGCCCGGGGCGAGCTGCACATGATCGGCGCGACCACCCTGGACGAGTACCGCGCGCACATCGAGAAGGACGCAGCCCTCGAGCGCCGCTTCCAGCCGGTCCTGGTCGACGAGCCCGACGAGGAGGACGCGCTGTCCATCCTGCGCGGGCTCCGGGAGCGGTTCGAGGTCTTCCACGGCGTGAAGATCCACGACGGCGCGCTGGTCGCCGCGGTGACCCTGAGCCACCGCTACATCTCCGACCGCTTCCTGCCCGACAAGGCCATCGACCTCGTCGACGAGGCCTGCGCGATGCTGCGAACCGAGATCGACTCGATGCCGGCCGAGCTCGACGAGCTCACCAGGCGCGTGACCCGGATGGAGATCGAGGAGGCGGCACTCGCGCAGGAGGAGGACCAGGCGAGCAAGGCTCGCCTCGAGGAGCTTCGCAAGGAGCTGGCCGACGCGAAGGCCGAAGCCGACGCCCTGCGCGCGCAGTGGGAGGCCGAGCGCTCGGCGCTTCGCGAGGTGCAGTCTCTGCGCCAGGAGCTGGAACAGGTACGGCTGGAGAGCGAGCGAGCCGAGCGCGAGTACGACCTGAACCGAGCAGCGTCGCTGCGCCACGGCCAGCTGCCGGAGATCCAGCGCCGGCTGGAGGCGGCCGAGTCCCGACTCGCCGGCAAGCAGGGTGGCCGCCGCCTGCTGCGCGAGGTCGTGACCGCCGACGAGATCGCCGACATCGTGTCGCGGTGGACCGGCATCCCGGTCTCGCGCCTGCAGGAAGGGGAGCGCGAGAAGCTGCTACGCCTCGACGAGGTCCTCCACGAACGTGTGATCGGCCAGGACGAGGCGGTCCAGCTGGTGGCAGACGCCGTCGTCCGCGCCAGGGCGGGCATCAAGAACCCCCAGCGGCCGATCGGGTCGTTCATCTTCCTGGGGCCCACCGGCGTCGGCAAGACGGAGCTGGCCAAGACGCTGGCCGCCGCCCTCTTCGACACCGCGGAGAACATGGTGCGGATCGACATGAGCGAGTACCAGGAGCGGCACACGGTCAGCCGGCTGGTCGGAGCACCTCCCGGCTACGTCGGCTACGAGGAGGGCGGGCAGCTCACCGAAGCCGTACGCCGCAAGCCCTACGCGGTGGTGCTGCTCGACGAGATCGAGAAGGCCCACGTCGACGTCTTCAACACCTTGCTCCAGGTGCTCGACGACGGCCGCCTGACCGATTCTCGGGGTCGCACCGTCGACTTCCGCAACACCGTACTGATCATGACCTCCAACATCGGCTCGGAGTACCTCCTCGAGGGGGTCACCGCGGGCGGCGAGGTGAAGGACGACGCGCGCTCGATGGTGATGCGGACCCTGCAGTCCCACTTCCGTCCGGAGTTCCTCAACCGAGTGGACGAGATCGTGATGTTCAAGCCGCTGACACTCGCCGAGATCGAGCGCATCGTCGACCTCCAGCTCCAGGAGCTGCACGAGCGGCTCGCCGGCATGCGGATCACGCTCGAGGTCACGGCGGAGGCGCGTCGCTTCATCGCCGACGAGGGGTTCGACCCGGCGTACGGGGCGCGCCCGCTGCGACGCCTCATCTCTCGCGAGGTGGAGACGCAGGTCGGCCGGGCGCTGCTGCGCGGGGACGCAGCCGACGGTGGGACGATCCTGGTCGACGTCACCAACGGAGCGATCACGGTGACCGCGGGCGGCAACCCGTCACCAGGGAGGGCCGGCGCATGAGCGGGACGACGGCGAAGACGGCAGAGGTCGAGTGCAGCAACTGCGGGACGATCAATCGCGTTCCGGCGGTCGCCGACGGCACGCCTCGATGCGGGAAGTGCAGCACTCCGCTGCGCTGGGTGGTAGACGCGACCGACGACGAGTTCCACGCCGTCGTGGACGAGTCGAGCCTGCCTGTCCTGGTCGACGTCTGGGCTCCGTGGTGCGGCCCGTGCCGCATGGTGAGCCCGGCTCTGGAGAGGCTGGCCGGGGAGCTGGCCGGCAATCTGAAGCTGGTCAAGGTCAATGCCGACGACAATCCTGCGGTCAGCCAGCGGTTCGAGGTCCGGTCGATCCCGACGCTGATCCTTCTCAGCCGCGGCGAGGTGCTCGACAAGCAGATCGGCGCGCTTCCGGAGCACCAGCTGCGCTCGTGGCTCGAGTCCAGGCTCCCGACGGGTGCGTCATGACCGCCCACCCGACGCGCGTTGGGGAGGATCCGCACCTCGGCATCATCATGCCCGTTCCACCGCCCACCCGGCGCGTGTGCCCGGAATGCCTGCGGCTCTCCACCACGTGGGTGCACCTGCGTCAGTGTCTGACCTGTGGGCAGGTCGGCTGCTGCGACTCCTCACCGATGCGACACGCGCGCGCTCACGCCGCCACCACGGGTCACGTCATCGTGCGCTCGATCGAGCCGGGAGAGGACTGGAGGTGGTGCTATGTCGACGAGCAGTTCGTCTGACGCCGACCTCCCGGACCTTCCCGAGACCCCCGACACCACCGGCGCCTACCCCCGACTCAGCGCCGATCAGGTCATGCTGCTCTCGCGATTCGGCGAGCGGAAGTCGCTGCCCAAGGGCACCAGGCTCTTCTGCGCGGGGGACCGCGACTGCGGTCTGTTCGTCGTCCTGGACGGCAAGGTCCGCGTCCTCCAGGAGGAGAGCCCCGAGCAAGGGTCGCGCGTGATCGCCGTCCACGGGCGGGGTCGCTTCGTCGGTGATCTGTCGATCCTGACCGGCCAGGCGGTCTACGTCACGGCGGTCGCCCAGACCGACGTGGACGTCCTGGAGGTGCGGTACGACCAGCTCAAGCAGGCCGTCAGCCAGGATCAGGCGCTCGGAGACCTGATCCTGCGCGCCTTCATCCTCCGACGCACCATCCATGCCGACCTCGGCGCCGGCCTCCGGATCATCGGGTCTCGCTTCTCGGCCGACACCCGTCGACTGAGGGACTTCGCGAGCCGCAATCGCATTCCATGCCGCTGGGAGGACGTCGAGGAGGATCCCGACGCCGAGGCCACCCTGCGGGCGTTCGACATCCCGCCTGACCAGACACCCGTGGTGATCTGGAAGGGACAGACCGTCCTGCGCAACCCCAGCACCACGGCGCTGGCCGAGCTCCTCGGCCTTCGAGCGGCGCCGAGCCGCGCGGCGTACGACCTTGTCGTGGTGGGCGCGGGCCCGGGCGGCCTGGCAGCGGCCGTCTACGCCGCATCGGAAGGGCTCTCGACGGTCGTCGTGGACGCGTTCGCCACCGGCGGGCAGGCGGCCACCTCGTCCCAGATCGAGAACTACCTGGGATTCCCGGCCGGCATCTCCGGGGCGGAGCTGGCCGATCGCGCGCTGGTGCAGGCCCGCAAGTTCGGCGCCGTCTTCAACATCCCCGGCGAGGCGACCTCCCTGACCCAGGCCGACGGCTACCACCTGGTGGGGCTCGCGGAGGGGGAGGATCTGACCGCGCATGCGGTGCTCGTCGCCACCGGCGTGCGCTACCGACGCCTGGACGTCCCGGGGATGCAGCGCCTGGAGGGCAGCAGCGTCTACTACGCCGCGACGGAGTTCGAGGCCCGTCTGTGCCGGGGGGACCCGGTCACCGTCGTGGGCGGCGGCAACTCCGCGGGCCAGGCCGCCTGCTTCCTCGCCCGGCGGTCGCCGGCGGTCAACCTCGTCATCCGCCACGAGGACCTCCGACGAGACATGTCGCGCTACCTCGCCGACCGCGTCGAGCAATCGCCGCGCATCACGATCTGGCGCACCAGCGAGGTGGCCGAGCTCATCGGAGACGAAGGGCTCGAAGAAGTGCTGCTGCACGACCTTCAGACCGACGAGAAGCATCGCGTGGCGACCAGAGCCCTGTTCGTCCTGATCGGGGCGGCCCCGCACACCAGCTGGCTGCAGGGACAGATCATGCTCGACTCGAAGGGGTATGTGCTCACCGGACCGCCCGCCGACGGCCGCGAGGGGTTGTTCGAGACGAGCCACCGGGGCGTCTTCGCCGTCGGCGACGTCCGGAGCGGCTCGGTCAAGCGCGTCGCATCCGCCGTCGGCGAGGGCTCCGTGGCCATTCGCCACGTCCACGAGTTCCTCGAGTCCGAGGGACGTCTCTGAGGTTGATGGCGAACGCCGTGGAGCCGGCGACTAGGGCGAGCTCGCACAGCACGGCGCACGAAGGTGTTCGGAGGGCATTCTGAGTATCGCGTTTCCTGGGGAGCCGGCAGGTCCGAGCCCGCGGGGGCAGTCGTCCGGGTCGAAGTGCTGCGTGGGATCCATCCGCTCGGGCAGGACGCGTCCGACAGCGAGAACGTCGCCTCCCCATCGGCGGCGAGTACCCAGGCGATCTGGACGGCGGTCGCCCTGGCGATGGTGTCCTCGGTGCGGACTGAACCCGTGGCACGGCCGGTGTGGCGCAGTCGTTCGGGCCGATCGTCGCGGGGCTCGGTGTCGCGGTCGGCGACGTCGTCGTACTGATCCAGAAGCGGTACTGAATCGAGTTCGGCAGACTCCACCGGTCACCATCGCGGTGCTCGAGGGACGGGCGCGGTGCTCTCGAAGGCGGGCTCGACCAGCGCCGAGAGGACCGGCGCGGCCCGACCGGGCAGGGCGATCGCAGCAGCTCCCGCCCCGAGCGAGGCAACAGCCGCCACCAGGAACGCAGCCTGGTAATACGTGACGTCGGCGAGACCGCCTCCGACGGCTCCCGCGGCGATGATGGCTGTCGCGATCCCGGCACCGAGGGCGGTGGAGGCCTGCCGGTTGACGTTCAGGATGGTGGCTGCCTGGGACAGCGCGGAGTCGGGGATGTTGGTGAACATCGAGGCCTGCAGACTCACCATCGCCATCCCGTTGAACACTCCAGCACAGAAGACGGTCAGGCAGAAGCGCCATAACGGTGTCGCCCCGTCGAAGGTGGCCAGCACGACCAGCGCGGCGGCCAGTCCCCCTTGCCCCACCATGGTGAGCATCCGTGGGCCGATCTGGTCATGGGCCCGCGCCACGGTCTGGGTCGAGATGATCACGCCGAGGGGAATGCAGGTGAGGACCAGCCCGGCGACCAGCGGCGAGTGGGAACCGACGTCCTGCAGCACGAGCGGGGTGACGTAGTACAGGCCGCCGAGCCATCCGACGGTCTGCAGCATCGTGGCGATGTTGGAGAACCGGAAGACCGGCTCGCGCAGGAGGGTGATCCCGAGGAGCGGGTGGGGTGTGCTCCACTCGATCGTGACGAATCGCGCCATCGCGGCGACCGCGACGGCCGCGGTCGTGAGGACCAGCGGGTCGCTCCAGCCGTCCTCGGGTCCCTTGCCGAGGACGTAGATGGTCCCGCCGAGGGCGAGGCCGGCGGTGACCAGGGCACCGACGTTGAGCGGCAGTCGCTCGTTGCCATCGTCCGCGTCGAGCCCGACCCACACCATCGACACGGTGAGGAGCCCGATCGGGATGTTGAGGTAGAACGCGACATGCCAGGAGAGGTGCTCGACCAGGAACCCGCCCAAGGGTGGTGCGAGAGCCGGCCCGAGCGCGATCGGCACCAGCAGGAGCCGGGTGATCCGCGGCCGCTCGCTCTGCGGGTAAGTCCGGTAGAGCATGGCGGTCGCCAGCGGTCCGACGAGGCCGCCGCCGATACCCTGGAGTACGCGGAAGGACACCAGTTGCTCCAGTGACTGGGCGGCGCCGCACGCCGCGCTGGCGAGCGCGAATCCGAGGGTCGCGCCGATGAATACGCGGCGCTCGCCGAAGCGGCCGCTGAGCCAGGGTGCCACCGGGAGCGCGATCGCCATCGCGAGCACGTAGACGAGCACGGTCCACTTCACCGACCCGAGGGAGGAGTGGAAGTCGTGGGTGAGCGTGGGCAGCATGATGTTGACCACGTGCGAGTCGAGCGAAGCCAACGTCATGCTGGTCACGTAGGCGGTCGCCGCGGCGGTGCGAGCGCTGATCCGACGTCGCTGGCGGGTCTTGTCCATGGTGCACATTGGCTCGAAGTCGACGCTGCCGGTCAACCGCTCGGTTCGCTCAGCGGACGATGCGATTGCGCCGAAACATTCGCCGGTCAATGTTCTCGCAACCAGAACAGGAAGGCGCCCCGATCATGAACACGGCGACCCAGCTCATCGGCCCGCGCGACCTCCTCCCGCCCGAGGGGATCGCACACACCATCGACTCGCCTGAAGGCCCGATCTACTACCTCGACCTGGGGGAGGGGGAGCCCCTGGTTCTCTGTTCGGCCTGGGGCCCTCAGCCCGGCTCGACGGCGTGGCTCCTCTATCGCGACGCCCTCGAGATCCTCGCGCAGCATCGGCGCTGCATCGTGGTGGAGCTGACGAACTACGGTCACACCGGCCCGGTGACCTACCACGAGCCCACCCACGACGTGTCGGTCCGTGCGGTCATCCGGGTGATGGACCACCTGGGTCTGGGGAAGGTGACCTGCGTTGGGACGTCCCAGGGCGCCACCACCTCACTCGACGTCGCGCTCCAGCACCCTGACCGCGTCGAGGCCCTCGTGCTCGGCGCTTGCCACGCCTCCACCGGTGGAGACCCCTACCTGCTGGCCAACTTCCCGGGTGAGACCTGGCGGTTGCACGAGGAGAGTCAGGCCGATCCACACAACCGGGAGAAGCTGACTCGACTGATGAAGGGCCTGTGGTTCGACCAGTCCAACGTCACCGAAGAGCTGATCGACGACCTGCTCGCGTTCCGGGCCGAGCACATGGATCACTGGGAGGCCAACGAGCGCTCGGTCAGCGTCCCGCACAGCAACGTGACCGCACTGAGCAGCCTCACCATCCCGGCGCTGGTCATCCACGGCCGATTCGACCGGATGGTGCCATACGAGCAGGCGCTGCTGTTCCTGGCGAACATGCCCACCGCCGACGTGCTGCTGCTCAACGAGTGCGGACACTGGCCACCGATGGAGCGCCCCTACGAGTGGGCATCCGCCGTGCTCGAGTTCCTCACCCGCAACACCACGAAGGGGCTGGCGGCATGACCATGGCCGACCCGTACCCGACCGCCGAGAACCTCACCGACTGGTACGACGCCGGTCCGGCCGACGCGATCGACCTGGACGCTGCGATCGTCCTGCCGCTGAAGCCTCCGGTCGCGGTCTACCACATCGAGGACGGCTACTTCGCCAGTGACGACACCTGCAGCCACTCGGAGTACTCCCTGGGCGACGGATGGATCGAAGACGGCACCGTCGAGTGCGAGCTGCACGCGGCGAAGTTCGACATCAAGACCGGTGAGGCGCTCACCCTTCCCGCGACCGAGCCGGTGGCGACGTACCCCGTGGTCGTGGTCGAGGGCACGGTCTATGTCGACCTGCGCGGCCGCGAGGGATGCGTCGTCGAGAAGCTCCGCGGCTGAGGCGTTACCCAGGGTTTACAGAACCCGGACCGGTGAACGGACTCCGTGCCGACGGACGTCGATCGGCCTCATGAGACTGCAGCCAACCCCACGCACCAGCGATTCAAGGAGCATCATGACGATCAACCCACCGGCCATCGCGACCATCCCCGACGCCTACGCGCTCGGTGCGCCCGAGGGGCGTTTGGTGCCGTCCGGCGCCGGCGACGAGATTTGGGTCGCGGAGCTGGGCGAGGGCAAGCCCACCGTCCTGCTGCACGGTGGGGGCCCGGGCTGTACGTCGTGGACCGACTTCTGGACGGTGGCTCCTCTCCTGGCCGCTGACCGCCGCGTGATCCTGCTGGATATGCAGAACTATGGCTTTTCCACCCAGGCCGATGCGCAAGGCCCGGTATGGACTTGGCACGCCTCGAAGATCGCCGCGGCGCTCGACCAGTTGGGGATCGTCGGTGCGGACTTCATCTGCAACTCGATCGGCGGATCGGCCGCCATCGCGCTGGCGGCAGATCGCCCCGACCTGGTCCGCAAGATGGTGGTCACCGGCAGCGAGCCGGTCGCCCGCGGCCGGGGTGCGAAAACCCCCGAGCTCGGGGAGGAGGGCGCGACGGCCTGGACGAACTACTACGCCGGCGACGGCCCCTCCCGGGAGAAGATCGTCGCGATCATGACGCGGCTGGAGTACTTCGACCCGGCAGCCGTGAACGAGACGAACGTCGAGCTCCGGTACCTCTACAGCCTCACCCCGGGCCAGCGCTACCTCGGCTCGGCGCGTGAGGCGTGGGGCCAGCCGGACGACCTTGAGGCGAAGCTCGCGACCGTCAAGGCCCGGATCCTCTTCTTCTACGGCAAGCAGGACGTCTTCGTTCAGGACTCTTACCCGGTGCTGCTCTCCGACATCGCGCCGCATGCCGACGTCTATCTCCAGGACGAGGCGGGGCACCACATGGAGGAGGAGCGTCCGCACGACTTCGTCGGCATTGTGACGACCTTCCTCGACGCCGGGACGACCAATTCCTGAAACAAATTGAAAATTCTTTCAACCGATGATGGCTGTGGGCTCCGCAACGACGCATACCCGCTTGAAGGACAAGAACGCAGAGCTGAACGGTAGAGCGACGATGACAGAAGCACGCCGGCTTGATGGAACCACCATGCAGAATGATCTCGCCGTCGAGTCGGTGATCGACAAGGTCCGCCGACTCGTGGAGACCCTGGGCGCGCGCGGGCCCCTCGGGCTGACCTCCTTGGCCCGTGAGTCCGGGATCTCCAAGACCACCGTCTACCGACTCTGCTCCGAGCTGGTCGAGTGGGGGCTGGTCAACCGGGTCGACGGGCAGTACCAGCTCGGCATCCGGCTGGCCGAGCTGGGGGAGATGGCACCCAAGTCGGCCACGCTCGCCGATGTCGGGCACCCGTACATCGCGGAGTTGTTCGCCACCTTCCGGACAACGGTCAACCTGACCGTGCCGCACGGAAGGCGCAGTGTGCGCTGCGTCGACAAGATCTGGGCGCCCGGTCAGGACCACTCGAGTTACTGGATGGGTGTCGGAACCCGGGCACCCATGCACTGCACCGCCGCGGGCAAGGCGATCCTCGCGTTCAGCCCGGCCGAGGTCTTCGCGGCGGTCGTCGCCCAGCCGCTGGTCGCGCTGACGCCGTTCACCATCGGCGGACCGGAGAAGCTGCTTCGCGAGATGGAAGAGATCCGGCGCACCGGCATCTCGTGGGTGCGCAACGAGATTCGGATGGACTCGTGCGCGATCGCGGTCCCGATCCTGACCGAGGGCGGCCGGGTGATCGGCGCGATCGCCGTTGGCCTCGGAAGCCAGCACACCGGTGTCCCGCCGGAGATGAAGGCGGCGATGGTGACCCAGGCGCGACGCATCGCGATGGCGATGTCGCGCGCCTCCTGATCCGCCCGGACTGACCCGAGGTCAGCGACCCCGCTGAAACATTCAAGGAAAGGATCCTGGGCATGTCTCGACAGGTGTTCGTCATCGTCGGAGCGAGCCTTGCCGGGCTTCGTGCGGCCGAGTCCCTCCGCTCCCGCGGCTTCGACGGTCGCTTGGTACTGATCGGTGAGGAGAGGCACGCGCCCTATGAACGACCGCCGCTGTCGAAGGCGGTTCTCCTGGGCAGGACCGGGCTCGACGCCCTCACCCTCCGCCACGACTGGGAGGAGATCGGCGTCGAGTTCGTCGCCGGAGACAGGGTCGTCGAGATCGTCGCAGACTCGCGCGAGGTCGTCCTCGCGTCCGGCGCGCGGATCCGGGCGGACAAGGTGTTGCTCGCCACCGGCGGTCGCCCGGTCGATCTCGCCCTGCCCGGCGCGGATCTCGACGGGATCTTCACCTTGCGCGATATCGACGAGGCCGTCGAGTTGGCCCCGCTGCTCGCCGAGGGCCGGCGGGTGGTCGTCGTCGGTGGAGGGTTCATCGGGCTTGAGGTCGCGGCCAGCGCCCGGATGCTCGGCTGCGACGTCACCGTCGTCGAGGCCGCCACGGTGCCGCTGGCACGCGGGCTCGGGCCGGTATGGGGCGGCTTCATCGCCGAACACCACCTAACCCAGGGCGTACGGATCGGAACCGGCGTCGGGGTCGCGAGCTTCGGCGGCTTGACGAGCGTCCAATATGTCGAGCTTGACGACGGCACCGTGCTGGAGGCGGACCTCGCCGTGGTCGGCGTCGGCATGCGCCCCCGCACCGCGCTGGCGGCTGGGCTCGGAGTGAAGGTCGACGGTGGGATCGTTGTCGACGCCGGGGCCCGCACCACCAACCGGCACGTCTTCGCGGCGGGCGACGTCACCGTCCAGCCGTCATGGTCGGGGGATCGGCTGGTCCGCTACGAGTCCTACCAGAACGCCCAGGATCAGGCGGCCATCGCCGCTGCGGCGATGCTCGACCAGGAGCCGCCCCGACGCGAGCCACCGTGGTTCTGGAGCGACCAGTTCGACCTCAACATCCAAACCGCCGGAGAGCTCGGTGGGGCGGACGAGGTGATCGTGCGCGGCGACCGTGACAGCGCTTCGTTCGCGGCGTTCCACCTTCACGGTGATCGGGTCGCCGGGGTGTTCGCGGTCAACCGTGGCCGCGACGTACGGGCCGGCATGAAGCTGATGGAGGCCGACGTGCCGGTGTCGGCGGACGAGCTGATGGACGAGTCGGTCGACCTGCGCCGGCTGGCCAAGCGGGTCGTCGCGCACCGGCGCTCCTGATCTTCGAAATGTTTCGGGTCGGAAACAACTGCGCAGCGTTTTTCGCCCAGCGGACCACGTCATCCCGGTGGCGATCACCCTCCGCACACTGACTGCCACACCACCACTGCAGAGCATCGAGCGAATCGCTCGAAGACCAATCCGCAAGAGACCAGGGAGGAGAGAGCCATGACCGGCCAGCACGGATCCGACACGGCGATCGAGCCGTTCATCCGGGTCGAGGGCGTGAGCAAGTCGTTCCCCGGCGTGCGCGCACTCGAGAACGTGAGCCTCAACATCTATCCCGGAGAGATCCACGCACTCACCGGGGAGAACGGCTCGGGCAAGTCGACCCTCTCCAAGATCGTCGGCGGCCTCTACCAGGCCGACGAGGGCGAGCTCTTCCTGGACGGCGAACCGGTTCGGATCACGAACCCCGCGGTCGCCCTCGACCACGGCATCGTCACGATCAGCCAGGAGCTGAGCCTCGCAGCGAGCCTGACCGTCGCCGAGAACATCTACCTCGGCCGGCTGCCGCGCACCCGGCTCGGACTGATCGACTGGGCGAGGCTCAAGCGTGACGCCCGCCGGATCCTCGACCGCCTCGGCGTCCACGTCTCACCGACGGCTCGGGTCTCGAGCCTGAGCATCGAGCTGCAGCAGGAGGTCGAGATCGCCCGGGCGCTCTCGACCGACGCACGACTGCTCATCCTCGACGAGGCCACCAGCTCCCTCTCCGAGACGGCCACCGACCGACTCCTCACCATCGTCGAGGAGCTGGCCGGCCAGGGCGTCGCGGTCCTGATGATCAGCCACCGGATGCCGGAGCTCTACCGCTCGGCGACGCGTGCGACAGTGCTCCGCGACGGCCACCTCGTCGGCGAGGTGCCGCTCCCCGAGACCACCGAGGAGCAGCTCGTCCGGATGATGGTCGGGCGTGACCTGCAGGACTACTTCGGGACCCGCGACGTGCAGCAGGGCGAGGTCGTTCTCCAGGTCCGCGGACTCGAGAGCCTCGACGGCTCTCTCAAGGCCACCGACATCACCGTCCGCAAGGGCCAGATCCTCGGGGTGGCCGGGCTCGTCGGCTCCGGCAAGTCCGAACTCGGTCTCGCCCTCGGCGGCGTGCTTCCCAGCCGCGGTGACATCGTGGTCGCCGGACGAACAGCCTACGTCGACACCCCGCGTGCATCGCTCGCCTCCGGCATCGGGTTCGTCCCCGAGGACCGCAAGGGTCAGTGCATCCTGCCGGGGCGCAGCGTTGCCGAGAACTTCGGCCTCTCCTGGCTGCAGCAGACCAGCAAGCTGGGCATCCTCCAGCTCGGTGCCGAGCGCCGCCGGGTCGAGTCCAGCATGCAGGAGTACGGCGTCGTCGCGGCGAACTCCGGCGTCGCGATCTCCACGCTGTCCGGGGGCAATCAGCAGAAGGTCGTCCTGGGACGCGTCTTCGCCCGCAAGTGCGAGGTCTACGTGCTGAGCGAGCCCACCCGGGGCGTCGACGTCGGCGCCAAGAGCGCGATCTACCAGTTGCTGCAGGACCTGGCGAGCAGCGGCGCCGGCATCGTCATCATCTCCTCCGAGATCCCCGAGCTGCTCGGGCTCTCCGACGAGATCGTCGTCTACCACCAGGGTGAGATTCGGGGCCGCTTCACCGCCGACGACGTCGATGAGGAGGCGGTGGCCAGCGTCGCCGTCGCCGGACGCGTGCACGCCCAGGCCTCCTGACCTCGATCACCACCACCCGACCACCGACCATCTGACCCGACCCGACCGCGGAGAGGCGATTGATCATGACCGTCTACGACATGAGCAGTTCCAACGACGACGCTGTGGCGTCCTCGAAGTCATCGAGCATCGGCGCGAGCTGGGTTGCCGGCGTTCGAGCCCTGTTCGGCAAGCAGGCCGGCCTGGTCGTCGCCTTCGTAGCCGTCATCGTCTACTTCTGGGCGACGCAACCGATCTTCATGACCTGGTCCAACATCACCAACCTGGTCTCGACCAACTCGGTGGTGCTGGTGCTGGCGATCGGGGCGACCTTCGTCGTCATCTCCGGCGGCCTGGACCTCTCCACTGTCTCGGCCACCACGTTGGCCGGAATGGCGTTCGGCTTCTCGCTGACCCATCAGCAACCATTCGTGGTCTCGCTCATCGTGGTGCTCGGGACGGGGATGGCCCTCGGCCTGGTCAACGGCATCCTGATCGCCTGGGTGCGGATGTCTTTCCTGGTGGTCACGCTCGGGACGATGACCGTTTTCTCCTCACTCGCCCTGGTCAGCAACGGCGGTGCGACCCTCAGCGTCTTCTCCGAGCCCGGCTTCGCACCACTCAAGGCGTTCGTCACCGGCGAGGTCGGACCGATCCCCTACATCATGATCTTCGACGTCGTCCTGGCCCTGGTCGCTGGGGGTGTCCTGCGCTACACCGCCTACGGCCGGTCCCTGTTCGCCGTCGGCTCCAACGCCGAGGCGGCCCGGATCAACGGGATCAACGTGACCGTCGTGACCCTGATGACCTTCATCCTCGCCGGGCTCTCCGCAGGAGTCGGCGCCTTGCTCCAGGTCGGTCGGCTCACCGGTGCCAGCGCCACCACCGACCCGACTCTGTTGATGGCCGTGCTCGCCGCCGTCCTCCTCGGCGGGACCGCCGCCACCGGGGGAGAGGGGGGCATCTTCGGCAGCGTCCTCGGCGTCCTCTTCCTCGGCGTTCTGACCAACGGGCTCACCATCAGCCAGGTCTCCGCATTCTGGCAGGGCACGGTCAACGGCGGCGTCCTGCTGCTTGCGGTGCTGATCAGCACCGGCCGCGATCGTGGCTGGTTCACCCGCCGCCCGCGATCCCTCACCACCTTCGACCAGACCGTCGTCGATCCAGTAGCGGCTTCGACCTCCCGCTAACGAGCTGGGCCTCTCGGCTCCAGCGCGTCCACCCCTACCTGCGGCACAGGGTCGCGGTCTCCCTCACTTCGCAATCCCACGGCGGTATTGCGACTCGGCCCCCTGCCGCGGGCCACCCCTGCTCGCTCTCGGATTGCGGCGCACACCCAACCCAGCACCGACCAAACGAAGACAGAAGGGCATTGCGATGCGAAAGACACGGATGGGCGCGGTCGCCGTCAGCGCGGTGGCGGCGATGGCCCTTGCGGCCTGCTCCAGCTCCAGCGGCTCCACCACAGCGGACGCTCCGGCAGTCACGGCAGCGGCGGCCACGGAGAGCGCCGCGGCGCCGGTGGCCGGCACCTCGACCTCACTTGGGCCGATCCCGACCACCAAGATCAAGGTCGCCTACGCCTCGCCGGTCCAGGCGCAGGTCGGCCAGCAGATGTTCGACCTGGGGGCCTCCCAGGCCGCCAAGCTGTCGGGGTCGACGTACACCTCGCTGGACTCGAACGTGGACCCGTCCAAGCAGATCGCCAACATGACCACGATGCTCCAGCAGAAGCCCGACGTGATCGGCACCTGGACGCTCGACCCGGGGTCGACGGCTGGGATCTACGGGCAGGTCGTCGACGCGAAGATCCCGCTGATCGGGACCAACTCCAATGACAACGGGATCTCCTCGACCGTCTGGACGCAGAGTCAGCTCTGCGAGAGCGGTGGCCCCTCCGACCAGGACGCCAAGATGATCGCCGCGAAGTACCCGGGCGGCACGGTGGTCACCATCGGCCTGGACGGCGTACCGTCCATCGACAGCGCTGTGGACTGCTTCAAGAAGCAGGCCGGGGCGGCCGGCCTCAAGGTCGTTGCCCATGTCTCCAACACCTCCGATCAGCCGGCTGGCGCACAGCAGCTGATCACCGACACTCTGGTGCGCTACCCGGACACCGACGCGGTGTGGTCCTACAACGACACCTCCGCTCTCGGTGCCTCGGCGGCCGTGATCGCGGCGGGCAAGAAGGTCTCTGACGGTACGTCGGACGGTGTCATGATCTTCGGCACCAACGGTGACGCGGCGGCGATCAAGGCGGTCAAAGAGGGCCGGATGACCCGGACCTGGGACCCGAACAGTGTTGAGTTCGGCTGGGTGTTCTTCGCCGATGCCGAGCTGGCGGCCGAGGGCAAGGCCCCCAAGAACGTGACGGTCACCTCGACCGGCTACGACAAGTCGAACGTCGACAGCTGGATCGCGCCGCAGGACCGGAAGATCACCAGCTTCGACCAGCTCAAGTACACCGTCGGGAGCTGATCCCGGGCCATCCACCAGTCGATCGCGGGGCTCACACTCACGTGGCCCCGCGATCGGCACGTCGAACCGAAGGACGAAGGAATGTTGCGGAAGAAGCTTGCGAGCAACCGGCTCGGATTCGGAGGTGCGCCGCTGGGCAACATGTTCAGGGCGGTGCCCGACGATGAGGCACATCGCACCGTGCAGGTCGCGTGGGAGGCAGGGGTCCGCTTCTTCGACACCGCGCCGATCTACGGCGCAGGTCTCTCGGAGCGCCGACTGGGGGATGCGCTGGCCGGCCGGCCGCGTGAGGACTACGTCTTGGCGACCAAGGTCGGTCGCGTCGTCACTGCGGAGATTCGCGACGCCGACCTACCCCCCGACGCGATCTTCGCCCACGGACTGCCGCAGGTGGTGGTCGACGACTATTCGGCGGACGCGACACTGCGCTCGATCGAGGACAGCCTGCGACGGCTGCGGACCGATCGGCTCGATGTGGTGTTCGTGCACGACGTCGCCCTCAACGTGTACGGCGACGCCTGGATCGACCGCCTGGCGGAGTGTCGCCGCGGCGCGTTCCCGGTGTTGGACCGGCTCCGAGACGAAGGCGTGATCGATGCCTGGGGGATGGCGGTCAACCGGACCGAGGCGGTCGAGGTCACCCTGGACCTGGAGGAGGTCCGTCCCAACGCCTTCCTGCTCGCCGGGAGCTACACCCTGCTCGACCACCGCCGGGCCCTGGAGCGGCTCCTCGAGCAGGCCGAGGAGCAAGCCGTCGAGATGGTGGTCGGGGGGCCCTATAGCTCGGGCGCCCTGGTCGGCGGCCCGAATTTCGACTACCGCCCCATCACCGCGGAGGTCCGAGACAGGATCGCGCTGGTGGGACGGGTCGCGGCGGCGTACGACGTGTCGATCAAGGCAGTGGCGCTGCAGTTCTGTCTGGCGCCCATCACGAGTGCCGCGGTGATCCCGGGTGCCACCCGGCCCGAGCGCGTCGTCGAGGACGCGGCGGCGCTCGCGGAGGTGGTGCCGGAGCAGCTGTGGCACGAGTTGCGCGAGCGCGGCCTGATCGCTGCGAACGCACCCACGCCCGAGGTTTCGCACCCGTTTCCGGTGACGGCACCGCGTTAACACGACGTGTCGATATGGGCTCTCAGTCCGTTGGCCGGAACGGGACATGAGGCGCGCCGGATCGCGAACCTACTGTCTCGATCAGGGGCTCGAACCCCGATCCTCAGCACCGAAAGGCAAGGCGGGTAAGTAATGACTGTCACGACCAAGAGTGCACTGAGCGGCCTCTTCGATGAGACGTTGTGGTCCACGATCAACAGCTTCTACATCGCCGAGGCGTGGCTCCTCGACGATCGCAAGCTGCGCGAGTGGCTCGACCTCTTCACCGAGGAGATGGTCTATTACATGCCGCGGCGCAGGAACGTGAACCGCAAGGAGCTCGATCGCGAGATCCCGGCCCGCGGCACCGATCTGCCCTACTTCGAGGACTCTCGCAAGCTCATGGAGGTCCGGATCCAGCGCCTCGAGTCCGGTACGGCGTGGGCCGAGGAGCCGCCGTCGCGCACCCGCCACCTCGTCGGCAACCTCCTGATCGAGAGCGTCGAAGACGACGGGACGGTGCGCGCCAAGACGGCGTTCATCTGCCACCGATCGCACGGCGAGACCGCGACCGCGCTCTACTCCGGCTACCGCCAGGACGTCCTTCACCCCGTCGACGGCTCGTGGAAGATCTCCGACCGCACCGTCGTGCTCGACGCCAACGTGATCCTCGACAAGAACCTCGCGATCTTCTTCTGAAAGGCAGCCCTGTGAAGACCAAGAAGTACAACGTCATCGATCAAGAGACGGGCCGTCTCGACCCGACCATCTACTGCGACCCGGACATCTACAAGGAGGAGATGGAGAAGGTCTTCGGCCGCGCCTGGCTGCTGATCGGTCACGACAGCCTGATCCCGAAGCCGGGCGACTTCTTCCACACCTACATGGGTGAGCAGCCGGTCATCCTCTCGCGTGACAAGACCGGCCAGGTCAACGCGATGCTCAACATCTGCCGGCACCGTGGCGCTCGCGTCGTCCGCACCGACGACGGCAACTGCAAGTCATTCGTGTGCCCGTACCACGCCTGGACCTACGGTCTGGACGGCAAGCTCGAGTGGGTCCCCGGCGAGGAGGAGCTCTACGACGGCACGATCGATCGTGCGCAGCTGGGTCTGAAGAGGGCGCGTGTCGCGACGTACGCCGGCCTGATCTTCGCCACCTGGGACCAGCAGGCTCCGAGCCTGGAGGAGTACCTCGGGGATGCCCGTTGGTATCTCGACCTCGAGTTCAACCGCAGTGCCCAGGGCACCAAGGCCTTCGGACCGCACAAGTGGGTCATCCCAATCAACTGGAAGACAGCCGTCGACAACTGCTCGGACTGGTACCACGTGCCGTATTCGCACGCGTCGGCCGCCAACGCCTTGACCCGGATCATGGGCGCACCCCGGATGACGTCGGACGTGCTGTGGAAGAAGAAGGGGCGCGCGGCGTTCGTCAACGGCCACCAGGTCGCGTTCTTCCGGCTGCCCGAGGACAGCTTCGACGGCAACCCCTACGGCGTCGACTCGACGGCGGAGAACCATCGGGAGGCCATCGAGCGGCTCGGTGAGCTGCGCGGTGACGGGCTCATGCTCGGTACCCACAGCCTCTTCCCGAACACCGTCCTCGGCTTCCGGATCGTCATCCCACGCGGGCCCAACGAGACCGAGTTCTGGCACTTCAGCATGACCAACGCCGCCGACACGCCGGACAAGCAGCGTGCGGTAGCGCTCGAGCACGCCGCCCAGAACGGCGCCGGCGGGCACTTCGAGTCCGACGACATCGACAACTGGAGCCAGGTCTCCAGCTCGGGCAAGTACGCAGGAGCCCGCGAGATCGGGCAGTACGTCAACATGGGCATCGGCAACACCCACACCGACGACGTGTTCCCCGGCCAGATCTCCGACCGGTTCGTCACCGAGCAGAACCACCGGTTCTTCTACAACCGGTGGGAGGAGTTCATGAACGCCGACTCCTGGGACGACATCCCGCTCGACCCGATGAAGGCGACCTTCGAGGGCACCGCCTCGATGGACGGCTGAGGCGTCGACTACCTCGACCTGGAGTGCGCGACGACCGTGATCGAGACCATGCTGAGCAGTCCCCGGTCCAGCGACGCGCTGGAGCTGCGGATCGAGACGATGCGCTGGGTGGCCGAGGACGTCATCACCGTCGAGCTGGTCTCCCTCGACGCGACCATGCTGCCGGCCTGGACACCCGGGGCGCACGTGGACCTGGAGCTGCCTTCGGGGATGCAGCACAGGTTCGCGCTCTGCGGTGCTCCGGGCGGGGTCGGCAGCTATCGGATCATGGTCGACCGCAACGACGGCCCGGTGGCGCGCGAGTTGCACGACACAGCCCTGATCGGGCGGACACTGCGGGCGCACGAGGTGGCCAACCAGTTCCCCATGAGACCGGCACTCTCGTACGTTTTCGTCGCCGACGGACTCGGGGTCGCCCCGATCCTGGCGATGGCCGCTCGGGCCTCGGAGCAGCGGGTGCCGTGGCGCCTGGTGTACGCCGGCCGGACGCTGAGTGCGATGCCCTTCATCGACGAGCTCCGGAGCCTGGAATGCGGCCGGCTCGAGCTGGTCCCGGAGGACGAGCTCGGTCGGCCAGACCTCGGGTCAGTGCTGGCGCGCGTGCCCGACGGGGCCGAGGTCTACGCCTCCGGGCCGGCCCGGCTGGTCGATGCGGTCACGCTCGCAGGCCGGTTGTGCGCCGCCGATCGGGTGCACGTGCGGTGCAGCGACCGCGAACCTGAGCCGGCGGTCGACCCTCGCCCTGGACGAGCCCTGGGTCAGCACGCGCCATCTGGCACCTGAATAATCGGGAGGGCAGCACGCCTGCGACGATGGAGGCGTCCCATGGCGTCGATCGCTCGTTGGAGGCAAATCCGGGTGCCGTTGCTACCGCCGCAACCGTCGACCCAGCGCGATGCGTAGCCGCGAATCTATTGCGCTCCGTCGCCTGCGGGACCCCGCGGATCATGTCCGCGACCAGCAGGGTCAGATCGCCGTTCGCCACGTCGTAGTGCGCGAGGTCGCCGCGTGACCGGAGGCGCTCGCCCGCCTGCGGACGCGGACAGCCGGGATCGTGCCGTTCTTGATCGCGTGGTCGACGGGGCGCGGCCTGCTCCGCTGGAGGAGCCTGTCCGCACCTGGATGCACCTGGTTCGCCGCGATGATGCCGAATGCTCGGAACCGGCCAATTAGGGTGAGATGTCGCATGACACGGCGCATGGAGTTCTTCGGAGGGCATTCTGAGTACCGCGTTTCCTGGAGAGCCAGCAGGTCGGAGCCCGAAGGAGGGCCGGCTGCCGGCGGCCGTGCTGTGGGACATGGACGGCACCCTCGTCGACACCGAGCCCTATTGGATCGAGACCGAGTACGAGCTGGCCCGCACGTACGGCGGCGCCTGGTCCCAGGAGGACGCGCTCGCCCTGGTGGGCAACGACCTCCTCGAGTCCGGCCGGTACATCAAGGAGCGGATGGGCCTGCCGCACACGCCCGAGGAGGTCGTAGAGCTGCTGCTCGACGGTGTCGTCGCGCGGATCCAGCAGCACGTGCCGTGGTGCCCCGGCGCCGTCGAGCTGCTGGCAGACCTGCGCGCGCAGCAGATTCCGTGCGCCTTGGTGACCATGTCCTACCAGCGCTTCGTCGCGCCGATCCTGAGCCAGCTCCCGGCCGAGACGTTCGCGGTGGTGGTGACAGGTGATCAGGTGACCCGGGGCAAACCGCACCCCGAGCCGTACGAGACCGCCGCCGCGGCCCTCGGTCTCGCGCCGGCGCAGTGTCTGGCGATCGAGGACTCCAGCACCGGCACCAGGTCCGCGGAGTCGGCCGGCTGCACGGTCCTGGTGGTCGAGAACCACGTACCGGTGCCTCCGGGGGAACGCCGCGTGTTCCGGTCGACGCTCGCCGGCGTGGGCGTGGCCGACCTGCCTGCGCTGCTGCCCTGAGTCGAGTGCACGCCGGGGCCTACGGGGCAGGCCTCAACGTCGCCGCTCTCGCCGGCGTGGGCATCGGCCTGCTGACGGCGACGGTCCACGACGTCGCCGGCGGTCTCGTGCCGGGACCCGGATGGCTCGGCCTGGTCGTCGCAGTCCTCACCGCACTCGTCGTCGCTTGCGCGAGGGCTCTGACCCGGTTCGGGGGAGCGCCGGGGGGGAACCCGATCGCAGATCTGCGCACGGAGTAGCGGCGAGGCGATCCCTCGACGCCGCCGCGCCGGCACGCCCCGCCGCCCCGCGCTGCCCACCAGCGGTTATCATGGGGAGGTCCGGCCCGGAGCGGCGTCATCGACGCGCTCTTCTCTGGGGCCGATGCGATCGATGGGCCGCGCAGCCGCGCGGCAGAACAGGACGTGGTGTGGCGGCAGAGGGTCGGCGCGTTTCCGGGCGGGGGAGGACCTCGCAGCGGCAGCGCTCGCGGCAGCGTGACGAGGGTGGTCTGATCCCGGTCCTCGCCAAGGCCGTGCGCGAGGTCGAGATCGGCGTGCAGCGGGGTCGGCCCGAGCCGACCCGCTTCCAGGTCGTGGCGCTGCTCGTCCGCGAGGAGCGCCAGCGGCTCAAGGCCGACCCCGAGCTGACCGAGCAGACCCGCGCCGCCGAGCTCAAGCGGCTCGACGGCATCGCCACCATCCTCGCCCAGACCGCGGCGCGCGAGCCGTCGCTCTTCGGCCTCCTCGGCGAGGACGCGGTCGAGACCGACGCCACCCGCCACCTGCGGCGCCAGCTGCTCTCCGCTGCCGGCCAGGACCCGGGTCCCGAGGCGGAGGAGCCGGTACGCCGCGAGACCACCGTCGTACGGACCGAGCGGCAGGTCGTCCCGGCCTCCGTCGCCCGCGCCCAGCTGATGACCCCGTTCATGGTCCCCGACTTCTCCGCCGCCCCGGCGCGCGTCGAGACCCGCCGCCTCGTCGGCTGGGATCTGATCGGTCCACTGCTGAACTCCTTCGAGCACCCCGCACCCGGCGTCTCCTCCTGCATGGCGCTCCCCGATGCGCGGCCCGTCGCGGTCCTGCCTCCGGGGCTGTCGCTGATGGACCACCAGGCCCGCTTGATCGCCTCGGTGGCGGACGGCCACCGGACGTTCCTGCTCGCCGACGAGCCCGGCCTGGGCAAGACCGCCCAGTCGCTGCTCGCCGCGCAGGCCGCCGACGCCTATCCGCTGCTCGTCGTGGTGCCGAACGTGGTCAAGACCAACTGGGCCCGCGAGGCCGCCCGCTGGACGCCCGGCCGCAGCGTGAGCGTGGTCCACGGTGACGGCGACGACGTCGACGGCTTCGCCGACATCATCGTGCTGAACTACGAGATCCTCGACCGCCACGTCGGATGGATCGGGGAGCACGGCTTCCGCGGGATGATCGTGGACGAGGCGCACTTCATCAAGAACAAGAAGTCCCAGCGCTCCCAACACGTCCTGGAGATCGCCGACCGGGTCCGCCACCGGGTCGCGAACCCGCTGATGATGGCCCTGACCGGCACGCCGCTGATCAACGACGTCGAGGACTTCCTGACCATCTGGCAGTTCCTCGGCTGGATCAGCGAGCGGTCTCCGCGACCGGGACTGATGGCCAGGCTCGAGGAGACCGGCATGACGCCCGCCGACTTCGGGTTCTACCCGGCGGCGCGCCAGGCGGTTGTGGACATGGGCATCGTGCGACGCCGCAAGGTCGATGTGGCAGCCGACATCCCGGCACGCCGCATCGCCGACCTTCCCGTCGAGCTCGACGACGCCGAGAGCCGTTCGATCCACGCCGCGGAGCGGGAGCTGGCGCTGCGCCTGGTCAAGCGCTACGACTCCGCGATCGCGGCCCGGCGCGAGCACCGGGTCAAGACGGGCGGCCACCACGAGGTCGCAGGCATCGATCACGAGCTCGTACGCCGGGTCGCTGGCTGGGAGCTCGCCGATGGCGATGACTCGACGGCCGGCGACAACGTGTTCGCGATGGTGCGCCGGATCGGACGCGCCAAGGCCGGGCTGGCCGCGGACTACGCCGCCCAACTGGCCCGCAGTGCGGGCAAGGTCGTCTTCTTCGCCAAGCACCTCGACGTCATGGACGCGGCGGGCGAGGTGTTCGACAAGCGGGGCATCACCTACACCGAGATCCGCGGCGACCAGTCGGCGACCGCCCGCACCAAGGCCATCGACTCCTTCGTCAACGACCCCGACGTCTCGATCATCGTCTGCTCGCTGACGGCAGCAGGCGTGGGCGTCAACCTGCAGGTCGCCTCCGACGTCGTTCTGGCCGAGCTGTCGTGGACCGACGCCGAGCAGACCCAGGCAATCGACCGGGTGCACCGGATCGGACAGACCGAGCCGGTCACCGCCTGGCGCGTGATCGCCGCCCAGACGCTCGACGCGCGCATCGCCGAGCTGATCGACCAGAAGGCCGGCCTGGCCGCGCAGGCGCTCGACGGCGTCGCGACCGAGGACGCCGTCTCGACCGTCGACATCCGCCTCGAGGCCCTGGTGCGCCTGCTCACCGACGCCCTGCGCGAACGCGAGGCGCCCACCGCGGACGACCTGGAGGAGATCGAGGTCGAGCTGGCCTGACCCGCAGGCGCCGAGTCAGGCCTCCGTGGTCGGGCTCGGCAAGGGCGGCGGCGTGCCCCCGAAGGAGGGACACAGCGCCTGGTGGGCGCACCAGCCGCAGAGCTTGCTCGGGCTGGGCCGCCAGTCACCCGACACCTCGGCCGACCGGATGGCCTGCCAGATGGCGACCACCTTGCGCTCGGTGGCTCGCAGATCGGCCTCGTCGGGCTGGTAGCGCAGCACCTCGCCGCTGCCGAGGTAGAGCAGCTGCAGCATGGCGGGGATCTCGCCGCGCACCCGCCACGTGACCAGGGCGTAGAACTTCATCTGGAACAGCGCCTTGGCCTCGAAGCCCGGACCCGGAGCACGCCCGGTCTTGTAGTCGCTGATCCGGACGGCGCCGTTGGGGGCGACCTCGATGCGGTCGATGAAGCCGCGCAGCAACAGCTTGGAGTCCAGCAGCGTCTCGACGTACAGCTCGCGCTCGGTGGCCTCGAGCCGGCTCGGGTCCTCGACGCTGAAGTAGCGCTCGAGCACCGTGCGGCACGAGGTCAGCCAGCGCTCGCGCTCGGCCTCCGGCAGCATCTCGGCGAGCTCGGGCTCCTCGCGCTGCAGGGCCTCCCATGCCGGCTGGAGCATGCCGAGCGCCGTGGCCGGCGTGCGCTCGGGGGCGGGCAGGTCGAAGAGGTCCTCGAGGATCTTGTGCACGACGGTGCCCCGCACCGCGTCGGGCGACGGCGGCTCGGGCAGCCTGTCCACCGAGCGGAACCGGTAGAGCAGCGGACAGGTCATGAAGTCCGAGGCCCTGCTCGGGGAGAGCGCGCCCAGCACGTCCACGCCGTCGACCGGCGTCGACACCAGCTCGGCGGGAGATGCGGTGCTCATGGCATGTGACCTTAGGCGAGAGCGCCGACAGTCCCGGTAGCGACACCGGCGCCGGATCCCGCTACGCGGCGGCCGACTCGGTTCGCTAGGCTCGGGTAGTGGCCGATCATCGACCGCGACCGCCGCAGCGTCAGCTCCCTCCCGGCGTCGTCAGGCTGGGGAGCATCGCCGGCAGCGACGTCCTGGTCACGCCGTCCTGGTTCCTGATCGCTGGGCTGATCGTGGTGATCATCAGCCCGGTTATCGAGGATGTGCAGCCGGGACTGGGAGCGCTGAAGTACCTCGCGGGCTTCGTCTTCGCGGTCATGCTCTACGGCGCCGTGCTCGTCCACGAGGCGGCGCATGCAGTCGTCGCGACCAGGCTCGGCTACCCGGTGGGGCCGATCACCATCCACTTCCTCGGCGGCGCGACCCAGGTCGAGGAGGAGTCCCGGCGCCCACGCGACGAGTTCCTGATCGCCGTGGTGGGCCCGCTCGCCTCGCTGCTGATCGCCGGCGTCGGCGCGTTGCTGTGGTGGGCCGGCCCCGACGGCCTGCTGCTCTTCGCCGTGCAGTTCCTCGCCGGCGCGAACCTCTTCGTCGGCGTGCTCAACCTCGTGCCGGGCCTGCCGCTCGACGGTGGCCGGGTCATGCGCGCCGCGGTGTGGGGTGCGACCAGGAGCATGCACCGCGGCACCCTGGTGGCCGGCTGGATCGGACGGGTCGTGGCTGTCTGCGTGGTCGCCTGGCCGTTCGTGGCTCAGGCCGTCACCGGTCATCGCTTCTCGCTCTACGACCTGATGTGGGCGTTCCTCCTGGGCATGTTCCTGTGGTCGGGTGCGAGCGCGTCGATGAGCCACTCCCGCCTGCAGCAGCGGCTGCCGAGCCTGGTCGCGCGCGACCTGGCGCGCCGTACCCTCGCCGTGCCTGCGGACCTGCCGCTCGCCGAGGCCGTACGCCGGGCGCAGGAGGACCACGCCGGCGCGATCGTGACCGTGACGGCGACAGGTGCGCCGATCGGGCTGGTCAACGAGGCTGCCCTGCTGGCGACGCCGCCCGAGCGACGGCCGTGGCTGCCGACCTCGGCGGTGGCGCGGGGGTTGACCGACGGGCTCTCGCTTCCTGCCACCATCCACGGCGAGGACCTCATCAGGGCGCTGGGTGCGACGCCGTCGCCGGAGTACCTGCTCCTGGAGGACGACGGCTCCATCTTCGGCGTGCTCGCGACCGCCGACGTGGATGCGGCCTTCCGGCAGGGCGGCCGATAGCCTTCCGGCCATGTCCGAAGCGCTCGATCCCAGCACCGACGTCCCTGCCGAGGCCTGGTCCGGGGTCCACCGCGGGGTGCTGCGCGAGGGCGAGTGGGTCCGGCTGACCGACGCGAAGGGCCGCCGCCACAACTTCGAGCTCGTCGCCGGGAAGCGGTTCTTCTCCAACAAGGGCCACCTCGACCACGACGACCTGATCGGGCGCGAGGAGGGCTTCACCATCACCTCCTCGGTCGGGGGCGAGTACCTCGTCTTCCGGCCGCTGCTCTCGGAGTTCGTGGTCTCGATGCCGCGCGGCGCGGCGGTCGTCTACCCGAAGGACGCCGCCCAGATCGTGGCGATGGCCGACATCTTCCCGGGCGCCCACGTCGTCGAGGCTGGGGTGGGCTCGGGCGCCCTCACCTGCTCGCTGCTGCGCGCCGTCGGGCCGCACGGGCGGGTCACCTCCTTCGAGCGCCGCGAGGAGTTCGCCGACGTCGCCCGCAAGAACGTCGCGCAGTTCTTCGGCGCCGAGCCGCCCACCTGGTCGCTCAACCTCGGCGACCTGCAGGAGGAGCTGCCGCGGTCGGGGACGAAGGCCGACCGGATCATCCTCGACATGCTCGCCCCGTGGGAGTGCGTCGAGGCAGCGGGGGAGGCGCTGCGTCCCGGCGGGATCCTGTGCGGGTACGTCGCGACGACGACCCAGATGTCGCTGTTCGTGGAGACGCTGCGCGCCCACGGCGGCTTCACCGAGCCGCAGGCGTGGGAGTCACTGGTCCGGGACTGGCACGTCGAGGGCCTCGCCGTACGGCCCGGGCACAAGATGATCGGGCACACCGCGTTCCTGGTCACGGCCCGCCGGCTCGCGCCGGGTGCCAAGCCGCCCCGCAAGACGCGCCGTCCTGCGCCGGGAGCCTACGGACCCGACTACCGCGGGCCGCGGCCGGCCGACATCCCGGAGCCGACTCTCGACGCGGGTGTACCGGCCGAGGACGCGGCCGAGGACCTGGCTCAGGACTGATCGCGGGTCGGAGCAGGCCGGCGAGCCGGTCGGTGAACCGGCCGGTCAACCAGCGGGTGAACTGGCCGCAACCTATTCGTGATCAACACGTTCGCCGAACCGGCCGGATCTGCTCTTCCTTTGTCGCACCGCCCGGGTAGGGTCCTAGACCTAGGAGGTGTGACAGATGTCGACATCCGACGGTTTCACCGGCTCCGGGCACAGTCCTGAGGAGCCCACCCAGCACGGTCGCGGCTACGAGGCGTACGGCGACCAGTCCTTCGGCTCGCGCGCCGCGGAGACGCGACTCGCCGACACCCAGCGCTCGCTCGCCGCCGTCACCGCGCAGAACGAGCGCCTCGCCTCGACGCTGCGCGATGCTCGCGACCAGATCCTCAAGCTCAAGGAGGAGGTCGACCGGCTGGCCCAGCCACCGGCCGGCTTCGGCACGTTCCTCAACGCGAACGAGGACGACACGATCGACGTGTTCACCGGTGGCCGCAAGCTGCGGGTCACGGTCTCGCCGAACGTGGACGTGCCCTCCCTGCAGCGCGGTCAGGAGGTCATGCTCAACGAGGCGCTCAACGTGGTCGACGCCCTCGCGTTCGAGAAGATCGGCGAGGTGGTCATGTTCAAGGAGCTGCTCGCCGACGGCGAGCGCGCCCTCGTGATCGCCAACGCGGACGAGGAGCGGGTCGTGCGGATCGCCGAGCCGCTGCTCGGAGAGCACATCCGAGCCGGTGACGCGCTGCTGCTGGAGTCGCGCTCCGGCTATGTCTACGAGAAGGTGCCGAAGTCCGAGGTCGAGGAGCTGGTGCTCGAGGAGGTCCCCGACATCTCCTACGACTCGATCGGCGGCCTGGGCGACCAGATCGAGATGATCACCGACGCGGTCGAGCTTCCCTACCTCTACCCGGACCTGTTCCAGGAGCACGAGCTGCGGCCGCCCAAGGGCATCTTGCTCTACGGGCCGCCGGGATGCGGCAAGACGCTCATCGCCAAGGCCGTGGCGAACTCGCTGGCCAAGAAGGTCGCCGCGAAGACGGGCTCGGAGGGGAAGTCCTACTTCCTCAACATCAAGGGCCCCGAGCTGCTCAACAAGTACGTCGGCGAGACCGAGCGGCACATCCGGCTGGTCTTCCAGCGTGCCCGCGAGAAGGCCTCGGCCGGCACGCCCGTGATCGTGTTCTTCGACGAGATGGACTCGCTGTTCCGCACCCGTGGCACCGGCGTCTCCTCGGACGTGGAGAACACCATCGTGCCGCAGCTGCTCAGCGAGATCGACGGCGTCGAGGCGCTGGAGAACGTGCTGGTCATCGGGGCCTCCAACCGTGAGGACATGATCGACCCGGCCATCCTGCGACCCGGTCGGCTCGACGTGAAGATCAAGATCGAGCGACCCGACGCCCAGGCCGCGCGCGACATCTTCAGCAAGTACCTCACCGCCACGCTGCCGCTGCACAGCGACGACCTCGCCGAGTTCGGCGGGGACCGGGGCGCGACCGCCTCGGCGATGATCGATGCCACCGTGACCCGGATGTACACCGAGTCGGAGGAGAACCGGTTCCTGGAGGTCACCTACGCCAACGGTGACAAGGAGGTCCTCTACTTCAAGGACTTCAACTCCGGGGCGATGATCCAGAACATCGTCGACCGGGCCAAGAAGATGGCGATCAAGCAGTTCATCGAGTCCGGCACGGATCCGGCGCAGAAGGGCCTGCGGGTGGCGCACCTGCTCCAGGCCTGCGTGGACGAGTTCAAGGAGAACGAGGACCTGCCCAACACCACCAACCCCGACGACTGGGCCCGGATCTCCGGCAAGAAGGGCGAGCGGATCGTCTTCATCCGTACGCTCATCACCGGCAAGCAGGGCTCCGAGCCGGGTCGATCGATCGAGCAGGTCGCCGCCACGGGTCAGTACCTCTGATCCGCCCAGTGACCGACACGTAGGCTCGACACATGAGTGTTCGACGGGTGATGGGGACCGAGATCGAGTACGGCATCTCGGTCGCGGGGCAGCCGCTGGCCAACCCGATGGTCGCCTCGTCGCAGGTCGTCAACGCCTACGCCTCGGCCACGCTGAAGGCGCGTCGCGCGCGGTGGGACTTCGAGGAGGAGTCACCGCTGCGCGACGCGCGCGGCTTCGACATGAGCCGGCAGGTCGCCGACCCCAGTCAGCTCACCGACGAGGACCTCGGTCTGGCCAACGTGATCCTCACCAACGGTGCGCGCCTCTACGTCGACCACGCGCATCCCGAGTTCTCCACCCCCGAGGTGACGACGCCGCTGGACGCCGTCCGCTGGGACAAGGCGGGGGAGCAGATCATGCTCGACGCCACCCGCGCCGCGCAGCGTCTGCCCGGCAACCCGCAGATCACGCTCTACAAGAACAACACCGACAACAAGGGCGCCTCCTACGGCGCCCACGAGAACTACCTGATGCGGCGTTCGACGCCGTTCGGCGACATCGTCAGGCACCTCACGCCGTTCTTCGTCAGCCGCCAGGTCTTCGCCGGCGCGGGCCGCGTCGGGCTCGGGCAGGACGGCCGCGGCCACGACGGTCGCAAGGACGGCTTCCAGCTCAGCCAGCGTGCCGACTTCTTCGAGGTCGAGGTCGGCCTGGAGACGACGCTGAAGCGTCCCATCATCAACACCAGGGACGAGCCGCACGCGGATCCGGAGAAGTACCGTCGCCTGCACGTCATCATCGGCGACGCCAACCTCGCCGAGGTCTCGACGTATCTGAAGATCGGCACGACCTCGCTGGTGCTGGCGATGATCGAGGACAGGTTCATCAGTCGCGACCTCGCCGTCGACGGCCCGGTCGCCGCGCTGCGCGCCGTCAGCCACGATCCGACGCTCAAGCACACCGTGACGCTCAAGGACGGTCGCAGCCTGACGGGTGTCCAGCTCCAGCTGGAGTACCTCGACCTCGCCAAGAAGTACGTCGAGGACCGTTACGGCGCCGACGCCGATCCCCAGACCAAGGACGTCCTGGAGCGCTGGGAGTCGGTGCTCGACCGGTTGGAGCGCGACCCGATGCTGTGCGCGGCCGAGCTCGACTGGGTCGCCAAGCTCAAGCTCCTGCAGTCCTACCGCGACCGTGACGGTCTGGCATGGGACGACGCCAAGCTGCACCTGATCGACCTGCAGTACGCCGACATCCGTCCCGAGAAGGGGCTCTACCACCGGCTGGTGCGTGCCGGCCGGATCGAGCGGCTGCTCGAGGACACCGCCGTCGAGGCGGCGATGCACGAGCCGCCGACGGACACCCGCGCCTACTTCCGTGGTCGCTGCCTGGAGAAGTACTCCGAGAACGTCGCCGCCGCCAGCTGGGACTCGGTCATCTTCGACCTCCCCGGTCGCGAGTCGCTGCAGCGGGTCCCCACGATCGACCCGATGCGCGGCACCCGCAGCAGCGTCGGCGCGCTGATCGACTCCTGCGAGACGGCTACGCAGCTGTTCGATGCACTGACCCGCTAAGTTGGTGGACATGGCACAGGAACAGAAGCAGCCGCGGAAGTCCGAGGCCGACGAGGACGCCGTCGAGGCCACCGAGACCAGCGACGTCGCCGAGCGCAAGGAAGCGCTCGACAACGACATCGACGACATCCTCGACGAGATCGACGACGTGCTCGAGACCAATGCCGAGGACTTCGTGAAGTCGTTCATCCAGAAGGGCGGCCAGTGACCCACCCCCGTCTCCCCGCGTCGTTCATGACGCCGGGGTCCTCCTCCTTCGCCGACTTCCTGGCGAGCACCGCTCCCGACCTGCTGCCGGCACGCCGGGCGATGCCCGCCGGCAACGCCGGCGAGCTGGCACCGCACGGCACCACCATCGTCGCGGTGACCTACCCGGGTGGCGTGGTGATGGCCGGCGACCGTCGTGCCACCATGGGCAACGTCATCGCGCAGCGCGACATCCAGAAGGTGTTCCCGGCCGACGAGTTCTCCTGCGTCGGCATCGCCGGGACCGCCGGGCTCGCGGTGGAGATGGTGCGCCTGTTCCAGACCGAGCTCGAGCACTACGAGAAGATCGAGGGCATCACCCTCTCCATGGACGGCAAGGCCAACCGGCTCGCCGCCCTCATCCGGCAGAACCTGGGCATGGCCATGCAGGGCCTGGCCGTCGTACCGCTGTTCGCCGGCTTCGACCACGAGGCCGGGATCGGCCGCATCTTCTCCTACGACGTCACCGGCGGCCGCTACGAGGAGACCGCCTTCCACTCCGTCGGCTCGGGGTCGATGTTCGCGCGCGGAGCGCTCAAGAAGCTCTACCGCGACGACCTCGACGAGATCGGCGCCGTCACCGCGATCGTGCAGGCCCTGTACGACGCGGCGGACGACGACTCCGCCACCGGCGGGCCGGACCTGACCCGGCGGATCTTCCCGGTCGTCCACCTCATCACGGCCGAGGGCGGTCGTCGTCTGCCCGACGACGAGGTGGCAGCGGTCGCCGACCGCGTGGTCGGCGGGCGGATGCAGCGCCCTGACGGCCCGGTCGCCGCGTTGGAGAGTGGTGCACGATGAGCATGGGATTCGGGGGCTACGTCAGCCCTGAGCAGCTGATGAAGGACCGCGCGGACTTCGCCCGCAAGGGCATCTCGCGCGGGCGCTCGGTGGTCGGCCTCCAGTACGCCGACGGCCTCCTGTTCGTCTCGGAGAACCCCTCGGCCGCCCTGCACAAGGTCAGCGAGATCTACGACCGCATCGCCTTCGCCGCCGTCGGTCGCTACAACGAGTTCGAGAACCTGCGCATCGCCGGCGTGCGGCTGGCCGACATGCGGGGCTACTCCTACGACCGGCGGGACGTGACGGGGCGTGGGCTGGCGAACGCCTACGCCCAGACGCTGGGTGCGATCTTCTCCAGCGGCGGTGAGAAGCCCTACGAGGTCGAACTCTTCGTCGGCGAGATCGGCGACGCGCCGCAGGCCGACCAGCTCTACCGCCTCACCTACGACGGCCAGGTCGCCGACGAGCACGGCTACGCCGTGATGGGCGGCGCCGCCGATGTGGTCGCGGGCTACCTGAAGGAGCGCTACCAGGAGGGCGCCGCGCTCGAGTCGGCGCTCCGGCTGGCGGTCGACGCGCTGGGACACGCGCCGGGCGCCAACGGCAACGACGGCTCCGACCGGGTGATCCCGGTCGAGGACCTCGAGGTCGCCGTGCTCGATCGCACCCGGACGCAGACCCGCAAGTTCTCCCGGCTCGGCCCGTCGCGTCTGACGGCGCTGCTGGGGGAGCGGGCCGCCGCTGCTGTCGCGCCAGCAGCCACCGACCCCGCCGTCGCACCCGGCGAGGTTCCCGCCGCGAACGAACCCCCGGTCGCCCCGCCGCTCTCCTGACTCGGGCCTGCGTCCGGGTCGACTCGGGCCTGCGTCCGGGTCGACTCGGGCCTGCGTCCGGGTCGACTCGGGCCTGCGTCCGGCGTGTTCGCGGCGTACCCGCCCTAGGGCGCGGGTCTAGTGTTTCACCATGGACCGGCGGATCTTCGGCATCGAGAACGAGTACGGCGTGACGTGCACGTTCCGTGGCCAGCGAAGGCTGAGCCCGGATGAGGTCGCGCGCTACCTGTTCCGCAAGGTGGTGAGCTGGGGTCGCAGCAGCAACGTGTTCCTCCGCAACGGCGCTCGGCTCTATCTCGACGTGGGCAGTCACCCGGAGTACGCGACCCCCGAGTGCGACGACGTGGTCGAGGTCGTCACCCACGACAAGGCGGGGGAGCGCACTCTCGAGGGGCTGCTGCTCGACGCCGAGCAGCGGCTGCACGACGAGGGCATCGCGGGCGAGATCTACCTGTTCAAGAACAACACCGACTCCGCGGGCAACTCCTACGGCTGCCACGAGAACTACCTCGTCAGCCGGGCCGGGGAGTTCAGCCGGCTGGCCGAGGTCCTGATCCCGTTCCTCGTCACCCGTCAGCTGATCGTCGGTGCGGGCAAGGTCACCCAGACCCCGCGTGGTGCGACCTACAGCATCAGCCAGCGCGCCGAGCACATCTGGGAGGGGGTCTCGAGCGCGACCACCCGCAGCAGGCCCATCATCAACACGCGCGACGAGCCGCACGCGGATGCGGAGAAGTACCGCCGCCTGCACGTCATCGTCGGCGACTCCAACATGTCCGAGACGACCACGATGCTCAAGATCGCCTCGTGCGACCTGGTCCTGCGGATGATCGAGGAGGGCGTGGTGATGCGCGACCTGACCATGGAGAACCCGATCCGGGCCATCCGTGAGGTAGCGCACGACATGACCGGTCGCCGCAAGGTGCGGCTGGCCAACGGCCGCGAGGCCAGCGCCTGGGAGATCCAGATGGAGTACCTCACCAAGGCACGTGACTTCGTCGACCGCCGGCAGATCTCCACCCCGACCATCGAGCGGGCCCTCGACCTGTGGGAGCGCGCCTTGAAGGCGGTGGAGTCGGAGGACCTGAGCCTGGTCGATCGTGAGATCGACTGGGTGATCAAGTGGAAGCTGCTGGAGCGCTACCGTGCCAAGCACGGCCTGCCGCTGGGACATCCGCGGATCGCCCAGCTGGACCTGGCCTACCACGACATCCACCGCAACCGCGGCCTCTACTACCTGCTGGAGAAGAAGGGCGCGGTCGCCCGCGTCACCAACGACCTGAAGATCTTCGAGGCCAAGTCGGTGCCGCCGCAGAACACCCGCGCGCGGCTGCGGGGGGAGTTCATCAAGAAGGCGCAGGAGCGTCGCCGCGATTTCACCGTCGACTGGGTCCACCTCAAGCTCAACGACCAGGCACAGCGCACGGTGCTGTGCAAGGACCCGTTCCGGGCGTACGACGACCGCGTCCAGCGACTCATCGACGGCATGTAGGCAACGAGGCGCCGTCGGCTAGGGTGTGCTCGCCCTGATCACCGATCCCGAAGGTCCCACCGTGCGTCTGCGTCGCTCCGCGTCCCTCGTCGTACCCGCCCTGCTCCTGCCTACGCTCGTCGCCTGCGGCAGCACCAAGATCGGCTATGGCGACGCCACCACCCAGGGTTTCTCCGGCGTCACCATCTCCGGCTCCCAGGGCAAGGCACCGACGGTGAAGTGGAACAAGGAGATCGCCTACCCCCACTCGACCACCGTCAAGACGCTGGTCAAGGGCACCGGTCCGGCCGTGGCCAAGGGCGACAGCATCAGCGCCAACATCTGGATCGGCGACGGCACCACCAAGCTGCAGTCCTACAGCGACTACGCCAACGGCTCCCCGGAGACGCTGACGTGGGACAGCAGCCTCAGCGCCGAGTGGGGCAAGATCCTGCAGGGCTCGCACTATGGCGACCGGGTCGCAGCCATCGTGCCCTCGGACAAGCTGCTCGGCGACACCGGCAACGCGCAGCTCGGCATCGGCACCCAGGACAGCCTGCTGGTGATCGTGGACCTGATGGAGAAGACGACACCCACGCCGAGCGCGAGCGCCTCGCCCAGCGCCTCGGCCAGTGCCAGCGCCCCCGCCACCCCTGCCCTGAAGGCACCGAAGGGCAAGGTCCAGGCGGCGCCGGGCTGGATGCCGAAGCTCGAGCTCAAGGGCGGCCCCACCAGCGCACCGACCGGGATGAACTTCAAGGGCGTGCCCAAGCCCAAGGCGAGCGGCAAGCTCAAGCAGGCGATCCTGATCAAGGGCACCGGCAAGAAGGTCAAGGCCGGCGACACGATCACCGCCAACTACTACGGCATGGTGTACGGCGCGAAGACGCCGTTCGACGAGAGCTACTCCAAGACGCCGTTCACCAGCGCGCTGGCGCAGCTGGTCAAGGGCTGGCAGGAGGGCCTGGTCGGCGTGCCCGTCGGTAGCCGGGTGTTCCTGCAGATCCCGCCGTCGCTGGGCTACGGCTCGACCGCGCAGAGCGGCATCCCGGCCAACTCCACGCTGTACTTCGTGCTGGACGTCCTCGCCGCGAACTGACGCGAGCCGACGCTGCCGACGCTGCCGACGCGAACGTGTTCGCCGGGACCTGGGCCCGTCGCCTTCCGGCGGCGAGCTCAGGTGCGGTTCAGGGTGGGTTCAGGGTGTCCGGTTACCGTGGATCACGTCCCTTCCTCCAGCAAAGGTTCTTCTGTGCTTCGACGTCTCCACCGTCCCGCGGCCGCCGCGCTGCTCCCCCTCCTGTTGGTCCCGGCCCTGGCTGCATGCGGTGGTGGGAGCAACAAGGACGACGCGAAGTCGACGGCGAGCGCGAGTGCCAGCACGGGCCCGAGCACCGGCATCACCGGCGTCTCCTTCACCGGTGACGTCGGCAAGAGCGTCACGGCGACCTGGAAGTCGACCATCGCGATGCCCAGCACGACCACTGTCAAGACCCTCGTGAAGGGCACCGGCGACACGATCGCCGCCAACGACTCGGTCAGTGCCTACCTGTGGATCGGGGACGGCACCACCAAGAAGACGGCCTACAGCGACTACCAGCAGGGAGCCGCCGAGTCGCTGCCGAACAACGGCCAGCTGGGCACGGTCTTCGACAAGCTGTTCTCCGGGCAGACCTACGGCTCCCGCGTCGTGGCGGTGACGAACGCGACCGACCTGCTCGGCTCGGCGACGGCAGGCAGCCAGCTCGGCATCGGCGCCAAGGACAGCGTCGTGGTCGTCGCCGACCTGGTGAAGAAGGCGCCGACCTCGCCGACGCCGTCCGACGCGAAGGTCCACACCGCCAAGCCGGGTAGCCAGCCCACGGTGGTGCTGAAGAAGGGCGTCGTCTCCGGGCTGAACTGGAAGGGCGTCAAGAAGCCCTCCCTGACGACACCGGTCCAGCGGGTGATCCTGAAGCAGGGCAAGGGCGCGAAGGTGAAGGCGTCCGACACCGTGACGGTCAACTACCTCGGTGAGACCTACAAGGCGACCAAGCCCTTCGACGAGAGCTACTCCACCGGCAAGAAGCTCTCCACCCAACTCGACCAGCTCATCAAGGGCTGGGCGATCGGTCTCGACGGGGTGAAGGTCGGCAGCCGGGTGCTCCTGCAGATCCCGCCCGCCGACGCGTACGGCGCCACCGCCCAGACCAACATCCCGGCGAACTCGACGCTCTGGTTCGTCATCGACGTCGTCAAGGCGAAGTAGCCCGCGAGCGGCGGCGCTGCCTTCGGCGATGCCCTAGGCTCATCTCGCCTGTGCGTCGAGCGAAGGGAGCCCCGTGGCCGCGGCGAAGACCGAGCGCCTGATGAACCTGCTCATCATGCTCCTGGTGCAACGCGGTTACGTCGGCCGGGAGCGGATCCGCGAGCTGCTCTACCGCGACTCCTCCGACGAGGCCTTCGAGCGGATGTTCGAGCGCGACAAGGAGGAGCTGCGCAGCCTCGGCGTGCCGATCGAGACCGGAGGCCACGACCCGCTGTTCGAGGACGAGGCGGGCTATCGGGTCAGCCCCGACCAGTTCGCACTGCCGCCGATCGAGCTCACCGCGGACGAGGCGGCGGTGATCGGCCTCGCCACCAAGGTGTGGGAGCACGCCCGGCTGGCCGAGGCGACCACCGAGGCCGTCCGGAAGCTGACGGCGGCGGGTGCCGACGTGGACGTGGCTGCGCTGGATCTCGTCGAGCCGCGCCTCGCCGCCGAGGAGCCGTCGTTCGACGTCTTCCTCGAGGCGGTCCAGGAGCGGACGGAGGTGCGCTTCGACTACCGCACCTCCGGCGGTCCCGACGTCACCTCGCGCCGCGTCCAGCCGTGGGGGGTCGTGCGCTTCTCCGGACGGTGGTACGTCGTGGGCTTCGACGTCGATAGGGCCGATCGCCGCGTCTTCCGGCTGTCCAGGGTCGAGGGTGAGGCGCGCAAGGTGGGTGAACCGGGGGTCTATCAGGTGCCCGCGGGCATCGACGTGCGAGCGATCGCCAAGGCCACCCTGCGGCCCGAGCGCGCCCAGGAACCGGCTGTCTTGCTCGTCCGGGTGGGCGCAGGGCACGCGCTGCGCCGCCGGGCCGAGCGGGTCGAGCCGCTGGCGCCGGGGGAGCGGGGGCCGGACGGGGGCGGCTGGGAGCGTCTGCACCTGGTCGAGCCGCCGTCCGACCTGGCTGACGAGATCCTGGCGCACGGCACGGACGTCTACGTCGAGGAGCCGGCCGCTCTGCGGCGTACGGTCATCGAGCGGTTGGGAGGGGTCTCGTGAGCACTCCGGCGAGTGGAGGCCGACCGGGACCTGCGACCGCGACCGGCGCGAAGGAGCAGGTCGCCCGGCTGCTGACGCTGGTGCCCTACCTCCACGCCCGCGGCGGGGTGCGGCTGGACGAGGCCGCCCGCGACCTCGGTGTCTCGGAGCGTCAGCTGGTCAAGGACCTGCGGGTGCTCTTCCTGTGCGGGCTCCCGGGCGGCTATCCCGACGATCTCATCGACGTGGATCTGGACGCGCTGGTCGAACCCGGCGGTGACCGCGTGATCCGGGTCGCCAACGCCGACTACCTGGCGCGGCCGCTGCGGCTCTCCCAGACCGAGGCCACGGCGATCATCGTCGCACTGCGCGCACTGCGCGGCGGCGCTCTGACCGAGCAGGCCGCCGAGGTGGTCGACCGGACACTCGCCAAGCTGGAGCACGCCGCCGCCGACGCGGCAGCGCCGGTGGAGGTCCCGGTGGAGCCGGACGAGCGGGAGTACGCCGCCCGCAAGGCGCTGCTGCAGCGTGGGGTCGCCGAGCAGCGCCAGCTCCGGCTGTCCTACTTCGTGCCGACCCGGGACGAGGAGTCCGAGCGGGTGGTGGATCCCCGCGGGGTGGTGTCCTACCGCGGCGTGGAGTACCTCGACGCCTACTGCCACAGCGCCGAGGCGCCGCGGCTGTTCCGGCTCGACCGGATCCGGGCCGCGTCGCTCCTGGACACCCCCGTCGCCTCGGCGCCCGAGGCACCACGCAGCCTGGCAGAAGGACTGTTCGCGCCGGGCGAGCACCTGCTCACCGTCACCCTGCGGCTGGAGCCGGCGGCGCGCTGGGTCACCGAGTACTACCCGACCCAAGATGCACATCAGATGGCCGATGGGAGTCTGCAGGTCGACCTGCAGGTGGCCGACCTCCGGTGGCTGCGCCGGCTGCTGCTGCGCCTCGCGCCGTACGCCTCGGTGATCGCTCCGGAAGAGGTCGCCGAGGACTTCCGCGATGCGGCGAGCGCCACGTTGCGGCTCTACGATCAAGACGCCTGAAGAGGGGCGCGTACGATGGAATGCGTCCGACACGACACACGACGAGGTGACCTTCGATGCTCCCCCTGATCGACATGCCCGGTGGATGGGAATGGCTCATCATCCTGGTCGTTGTCGTCTTCCTGTTCGGTGCGGCCAAGCTGCCCGACCTCGCGCGCGGCACGGGCCAGGCGTTGCGGATCTTCAAGGCAGAGACCAAGGGCCTGCGTGAGGACGAGAAGAAGGACGCCAAGCCCGCGCTGACGGCCGAGCAGATCGACCCGACCGTCGCCGCCCGCCAGGCCGAGCTGGACCGTCGCCAGGCCGAGCTGGACGCCGAGCGCGCTCGCCTGCAGCAGCCTGACGCCTGACCCGGGACAACGCGTTGTCCCTGTCGGGCGTCGTCGGCCTGCTCAGCGGCCGACCCGTTCATCCCGTCGGCGTCGACGGGAAGATGGCACTCTCCGATCACCTGAGGGAACTGCGCGCCCGCATCCTGAAGGTCGCCCTCATCCTGGCGATCGGCTTCGGCGTCGCGCTGATCTTCTACAACCGGCTCTTCGACCTGGTCTACAACCCCTACCTCGATGCCCAGAGGGCACTCGGGGGCCACCGCACCCAGGGCGTCACGGAAGGCGTCGGTGCGGGGTTCCTGCTCTACTTCAAGCTGTCCGGGCTCGCTTCCCTCATCGGCACCTCGCCGTTCTGGCTCTACCAGATCTGGGCGTTCATCCTGCCGGCGCTGCTCCCTCGTGAGAAGCGGTGGACGGCGATCTTCGTCGCCATCGCCGGCCCGCTGTTCATCGTCGGCGTGCTGATCGGCTATCTCACGCTGCCCAAGGGCGTGCAGATCCTGATCAGCTTCAACCATCAGGGTGTGCTGAACCTGGTGGAGTTCAACGACTACCTCTCGTTCTTCATCCACACGTTGCTGATGTTCGGAGTGGCGTTCGAGATCCCCGTCTTCGTCGTGATGCTGAACAAGGCGGGGGTGCTCCCGGCGCGCGTGCTCCGAGCCACGCGTCCGTGGATCATCCTCGGCATCTTCGTCTTCGCCGCGGCAGCGACGCCGTCGACCGACCCGTTCACCATGTGCATGATGGCGATCCCGATGTGCGTCCTCTACGGCATCTCCGAGGTCATCGCCCGGGTCAGCGATAGGCGCAAGGCCGCGAGCAGGCCGTACGCCGACCTCGATCCGGACAGCCCGTCGCCCCTTCCATAGTCCACGCGGTAGCCTCCGGCCCGTGACCCGCCGGATCGCGTTCCTGTCCAACCCGCGCTCGGGCGTCGGCGACGGCCACCAGGGCCGCGACCTCGTCATCCGGCACCTGCGTGCCGGTGGCGCCGAGGTGACCGACGTCGTCGGTCATGACGCGGCCGAGTCGCTAGCGCTGGTCAGGCGTGCCGTCGGCGACGGCGTGGACACGGTCGTGGTCAGCGGGGGCGACGGGCTGATCCACCTCGCCGTCCAGGCCCTTGCGGGATCGGGGACCGCCCTCGGCATCGTGCCGGCCGGCACCGGCAACGACGCAGCCCGGGCGTTCGGCCTCCCGCTGGACGATCCGATGGCGGCCGCAGCCGTGGTCGTCCGCAACCGGCGACGCGGCGTCGACCTCGCCCGCTCCGGCGACAGCTGGTACCTGACGGTGCTGGCCACCGGCTTCGACGCACTGGTCGCCAAGCGTGGGGGAGAGCTGCGCTGGCCGCGCAACAACCTGCGCTACACCGTGGCGGTGGCCCGGGAGCTGCCGCGCTTCCGGCCGCTGCGCTACACGCTCTCGCTCGACGGCCGAGAGCGCACCCTGGACGCCATGTTCGTCTCGGTCGCCAACACGGACTACTTCGGTGGCGGCATGCGTATCGGCGCCGGCGCCGCTTGCGACGACGGACTGCTGGACGTGGTGATCGTCAAGCCGATGTCGCGGCTCTCGCTCGTCCGGTTCTTCCCGACGGTCAACACCGGGCAGCACGTGCACAACCCGGCCTACGAGCGGATCCGGGCCAGGTCGGTGACCATCGCCATCACCCCGCCCGTCACGTCGTACGCCGACGGGGAGCGCTTCGGCGAGGTGCCGCTCACCGTCGAATGCATCCCCGGCGCGCTCCAGGTGCTGACGTAGGGCTCGTCGGACCATGGCTCGGGCCCCGCTGAGTAGGGTTTTCCCATGGGCCCCGCCGAGAAGTACGCCGCGTTCAAGCGCTCCCAGCAACACCCGGTCTTCAAGGACTTCGCGGACCTCTACGACTTCCCGCTCGACGACTTCCAGCGGCGGGCCTGTCACGAGATCGAGGAGGGCCGCGGCGTCCTGGTCGCCGCCCCCACCGGCTCGGGCAAGACGATCATCGGCGAGTTCGCGATCCACCTCGCGTTGGCGACCGGTCGCAAGGCGTTCTACACCACCCCGATCAAGGCCCTGTCGAACCAGAAGTACCACGACCTGGTCCGGCGCTACGGCGCCGACCAGGTCGGCCTGCTGACGGGCGACAACGTGGTCAACGGCGAGGCGCCGATCGTGGTGATGACCACCGAGGTCCTGCGCAACATGCTCTACGCCGGCTCCTCGACGCTGGCGGGGCTCGGCTTCGTCGTCATGGACGAGGTGCACTATCTCGCCGACCGGTCCCGCGGCGCTGTCTGGGAGGAGGTCATCATCCACCTGCCCGAGTCGGTCACCGTCGTCTCGTTGAGCGCCACCGTCTCCAACGCCGAGGAGTTCGGCGAGTGGCTCACCACCGTGCGCGGCGAGACGACCACGATCATCGAGGAGAAGCGGCCGGTCCCGCTCTACCAGCACGTGATGGTCGGCCGCCGGATCATGGACCTGTTCGCCTCCTCCGACGTCGATGCCGCCGCCGGCTTCGTCAAGGAGGGTGCCCCGGTCAACGGGGAGCTGATGAAGATCGCGCGGGACGACTGGGCCTCCTCGCGGCTCAAGGACCGGCGGTCCGCCAGGGGCCGCGGTCAGGGTCAGGGACAGGGCGGTCGCCGCGACGTCGGCAACGGTCGCCGGGTGTGGATCGCCTCGCGCGCCGAGGTGGTCACCGCTCTGGAGCGGGCCCGGATGCTGCCGGCCATCGTCTTCGTCTTCAGTCGCGTCGGCTGCGATGCAGCCGTCACCCAGTGCCTGGCGGCGAACCTGCGCTTGACCACCCCGGAGGAGCGCGACGCGATCTTCGAGTACGTCGAGGAGGCCTGCGCGGACCTGCCCGACGAGGACCGGCACGTGCTGGGCTACCACGACTGGCTCGACGGGCTGACCCGCGGCGTCGCGGCGCACCACGCGGGCATGTTGCCGGCATTCAAGCAGGTCGTGGAGGAGCTCTTCCTGCGTGGTCTGGTCAAGGTCGTCTTCGCCACCGAGACACTCGCCCTGGGCATCAACATGCCGGCGCGCACGGTCGTCATCGAGAAGCTCTCGAAGTGGAACGGTGAGACCCACGCGGACCTGTCCCCGGGGGAGTACACCCAGCTCGTCGGGCGGGCCGGCCGGCGCGGCCTCGACGTCGAGGGGCACGGACTGGTGCTGTGGCAGCCCGGCATGAACCCCCGCGAGCTCGCCGGTCTGGCCTCCACGCGCACCTACCCGCTGCGCTCCAGCTTCCGGCCGTCCTACAACATGGCCGTCAACCTGGTCCACCAGTTCGGCCGGGCCCGTTCGCGCGAGCTGCTGGAGCAGTCGTTCGCGCAGTTCCAGGCGGACAAGGCCGTCGTGGGGCTGGCCCGCCAGCTGCGCAAGGCCGAGGACGCGCTCGAGGGCTATCGCGAGGCGGCGGCGTGCGACCGCGGCGACTTCATGGAGTACGCCACGCTGCGGCACCGGATCAGCCAGGTGGAGAAGGACGCGAGCCGGGAGCGGCGCGCCGATCGCCGCGAGGAGATCGTGGAGTCCCTCGGCAAGCTCAAGCCGGGTGACGTCATCGACGTACCGACGGGGAAGTTCGCCGGCTTCGCGGTCGTGATCGACCCGGGCTTCGACGCCGAGAGCCCGCGTCCCTACGTGGTCACGCTCGATCGCCAGGCCCGCCGCCTGGCGATGATCGACTTCAACGTGCCGATCGTCGCCCAGACGCGGATGCGGATCCCGAAGTCGTTCAACGGTCGCAACCCGCAGATGCGCCGCGACCTGTCCAGCGCCCTGCGGGAGAAGACCCGCGACCTCAAGCCGGTCCAGGCGCCCGCCCGGCGTACCGGCGGGTCGCGCTCGGCGGTGGACGCCGAGGTCGCCGCACTCCGCGAGCAGGTACGGCGCCATCCCTGCCACGACTGCCCCGATCGCGAGGACCACGCCCGCTGGGCGGAACGGTGGTTCAAGCTCGACCGGGACGCAGCGACGCTGCGACGTCGGGTGGAGAACCGCACCAACACGGTGGCCCGCCAGTTCGACCGGGTCTGCGACGTCCTCTCAGCGCTCGGCTACCTCGAGGGCGAGACGGTCACCGATCGCGGCCGGCGGCTGATGCGGCTCTACTCGGAGATGGATCTCGTGGCGGCCGAGTCGCTGCGCGCGGGCCTGTGGGACGACCTCAGCCCCGCCGAGCTCGCCGCGGCGCTGTCGGTCCTCGTCTATGAGGCGCGTCGGTCCGACGACGCCCCCGCGCCGCGGCTCCCGGGTGGCCGGGTCGCCGACGTGGTCGCGCAGATGGTGCGGGTGTGGGCCGACCTGGACGCGCTCGAGCGCGAGCACCACCTCGACTACCTGCGCCAGCCCGACCTCGGCTTCGCCTGGGCGGCCTACCGGTGGGCCGAGGGCGACGACCTCGACGACGTCCTCACCGTCGTCGACCTCGCCGCGGGCGACTTCGTCCGCTGGATGAAGCAGCTGGTCGACCTGGCCGGCCAGGTCGCCGACGCGGCGGGCGGCACGCCGCTGCGCAAGACCGCCCGTGAGGTGGTCGACCTGCTCAAGCGCGGCGTGGTGGCGTACTCGTCCGTGGTCGAGTAGGTCGCGGCGGAGCGCCGCCGGCCGGTCCGGCCCCCGCTCAGCGCGCGAGCGAGGTCAGTGCGTCGACGACCCGGGCCAGGGGCGAGGACAGGTTGTAGCGCTCGGCGAGCTCGGTGATGCGCTCGGCGTCGACGGGCGTGCGGGGGAGGCCGAAGCCGGTCCGGTCGAGGTCGACGTCGCGCGCCACGGCCACGACCTTCGGCGCGACCTCGAGATAGTCCTCGGCCGCCAGGATCTTCGTCCGCAGGCCCGGTGTCAGCGGCGCGGCGCGGTCGCGTGCTGCAGCGCGGATGCCCGCGAGGTCGCCGTACGACGCCAGCAGGCTCGCGGCGCTCTTCTCGCCGACGCCCTTGACGCCGGGCAGGCCGTCGGAGGTGTCACCGCGCAGGGTGGCGAAGTCGGCGTACTGCGCGGCGCCGACGCCGTACTTGTCGCGTACCCAGGCCTCGTCGACACGCTCGTGGTTGCCCACGCCGCGGGCGATGTAGAGCACCCGCACCCCTGCCGCGTCGTCGACGAGCTGGAACAGGTCGCGATCGCCGGTGACCACGTCTACCGGCATCTGGGCGTCGGTGGCAAGGGTGCCGATGATGTCGTCCGCCTCGTAGCCTGCGGCTCCGCGCACCGCCAGCCCGAGTGCGGCGAGCACCTCGGTGATGATCGGCACCTGCACCTCCAGCGGATCCGGCACCTCCTCGACGTCCGGTCCTCCAGGGTTCTCGGCGACGACCCGATGCGCCTTGTACGACGGGATCAGGTCGACCCGCCATTGCGGCCGCCAGTCCTCGTCCCAGCAGCAGACCAGATCGGTCGGCCGGTACTGCTCGAGGAGCCGCGCGATGAAGTCCAGGAACCCGCGCACGGCGTTGACAGGCGTCCCGTCCGAGGCCCTGATCTCCGGCACGCCGAAGAAGGCGCGGAAGTACATCGAGGCGGAGTCGAGCAGCATGAGGCGCGGAGGGCTGTCTGGCACGGTGGAATCCAATCACGGCACCACGCGGGCGTGGCTACAGTTCGGCTCATGAGCGACGACGTGGAGTCCAAGGACCGGCTGATCCTGGAGCTGCTCGCCGCCGACGGCCGGATGTCCTACACGGACCTGGGCAAGGCGACGGGGCTGTCGACCAGCGCGGTGCACCAGCGGGTCAAGCGGCTGGAGCAGCGTGGCCTGATCCTGGGGTACGGCGCCACCGTCAACCACGCCGAGCTCGGGCTGCCGTTGACGGCCTTCGTCGCGCTCACCCTGATCGATCCCCACCTGCCGGACGACTACGCCGAGCGGCTACGGCACTTCCCCGAGATCGAGTCCTGCTGGTCGGTGGCGGGCGAGGACTCCTACATCCTCAAGGTCCGCTCCTCGACACCGGCCGAGCTGGAGGCCCTGCTGACCCGCGTGCGGCAGACCGCGCACGTCACCACCCGGACCACCATCGTGCTCTCGACCTATTACGAGAACCGCCCGGTCGGGCACGCCGAGATCGCACACCAGACCAGCGCCCGGGCCGCCACGCTGGCGGCCGAGCTGGCCGCCGCCCAGGCGGCGACGTTGGCAGCGCAGGCGGACGCCGAGGACACCCCCGCCTGACCGGAAGCGGTCGGCAATGGTCTGGACCTCTTTCACCGGCGTGTCGCGACCGACACGCCGATGAACGCCGAATTGGCCCGGGTGATTTTGTGATTCGGCGCACGTCGCTGACCTGCGGAAACACGCATCTTCGCAGGTCAGCGACCGGTTGACGCTGGCATCGGGGCGCGACAGCCTGTGGCGGTTCGTCCGCGCAGATCGAGGCACGGCGGACCGACGTCCGAGTGGCCGGGGCGGGAGGGTGTCCAGCCAGGCACCTGTCCCACGTGGTTCGCGGAGGTCGGTCCACCATGCTCGAGGATGAGCGCAGAGCCCCCGCTCCGCTTTAGACAACGACTCCTCGCCCGGCAGCCGGCCGGCCGCAGGATCGGCCCGAGGCGGAGCAGGGGCGCTCTGCGTCTTGGATCAGGTGTTCGCTCCGGGTGCTGGCTAGCCTGTCCCGGTGCCACGTCGCCTGCTGCTCGCCCTCGTCGCCGGCGTGGCGCTCTCGCTGGCCTTCGAGCCGGCCACCCTGCCCTGGGTGATCCCGTTCGCGATCGCGGCGCGGCTCGTCAGCCTGCGCGGACTCTCGCCCCGAGCCGCACTGGCGCCCGGCGCGGCCTTCGGTGTCGCCTTCTACTTCACCCATATCTGGTGGATGCATGCGGTGGGGATCGGCGCGTGGCTGGCGCTGTCGGCGGCCATCGCCGTGTTCCTCACCGCCCTGAGCGCGATCGACGCCGTCCTGCTGCGGCTGCGGGCGTGGCCCCTGTGGACAGCGCTGTCGTGGGTCGCCATCGAGTGGGCGCGCAGCACCTGGCCGTTCGGGGGGATGCCGTGGGGTCGGCTGGCGTTCGCCGTGATCGACACGCCGCTGGCACCTGCGCTGCCCTACCTCGGCACCGCCGGCGTGGGCTTCGTGCTGGCGCTCCTGGGCGCTCTCGTGGCCCTCGTGGCGGTGGATGCGGCCGCACGCCGGCGTGCCGCGGCGACGTTGGTGCTGCTGTGCGTGCTGCTCGTCCTTCCGGTGTGGCGCCCCTGGCACGGTCGGGTGATGGGTCACGTCGACGTGGCGGCGGTTCAGGGCAATGTGCCCGGCGACGGAGACGTCCTGGACAACTTCCGCGCCATCACCGCCAGCCACGTCGCGCTGAGCGAGCAGCTGGCGCGCAGCGTGGCGAGCGGGAAGGAGCCCAAGCCGGCGTTCGTCCTCTGGCCGGAGAACTCCACCGCGACCGATCCGCTCACCGACGCGCAGACCAACAGCGGCATCTGGCAGGCGGTGCGCTCGCTCCAGGTACCGATCGTGGTCGGTGGCCTTCCCGACGCTCCCGACCGCACCCACGTGCTCAACCAGGGCATCGTGTGGGACCCGGTGACCGGCCCGGGGGACCGCTACACCAAGCACCATCCGGTGCCGTTCGGCGAGTACCTCCCGATGCGCGGCCTGATCGGCCGGCACAACTTCGGCGGACTCCGCGACTTCTCCTACGACATGGTCGCCGGGACCCGCCGTACGCCGCTTCGGGTCGCGGGGATCCCGGTCGCCGACGCGATCTGCTTCGACATCGCCTACGACGACGTGGTCGACGCGCAGGTGCGCAACGGCGGCCGCCTGCTGACCGTCCAGACGAGCAACGCCAGCTTCATGGGGACCGCACAGATCGCTCAGCAGTTCGCGATCACGCGGGTCCAGGCGGTGACCACCGGCCGGTACGCCGTCGTGGCCTCGCTCAACGGCGTCAGCGGCGTGATCGCCCCGGACGGCCGCGTGGTCGCGACGCTGCCGACGAGGACTGCCGCGGTGCTGGACCGCGACGTGGCGCTGCTCGGCGGTACGACGCCGGCGGTCCGCCTCGGAACGGTGCCCGGTCAGGCCGCCGCGTGGGTGGTGCTGGCCCGGCTGGCCCTCGTCCCGATCGCCGGCCGCCGCCGGCGGTCCCCTCATGCGCGGATCCGCTGGGGCGGGTTGCGATAATGGTCAGGTGAGCACTGTGCATCAGCCCCGCCGACGACGATGGCCCTGGGTGCTGCTGCTCGCCTTCGTGGTGCTGCCGGTGCTGGAGATCTACGTCATCATCCAGGTGGGGCACGTCATCGGTGCCTGGTGGACGGTCGCGCTGCTCATCGCCGACTCCGTGGTCGGCAGCTGGCTGGTCAGGCGGGAGGGCTCGCGCGCGTTCGAGGCGCTGCGGGTGGCGCTGAGCAGCGGTCGGATGCCCGCCAAGGAGCTCGCCGACGGGGCCCTGATCCTCGTCGGTGGCACGCTGATGATCGCGCCCGGTTTCGTCACCGACCTGGCCGGCTTCTTCCTGATCCTGCCGTTCACCCGACCGCTGGCGCGCCGGGTCCTTGCCACCGTGGTGGCGCGGAGGTTGCTCGGGCCGCGCGGAGGCTCGAACGGCACTCGCCCCGGCGCCGGTCCGCAGGGACCGGTCATCCGGGGCGAGGTGGTCGATCCGTGATCAGCGACCGCTGAGCAGGCTCAGACGCCGGCCCGCTTCTTGCTGGGCCGGTGCAGGTGGGCCGGGCCGATCTCGCCACCGCGCAACAGGTCGAGCCGCTCCTTGAGGATGTCCTCGAGCTCGCTCTCCGAGCGTCGCTCCAGCAGCATGTCCCAGTGGGTGCGGACGGGCTTCTCGTTCTTCTCCTCCGGCTGGTTGCCGGCGATGTTCAGCGCCTCGGCCCCGCAGCGCGGGCACTCCCACGTCGTGGGCACCTCGGCCTCGTCCGACATGGTGATCTCGAACTGATGTCCCTGCGGGCAGCGATATCCCACCTGCTGACGCGCTGCGAACTCGATGCCGCGCTCGTCCTCGAAGCTCTGGCCGCCGAGCCGGGCACCGCGCAATGTGCGCTCTGCCATGGGCCACCTCCTTTGATCGTCCCCCGAGTGTCTTCCATGGGACGGTTCCCGCGACGCGGCATGACGTAACTTCCGACGCGCGAGGACCGAACCTCTCGAAGTGTTCAACGGTAGCCGGGCGCCGAAGATTCCGTCCAACCGCAGGCACAGGCCCTACACAGCAACAGGGACCCGGTTCCCGGCCTCCTCGATGCCGCGCCGCGGATCCAACCGCAGCAGGAAGAAGGCCCCGAGGACGAAGAAGAGCACCAGCGAGACGATCGCCGGCCGGTAGGAACCGCTGACCTGGAAGACGATGCCGAACAGCAGGGTGCCGAACCAGGAGGTGCCCCGCTCGCAGGCGTTGTAGAGCGCGAAGTACTCGCCCTCGCGCCCGCGCGGGATCAGCAGGCTGAAGAACGAGCGCGAGAGCGCCTGGGTCCCACCCATGACCAGGGCGATGGCCACCCCGATCGCCAGGAACAGCCCCACGTTGCGCTCCGGCAGGAACATCGCCAGCACGACGATGGCCATCCACGCGTAGGTGCCGTAGAGCAGGCAGCGGTAGGCGCCGTACCGGCTCGCCCACCGACCGAAGAACAGCGCTCCGCCGAAGGCGACGAACTGGATCATCAGGATCGCAGCGATCAGCACCGAGTCGGAGAAGTGCAGCTGCTTGGACCCGTAGATGGAGGCGCTGTAGATGACCGTCTGGATGCCGTCGTTGTAGAAGAGGTAGGCGAGCAGGAAGGTCACCGTCATGGGGAAGGCCCGCATCTCGCGCAGGGTGACCACCAGCTGACCGAAGGAACGCTGCCACAGGCCCCCTGCGGCCGGCTCGAGGCCCCGCGGTGGGACATCGCGCAACCGGAGCACGGGGATGACGGTGAACCCGGCCCACCACAGCGCCGCCGAGAGGAGTGAGAGCCGGACCGCGAGCTCCTTGCTCAGCCCGAACGCGTCGTGGCCCTGCACCATCACCAGGTTCACCAGCAGCAGGAGGCCGCCACCGAGGTAGCCGAACGCCCATCCTCGCGAGGAGGCCATGTCCCGCTCGTCCTCGGTCGAGATGTCGACGAGGATCGCGTAGTAGCTCACCAGGGAGCAGCCGCCCAGGATCGAGCTCACCACCACCGCGACGGCGCCGAGCCGCCAATGGTCCCCGTGCATGAAGAACAGCAGCGCGGCGGCGAAGGCCCCAGCCCATGCGGAACCGCCCAGGTGCCACTTCTTGTGGTGCGAGCGGTCCACCAGCGCGCCCACGACCGGAAGGACGACGGCACTGGCGATCGTCGCGAAGCTGGTCAGGTACGACGGCAGCGAGCCCGCCGCCAGGTGGAGCCCCAGCACGTCGACCGTCCGCTTGCAGGTGTCGTCCGGGCTGTCGCCGCAGCCCGCCGCCCGCCCGGCGACGGTGATCATGAACGGACCGAACAGGACGGTCAGCACGGTGGTGTAGAAGGCCGAGTTGGCCCAGTCGTACCAGTTCCATGCCTTCTGCTGGCGGCGTCGTAGCACCGGGGCGAAGTCGCCCAGGCCGGGACGCTCCGACGAGGAGTCCACCGTCATGCCCCGCCTCCCGCCGGCCACTGGCCGCGAGCCGCCAGGACGTCGCGCAGCAGATCGGTACGGTCGGTCATCAGTCCGTCCACCCCGAGGTCCAGCAGCTCCCTCATCTCCTCGGGATCGTCGATGGTCCACACGTGTACCTGTTTCCCGGCGCGGTGGGCGCGCTCGACGAAGCGTCGCGTGACGATCGGTAGCACCCGGCCGCGCACGATGCGTCGGTGCGGCACCTGGAAGGCGACGAAGTCGTCGCCGATGGCCAGCCGGGCCAGCCGGAGGCTGGGGGAGAGCAGGTACGCCGCCACCTCCGCCGGGTGAGCACTGGTAGCGACCTTGCCGCCGGTCAGCCGACGGAAGGCGCGCAGGCGGCGTCCGCCGAACGAGCCGACCACGACCCGCTCGTGTGCCCCCCGCTCGTCGAGGAACCGCGCCAGTGCGGGGCCGGCGCCGTCCGACTTGAGGTCGATGTTGAACGAGGCGTCGGGGAACGCGTCGAACAGCTCGGCCAGTGTCGGCACCTGGTGGTCACCCGCGATGCGGGCGCCGCGGACCTCCTGGAGGGTGAGGTCGAGGATCGAGCCGGTGCTGTCGGTGACGCGATCCAGCACGTCGTCGTGGAAGGCCAGCAGCGCGCCGTCGCGCGTCACGTGGACGTCGGTCTCGAGGTGGGTGTAGCCGAGCGCCACCGCATGCTCGAAGGCGGCGAGGGTGTTCTCCAGCCCCTCGATCTCGGGGTGGTAGGCCCCGCCCCGGTGGGCGAAGGCGAGCACGGGGCGCGTCACGGGAGCAGTATGGCGGTTCCTCCGATTTGCCCGGCGTCGTAGCGTTCCGGACATGGTCTCCTCTACGAACAGCACCGCCAAGAACTGGTTCATCACCGGCGCCTCGCGCGGCTTCGGCCGTGAGTGGACGATCGCCGCCCTCGAGCGCGGTGACCGCGTCGCTGCCACCGCGCGCGACCTCGGCACGCTCGACGACCTCGTCGCGAAGTACGGCGACGCCCTCGTCCCGATCCGCCTCGACGTCACCGACCGTGACGCCGCCATCGCCGCTGTCGGTCAGGCCCACGACGCGCTCGGCCGTCTCGACGTCGTGGTCAACAACGCGGGCTACGGACACTTCGGCTTCGTCGAGGAGCTGACCGAGTCCGACATCCGCCAGCAGATGGAGACGAACTTCTTCGGCCTCCTGTGGATCACCCAGGCAGCGCTGCCGATCCTGCGCGAGCAGGGCAGCGGCCACATCATCCAGGTCACCTCCATCGGCGGCCTGAGCGCGTTCCCCGGCCTGGGTGCCTACCACGCCTCCAAGTGGGCGGTCGAGGGGCTGACCCAGGCCCTGGCCGGCGAGGTGAAGGACTTCGGCATCCACGTCACGCTCGTCGAGCCCGCCGGCTTCGCGACCGACTGGGGCGGCGCCTCGTCGGTGCACTCCGAGCCGCTGCCGGCGTACGAGGAGGCGCACCGGCGCAACGAGGAGGCCCGCGCCAAGCGGAACACCTCCGGCCCGGGCGACCCGCACGCCTCGGCCGCCGCGCTGCTGGAGATCGTCGACGCCGAGCAGCCCCCGCTGCGTTGCCTCTTCGGTGCCGCCGCGTTCACCATCGTCCGGTCCGACTACGAGTCCCGGATCGCCTCCTGGCAGGAGTGGGACCGGGTCGCCCAGCTCGCCCAGGGCTGAGCCGCGGCGTCCGCCGAGCCTGCCGAGGAGTCCGGGCAGGCTCGGCGGACGTGCTCAGATGTCCCGGAAGGGCTCGATGTTGGCGCCGAGCTGGTTGAGCCGCTCGGCGAGGTCCTCGTAGCCGCGGGCGATGACGTAGGTCGAGCGCAGCACCGAGGTGCCCTTCGAGGCCAGCATCGCGAGCAGGATCACCACCGCCGGTCGCAACGCCGGGGGGCAGACGATCTCGGTGCCGCTGAAGTGCGTCGGCCCCTCGATCATCACCCGGTGCGGGTCGAGCAGCTTGACCTGGCCGCCGAGCTTGTTGAGCTCGGTGAGGTAGATCGCACGGTTCTCATAGACCCAGTCGTGCAGCAGCGTCTGTCCCTGCGCGACCGCGGCGATCACGGCGAAGAACGGCAGGTTGTCGATGTTGAGACCGGGGAACGGCATCGGGTGGATCTTGTCCAGCGGCGCGTGCAGCACCGAGGGGTGCGTCGTCAGGTCCACCAGCCGGGTCTTGCCGTTGAGCGCTGCGTACTCCGCCGACCGGGTGTAGTTGAAGCCCATCTCCTCCAAGGTGGCGAGCTCGATCTCGAGGAACTCGATCGGCACCCGGCGGATGGTGATCTCCGAGTTCGTCACGATCGCCGCCGCGAGCAGCGACATCGCCTCGATCGGGTCCTCGGAGGGCGCGTAGTCGACGTCGACGTCGATCTCGGCGCGCCCGGTGACCGTCAGGGTGGTGGTGCCGATGCCCTCGACCTCGACGCCGAGCTTCTGCAGATAGAAGCACAGGTCCTGGACCATGTAGTTGGACGAGGCGTTGCGGATCACGGTGGTGCCGGGGTGCAGGGCAGCCGCCATCAGCGCGTTCTCGGTCACTGTGTCACCGCGCTCGGTCAGCACGATCGGCCGGCCCGGCTCGATGGCCCGATTGACAGCGGCGTGGTAGGACCCGTCGGTCGCCTTGACCTCGAGACCGAAGGGGCGCAGCGCCGCCATGTGCGGCTCCACCGTGCGGGTGCCGAGCTGGCAGCCGCCGGCGTACGGCAGCTCGAAGGTGTCCTCGCGGTGCAGCAAGGGCCCGAGGAACATGATGACCGAGCGCGTGCGCCGCGCAGCGACCTCGTCGATGTTGCCCAGCCGGAGCTCCTTGGGCGGGACGATCTCGAGGTCGTTGTCCGCGTTGAGCCAGCGGGTCTGCACGCCCAGGGAGTTGAGCACCTCGAGCAGCCGGTTGACCTCCTCGATCCGCGCGACCTTCCGCAGCGTGGTGCGGCCCTTGTTGAGCAACGTCGCGCACAGCAGCGCGACGCCGGCGTTCTTCGACGTCTTCACGTCGATCTCGCCCGAGAGCGTGGTCGGGCCGGTGACCCGGAGGTGGGTCGGGCCCGCGCCGAGGGCGACGATCTCCGACTCCAGCGCACTGCCGATCCGGGCGATCATCTCCAGCGAGAGGTTCTGCTGACCCTTCTCGATCCGGTTGATCGCGCTCTGGCTGGTGCCCAGCCGTTCGGCGAGCTGGGTCTGGGTGAGACCGCGGTGCTTGCGAGCGTCCCGGACGAGATTGCCGATGCGCCCCTTGTAACCATCCGTCATGCCCTCACGGTAACTCACATGTGAGATATTGCAATCTCGACGCGGCCGGTGAGCGCTTCTCACCAGGATGGCACACCTCGCGCCACGGGCGTCATCGCCACCCGCGTAGTGGCCCGCATGATGGCCCCCGTGGCGGCCAGGACGACGGCCGGGACGACGGCCAGGACGCGTTCAGCGGCGGCGCTGCGTCAGCCGCCGCCGGCGGTCGTCGCGGCGCCGCAGGTCGCGACCGAGACGCCTGTCGCCGTGGTACAGGATCGAGGCCCAGTCGACCGACTGGGCTCCGCCCTGCGCCGGCGTGGGCGCCGCTGCGACGGGGCGGCGCTTGGGCACCATCAGCCAGTTGACCACGCCCATCCCCATGTCGATCAGCGAGTTGGTGATCCCGATGTAGGCCCGGATCGCCCCCGCGGCGAGGACCGCGTTGAACACGGCGAAGGCGAAGTTCGGCCAGTTGTGGTGGTGGTAGTCGCGCCAGGCGGTGAGCAGCGAGTAGAGCACCACCAGGTACGGCACCAGGACGTACAGCCCGGGGGAGGCGGTCCGGTTGCGCACCTTCGGCGTACGGACGAACGGGATCTTCTCCCCGGTGAAGGCCTGCTGGATCGACTTGAGCACGCCGGCCAGGTTGACCGGGAGCAGCACGAGGTTGAAGCCGTAGATGCGGAACACGTCCAGGTAGCGGTGACCACACAAGTTCAGGTCGCTCGACATGGCGATGAAGTAGGGGAGCGCCGCGCCGACCACCAGCGGGCTGAGCAGCCGGCCGTCGTACGGGTAGAACAGCAGGAAGAGCAGGCCGAGGCTGGCCCAGGCGAGCGAGGCCATGTAGTTGACCCGCAGCGCGATCTCCAGGCGCTTGAGCGGGCGCCCCGCCGCTGCCCGCTGACGGCGCTGCATCCAGAACTTCGGCAGGATCAGCAGGCCGCCGTTGGCCCATCGGCGCCGCTGGACCACCAGCGAGCCGAAGTCGGGCGGGGTGGCGCTGTAGCTGAGGCGCTCGGGGTAGTTGACCAGTCGCCAGCCGGCGGTGGCGATGTCGACGCTCGACTCGGTGTCCTCGATGACCGTCCGGTCCTGGATGTAGGTCCGGATCTCGTGACCCCCGACGGTGTCGACCTCGACGATGTCCTCCAGCGCGCGGCGCCGGATGACAGCGTTGGCGCCCACCCAGAACGTCGCGTCGTAGGCGGTCATGCCCTGGTGCAGGATGTGCTGGATGTCGGTGGTCGCACCGGCGATCCGCTCGATCCGCGTCGGCGCACCGCGGAAGGAGGAGTACGGCGTCTGGACGATCGCCACCTTCTCGTTCTCCGGCTGCTCGAGGAAGTAGACCAGGCGCAGGCAGTAGTCCCGCAGCAGCTGGGAGTCGGCGTCGAGGGTCAGGACGTAGGTGGTGTTCTCGATGTCCAGGTCGCCCGGCTGGGGCGGGCCGGTGGGCGCGACGCGGCGCAACTCCACACCGGCGGCCGTCTCGGTCGGCCGCCAGCGACCGCCCATCAGGCCCAGGTAGGAGTTGATGTTCATCGCCTTGTTCGCCTCCTGGGACAACGAGGCGTAGCGCTTGCGCTCGAAGACGCCGACGCGTGCGCCGAAGATCCAGATGAGGCGGCGGTGCAACTCCAGCAGGCGTACGGCGGGCAGCTCCGCGTCGCGCTGCAGGAGCACCGCGTCGAGGGCCAGCAGGCTCAGCCGCAGCTCGCTGGCCAGGCCCATCAGCACCTGGTCGACGAAGAACTCGCTGACGTGATCCGCCACGACCTCCGTCGTACCCATCTGCTCGAGCCACTCGGCCGCGGCCGTGTACTCCTCGGCCAGCCGGCGGACGAGCGGGAGCGGTGCGCTGACGTGCTCCAGCAGTGCCTCCAGGTCGTCCAGGTCGTCCGGGCCGCCGGAGCCGCTCGGATCGGGGGTCGCCAGGGCGAGCGCGGCAGCCTTCTCGTCGAGCTCAGCGGCCTCGGTGGGCTCGGCCTCTCCGGCGTGCCCGGTCTGCGCCCCGGCGTCGCCGCCGGCGCGCTCCACCACCTCGTCGGCGAGCAGGGTGCGGGCGTCGTGGTACGCGGTGAGTGCTCGCGCGTGCGGCTTGGTGAGCGTCTCGGTGATCTCCTCGGCCAGCGCGCGGGTCTGATCGAGCCGCTTCGTGACCTCCGGATCGGTCGGGAACGGCGGGTCGTCGACGAGGAGGACCACGCGCAGGTCGGGGTACTCCTGGAGGGCGGCGCTCCACAGGGTGAGCCGGACGACGTCGGGCTCCTCGGCGTAGGAGGGCACCAGCACGGTCATCGCGTCGTGCTCGTCGGTGAAGTGCGCGTCGAGAAGGCCGCGGGGGACGCGCCGGTGCTCGCGGAACCGGCGGAGCGCGCCCTGCCGGGCGACCAGGTACATCAGGGCGGACCAGGTCAGGAACGTGACCACCGACAGGTAGCCGACCGCCTCCATGGTGAAGCGGAATCCGCCCCCGTCGTCGAGGAAACGACGGACCACTGTCGAGACGACATAGCCCACCCAGCACGTGATCGTGACTACGATGGCGACACGCCCCCACGTCAGCTTGGCGATGCTGGGCTGGAGGTGGACGATGGGCATCGGCTCGGACCGGCGCTCGGCGCCCCACTGACGCCGGGGTCCCACGGGCTGGACAGGTGTCTCCCCGGTGACTCCGCTCATTTTCTCTCCGATTCCCCTACGAAGCCCGAGATCCCTACCGATCTCAAAGGTTCGGCAGGCAGTGCGCGGACATGAACGGAAGCCGCGGAGAAATCTGGAGGGCCGTGTGGGTCAGTTCGAAGGGCGTCGACTCTCGGTGACCCGTCTCGGCATCCTGGGCGTGCTCGTTCTCGGCCTGGTCTTCGCGTCGCTGCGCGGCTGGAACTGGTTCCAGGAGAGCCGAGCTCTGGGTGCGGCTGCCGACACCGGGTTCGCCGGGTACGTCGACGTCACCGCGACCCCGCAGCTCTCCTTCGAGGACCCGCAGAACGCCGCCTCCCGCGATGCGGTGCTCGCGTTCGTGGTCGCCGACCCGCACAGCGCCTGCGCGCCGTCGTGGGGAGCGGCGTACTCCCTGGACGACGCCGCCGAGCAGCTCGACCTCGATCGCCGCATCGCCCGGCTGCAGCAGCGGGGCGGCGCCGCGATCGTCTCCTTCGGCGGCCAGGCCAACACCGAGCTCGCGGTCAAGTGCACCTCGGTGCCGGATCTGCTCAACGCCTACAAAGAGGTCGTCACGCGCTACCACGTGAACGCGATCGATCTGGACCTGGAAGGCGCCGCACTCGACGACACCGCCGCGGCCCAGCGCCGCGCCACCGCCATCGCCGAGCTGCAGAAGAGCACCCACGTCCAGGTCTGGCTGACGCTTCCGGTGGCGCGTGCGGGCCTGGTGCAGTCCGGCCAGAACGCCGTCTCGACGATGCTCGCCGCCAAGGTCGACCTGGCCGGGGTCAACGTGATGACCATGGACTACGGCGCCGACCTGCCGAGCAACGAGACGATGGGGGAGGCCGCCCAGGAGTCCCTCACCGCAGCGCACGCCCAGGTCCGCGCGCTGTGGGCGAAGGCGGGCGAGGACCTGACCTCGGTGGCCGCGTGGCAGCGCGTCGGCGCGACGGCGATGATCGGTCAGAACGACAGCGCCGGCGAGATCTTCGGACTCCTGGACGCGCAGCGTCTGCGCAGCTTCGCCGTCGCCCACCGCCTCGGCCGGCTCTCGATCTGGTCGCTGAACCGCGATCGGCCCTGCGGCGCGAACTATCCCGACGTCACGATCGTGTCCGACGCCTGCAGCGGGGTGAAGCAGGAGGCCGGTGACTTCGCCGAGGCCCTCGGCGGCAGTGCGCACGTGGATCCGATCGTCTCGGCGACACCGAAGGCCTCGGCGCGCCCGTCGACCAACCCGACGGTGGTGCCGAGCGACAATCCGGCGACCAGTCCGTACGGCATCTGGCAGCCCGACCAGGTCTACCTCGAGGGCACCCACGTCGTGTGGCACCACAATGTGTACGTCGCGAAGTGGTGGACCTCGGGCGACGTGCCCGACAACCCGCTGAAGAACGGCGATGCCACTCCGTGGACGCTGATCGGGCCCGTGCTACCCGGCGAGACGCCGGAGCCCACGCCGACCATGCCGGTGGGCTTCTACCAGACGTGGAGGATCGACAAGACCTACCACGCCGGGGATCGGGTGCTCTTCGAGGGCGTGCCCTACGTCGCGCAGTGGTGGACCCAGGGCGACAGCCCTGCGACGCCGGGGACCCTCAACGCACCGGCGCCGTGGCGACCGCTGACCGAGAAGGAGATCACCGACGCGTTGAGCGGCTCCAGCTCGCCGACGCCGACGCCGGGCCAGCAGCAGCCGTAGCTCAACCGGTCGGCGCCCGGTAGGTCTGGGCGAGGTGGCGGTAGTGCTCGGCATTGAGCCGGATCAGCTCGACCTCGTCCTCGCCGAGCTCGCGGCGGACCTTCGCCGGCACGCCGGCCACCAGCGACCGGGGCGGGACGACCGTGCCCTCGGGCACCAGCGCGTTGGCGGCCACGATCGACCCGGATCCGATCACCGCCCCGTTGAGGACGGTCGCGTTCATCCCGACCAGGACGTCGTCCTCGATCACGCAGCCGTGCAGCACGGCACCGTGACCGACCGAGACATTGCTGCCCACGCGCAGCGGACGACCCGGGTCGGCGTGCGCCGTCACCAGGTCCTGCAGGTTGCTCCCCTCGCCGATGGAGATGGTGTCGGCGTCGGCCCGCACCACGGCGTTGAACCAGATGCTTGCGGCGGGGCCGACCTCGGCGGCACCGATCACGAAGGATCCCGGGGCGAGGTAGGCCGTCTCGTGGACGAGGGGCTGGGCGTGCGGAAGGGGCAGCAGCGTCATGCGGACATCCTGCCTCAGCCCAGCGCGGCTCAGGGCTGGCGGCGGTGCGCGACGGGCGAGCCGCTCCAGGCGCGTGCCAGGCTGTCCCGGAGGCTGCGCCGGCGCAGGATCGGGGTGTCGTCGTGGGCGGCCTCGCGCATGCCCTCGACGGTCTCCACCAGCACCTCGTGCGCTGTCCGTTGTGGCGACCAGCCGAGCTCGACCCGGGCCCGCGTGCTGTCCAGGAGCGGTACGCCGTAGGCCAGGTCGAGCCAGCCGACGTCCACCTGCTGCAGGTGGGCCCGCCAGCTGAGGTCCACCACCCGCCGCAGCGTGCTCAGCGGCACCTGGACATGCCGGGCGCGGAGGACCGCGGCCAGGTCCTCGACCCTCAGGACACCGTCGGCCGCCAGGTTGAACGGCCCCGCGGCCCGCTGCTCGATCGCCAGCCGGATGCCCGTGGCGACATCGTCGGCGTGGACGAACTGCAACCGCAGCCGACCGTCGACCGGGAGCAGCGGGACGCGCTTGAGCGCGATGGCCGGCACGAAGGCGGGCACGGTGTAGCGCAGCAGCCCCGAAGCACTGGTGCGCTGGCCGATCAACGACGGCCGGGTGCGGGTGATGACCAGCGCGGGATGCTCGGCCGCCACCTGGTCGAGAAGCTGCTCGGCGCTCACCTTGTGCCGGCTGTACGTCGAGGTGGCGATGCCGTTGCGTGCCCACGACTCGTCCACCGGCCGGTCGTCGGCCGGTGCCGGCGAGTAGGTGCCCAGGGACGACTGGTGCACCAGGTGCGGCACGCCGGCCGCCACCACGGCGGCGACCACCTTGCTGGTGCCGCCGACGTCGACGCGCTCGAGGTAGTCGATGTCATGGGTCGGCTGGAAGCCCCACACGAGGTGGACGACGGCGTCGGCCCCCTCGAAGGCCGAGACCAGGCGAGCGTCGGCGTCGGCGTCGGTGAGGTCGATGGCATGCCAGCGCGCCGCGGCGTACGGGCTGTCCTCACCGGGTGGGCGGCGCGCGATGCCGACCACCTCGTGTCCGTGGCCCAGCAGGGCGCGAACCAGCGCCGTGCCCACGTTGCCGCTCGCGCCGGTGACTGCGATCCTCATGGCGAGCCGGTACCCCGTTGTCGGGAATGCCTGAGGAAGTTGAGCGTTGAACCACTTGTGAAGAAGATCGGTTTCCTCTCCTTCGGACACTGGACCCCGTCGCCGCACTCGGCCACGCGGTCGGCCTCCGACGTGCTCCTGCAGTCGATCGACCTGGCGGTGGCCGCCGAGGAGGTCGGCGCCGACGGCGCCTACTTCCGGGTGCACCACTTCGCCCGACAGCTGTCCTCGCCCTTCCCGCTGCTGGCGGCCGTCGGCGCGCGCACCAGCAGGATCGAGATCGGCACCGGCGTGATCGACATGCGCTACGAGAACCCGCTGTACATGACCGAGGACGCCGGCTCGGCCGACCTCATCGCCGGGCACCGGCTCCAGCTCGGCATCTCGCGGGGCAGCCCGGAGCAGGTCATCGACGGCTACCGGTACTTCGGCTACCAGCCGGCCGAGGGCACCAGCGACGCCGACATGGCGCGCCGGCACACCGAGGTCTTCCTGGAGATGCTCAAGGGGGAGGGTTTCGCCCAGCCGAACCCGCGTCCGATGTTCGCGAACCCGCCCGGCCTCCTGCGCCTCGAGCCGTACTCGGAGAGCCTCCGCGAGCGGATCTGGTGGGGATCGGGCTCGGACTCGACAGCCCGCTGGGCCGCCGAGCTCGGGATGAACCTGCAGAGCTCCACCCTGAAGGAGGACGAGAGCGGCGAGCCGTTCCACGTCCAACAGCGCAAGCAGATCGAGCGCTACCTGGAGGCGTGGCGGGACGCCGGTCACGAGCGCACGCCGCGGGTCAGCGTGAGCCGATCCATCATGCCCATCGTGGACGACGTCGACGCGATGTACTTCGGCGGCGAGGGGGAGAGTCGCGATCAGGTCGGTCAGCTCGACGAGTTCCGGGCGATCTTCGGTCGCACCTATGCCGCCGAGCCCGACAAGCTGGTCGAGCAGCTGCGCGAGGACGAGGCGATCGCCGCGGCCGACACGCTCTTGCTCACCGTGCCGAACCAGCTCGGAGTCGACTACAACGCCAAGCTGCTGCAGAACATCCTGACCCACGTCGCGCCGGCGCTCGGCTGGCGCTGAGTCCGGGCGCACCGTGGCGGCCCCGCGGGGGTACCGGACCCACATGAGCAGCGATGCCGATCCTCGCCCCGATGAGCAGCACGTCGAGTCCCGCGCCGATCTGCTACCCGAGGAGGAGGCGGCCGGGAGCGACGATCCGCGCGAGCAGGCCGAGGTGATCCTGCAGGAGTCCGAGGAGCGGACCCAGGACCCGGGAGGGACGGCCGCTGAGTCGGTGCAGACCAGCACGCCCGACCAGCGACCGTCCTGACCGTCGCCGTCAGCCGTCAGGGCCGGAGCGACACCTGCTCGCCCCGGCCGACGGTGCGCAGGTCACCGGGCAGCCCGCGGCGTCCCCAGGCCGTCACGAAGTCGGCCAGCGGCGAGCGGAAGACCGTGTAGTCGTCGTAGTGCACGGGGACCGTGACCCGAGGCGCGATCAGGTCGACCAGGTCCGCGCCCTGCGCGGCGTCCATGGTGACCAGGATGCCCAGCGCCCGGGTGCCGCCCAGGTGGATCACCATGGCGTCGATCGGGCCGCAGCGGTCGACCACCTCGCGCAGCCACGGACGATAGAGCGTGTCGCCGGTCAGGTAGACCCGCAGCGCCGCGGTGCCGTCGCCGGCATCGAGCTCCACGACACTGCCCATCACCGGCGGCATGAGTGCACGCGCGAACCGCGGGGCGTGCTCGCCGGGTGCCGAGGTGATGTGCAGGGTGGCGGCTCCGGCCGTGAGCGTCCGCGAGCTCCACGGCGTCATCGGGACCGCTTCGCCGAAGCCCCAGTCCCTCAGCCTGTTCGACGCCGCGGGCGTGGTCAGGATCGGCAGCGAGCGGTCGAGGTCGCGGCGCGCCACCCGGTCGAAGTGGTCGCCGTGGAGATGGGAGAGGACCACCGCGTCGAGCGCAGGCAACTGGGCCGGTTGCAGCGACGGCTCGGTCCGCCGGCGTGAGAACAGCCCCTTGCCGAGATAGGCCCGCTGCCCCTCGTGCAGGAAGTTCGGATCGGTGAGCAGCGTGAACGGTCCCAGCCGCAACAGGGAGGTGGCGGTGCCGACGAACTCCAGGCTGGCGTCCTGCATGGGCTGCGGTACCCGTCCGGTCGCTCGACCAACCACCGGGGGACAATGTCGGGGACCGGCGAGAAGGGCGAAGCATGACTGTCTACGTGGACGACTACCGCACCGAGGCGCGTGTCGGGCACCTCACCGCTCGGTGGTCGCACCTGATGGCTGACTCGGTCGCCGAGCTCGTCGCGTTCGCCGGGCGGCTCGGCCTGCAGCCGGCGTGGCTGCAGGACAAGCCCGGCGGTGTCCACTTCGACGTCACCGATCCGACGCGCACCGAGGCGATCCGGCTCGGCGCCGTACCGATCCGATGCCGGTCCGAGGAGTGGCGGCGGGTCGTGGACGAGGCACGCCAGCAGCACAGCGGACCGCGTCGTCCGCGCCGCTATCCGGTCGAACCGGGTTAGGATGTCTGCGAGGGGAGTACCTCGCCAACGTCCCTCCGGTCAGTACGGCGGTCCCGTGGCCGCCCCGGAGGACGCCTCACCCGCTGCGGCGGCGTGAGGTGGGGGAGACCTCAGACGCATCCGTCTGAGGAGACCCCTGATGATCGACACCCTCGCCTCGCCCACCCTGTGGGCGATCTCCATCGCCGCCGTCGTGGCCCTGCTGGCTCTCGACCTCGCGCTCACCCGTCGGCCGCACGAGGTCGGAATGCGCGAAGCGCTCGGCTGGTCGGCCTTCTACCTGGCGCTGCCGCTGGTGTTCGGCCTCTGGCTGTGGGCCAGCCACGGCCACGGCGCCGGGACCGAGTTCTATGCCGGCTATCTGGTGGAGAAGTCCCTCAGCGTCGACAACCTCTTCGTCTTCATGCTGTTGCTCTCCGCCTTCGCGGTGCCGAGCGACCGGCAGCAGAAGGTGCTGCTCTACGGCATCGCCGGCGCCCTCGTGCTCCGAGGCGTCTTCATCGCGCTGGGGGCGGCCGCGCTGTCGGCGTACGACGTCGTGTTCCTGATCTTCGGTGCGGTGCTCGTCGCCACCGGGCTGAAGTTGCTGCGCGACACCCTTCGCGGCCACGAGCAGGAGGCGTCGCCGGACCGCATGCGGATCGTGCGCCTCGCCCGGCGCGTCGGGCTCTCGCCCTTCGCCGTGGTGGTGGTGACGGTGCTGGCCACCGATCTGGTCTTCGCCGTCGACTCGATCCCGGCGGTCTACGGGATCACGGGCGACCCGTACCTGGTCTTCGTCACCAATGCGTTCGCACTGCTGGGTCTGCGGGCGCTGTACTTCGTCCTCCGCGGCGCCCTGTCCCAGCTCGCCCACCTCGGGTACGGGCTCGCGGCGATCCTGGTCTTCATCGGCGCCAAGCTGGCGCTGCACTGGGCGCACGGCCGGTGGCACGGGGCCCCCGAGGTGTCGACGCTGCTCTCGCTCGCCGTCATCGTCGCGATCCTGGCGGTGACGGTCACGACCAGCCTGGTCGCCGGCCGCTGCGGTCGAGAGGCGTCGGTGAAGGCGGGGAGGAGGGCGGTAGCGAGTCGGGAGCTCAGCCAGCCTCGGTGACCTGGATGCGGTCCGGGTAGAACGCCAGGTACTCCTTGATCTCGGTCATGGCCGGGTGCGGCTCCTCGTAGGTCCACACCGCGTTGTCGAGCACGCCGTCGTCGGTGCGGACGCTGAAGTAGCTCGCGTCGCCCTTGAACGGGCAGTACGTCGCGTGGTCGGTGCGCGCGAGCACCGCCATGTCGACGTCGGCGCGCGGGAAGTACCGCACCGCCGGATAGTCGGCCTCCTGCAGGGTGAGGGTCGCCGAGGAGTCGGCGATCGTGCGCCCGCCCACCGCTGCGGTCACCCGCGCGCCGTCGTGCTCGATGGTGATGGGGTGGTCCGGGCCCGGGGTCTTGATCGGCTTGTCGCTCATGTGATCTGGAACACCGCTATCGGCGGCGGCATTCCGCCCGGGCGGCGACCGGGTTCTGACGATCCTCGATCGCCTCCGTCACGCCGCCGCGCTCGTCGGCTCCTTCGCCGGAGTCGCCGTGCTGGCCACGAAGTCCTTGCGCCGGATCAGCGCGATCGAGGCCAGGCCGCCGATCACCGCGAGGCAGCCGGAGACCACGAAGAGCTGGTTGAGCCCGTGGGCATAGCTGGCGTGGGGGTCCAGGCCGTGCGCGGCACCGTCGCGCAGGGCGGCGGAGAAGATCGAGCCGTAGGCGGCGATGCCCACCGCGATGCCGATCTGCCGGAAGGTGGTGTTGGCACCCGACGCCATCCCCGACTGGTGGTGGTGGACCACGCCGACGGCTGTTGAGGCGAGCGGCGGGTTGACCAGCCCACTGCCGACTCCGGCGAGCAGCAGGCCCGGGATGAGATGGGTCCAGCCGCTGTCGGCGTCGAGGTTGGCCATGAGGAAGAGGGCGATGCCGACCAGCAGCAGGCCGGGGCCGATCAGCCACCGCACCGGCACGTGCCCGGAGAGACGGCCGGCAATGGTCGCGACGACCATCGTCACGCCGGACATCACCAGCAGCCGCAGGCCGGTCTGGAGTGCGCTGTAGCCGAGGTCCTGCTGCAGGTAGAGCGTGAGGTAGAGCAGGATCGCGAAGAGCGAGCCGTTCATGGCGAACGCAGCGATCGAGCCGCCGAGGAAGGTCGGGATGCGCAGCAGCCCGAGGTCGAACATCGGGTGCTCGACCCTCCGCTCGACGACGACGAAGGCGCCCAGCAGCACGGCCGCGATCACGAAGCAGGTGACGACGATGCCCTCGCCCCAGCTCTTCTCGCTGGCGCGGATGAGGCCGTAGACGAGCGCGACGAGCGCGAGCGTCAGGGTGCCGAACCCGGCCCAGTCCGGCCGGCGGGCGTCGGGAGCGCGCGACTCGGTCAGGTAGCGCAGGCCGGCGAGGAGGGCGACGATGCCGATCGGGATGTTCACCCAGAACACGCCGCGCCAGCTCAGCCCGCTGGTGATCGCGCCTCCCAGGATCGGTCCGAGCGCGGTGGCGACGCCGGTGACGGCGCCCCAGACCCCGAACGCGACACCGCGTTCACGACCGTGGAAGCTCATCGCCAGCAGGGCCAGGGCGGTGGCGAACAGCACCGCTCCGCCGATGCCCTGAGCCGCACGGGACAGGACGAGCATCAACGGGCTCTGCGCGGCCGCACACAGCGCCGAGCCGACAGTGAAGATCGTGAGGCCGATGAGGAAGAGGCGCTTGCGACCGTATCGGTCGGCGAGCGCCCCCGAGGTGAGCAGCAACGCGGCGAGGGTCAGCGCATAGGCGTCGGTCACCCACTGCACGTCACTGAAGCTGGTGTGCAGGCTGGTCTGGATGTCGGGCAGTGCGACAACGACGATGGTCACGTCGAGAAGCAGCATGAAGGTCGCCGCGCACACCACGCCGAGGGTCCACCACTTGCGGTCCATCGTCGGTCCTTTCGATCGGGGCCGACGTACGCCGACACGTCACCAAGCCTCGGCCATGGCACCGACAGCCAGCCGCCGCAGGCGAAGGATCCGGAGGACTATGTCGCAAACGGTGCGCGAGACGACAGTTTCGGTCATGGGAGACTGGCTCCATGGCGATTTCGCAGGGCGTTGGCGAGCGATCGTGGGACGTCGACGACCTCCGGGTGATCCGCGCACTCCAGCTGGCTCCGCGGGCGAGCTTCGCCCGGATCGGCGCGGTGCTCGGCATGAACGAGCGCACCGTCGCCCGCCGCTATCGGGCGCTGCACCGCGAGGGCGTGCTGCGCGTCTTCGGCACGGTGAACCCGGTCGCGCTCGGGCAACAGATCTGGCAGGTGCGCGTACGGTGCCGACCCGATGCCGCCGAGTCGCTGGCCGCAGGCCTCTCGGCGCGCGACGACGTGGTCTGGGTGGGCCTCACCGCGGCGGGTTCGGAGGTCACCTTCAGCCTGAGCACTGTCACGACCGAGCGTCGCGACCTGCTGCTCACTCGCACGCTCCCGCGCGCCGCGCACGTCCTGGACATCGACGCCGCGGTGGTGCTGCACATCTTCCTCGGGATGAGCCCGGACGACTGGTCGGCGCTGGGCCGGCACCTGAACGAGGAGGAGACGGCCGAGCTGGCGACGCCCCTGGTCAATCCCGCCCGCACCGCCGAGCGGTTCGAGCTGGAGGAGTACGACGCCGCGATCCTGCGGCTGCTCGCCCGCGACGGCCGGGCGAGCAACGCCGCGCTCGCGCAGGCGGCCGGGATCAGCGAAGGCCGGGCGGCGCGCCGTGTGGCTACGCTCATCGAGCGGGGCGTCGTCATCATCGACAACGATCTCGCCACCGAGGCGTTCGGCTACGGCGTACGCGCTCATCTCCTGCTCCGGGTGGCACCGTCGCACATCGAGGCCGTCGGTCGCACGCTCGCCGAGCTGCCGGAGATCAGCTTCGTGGCCAGCACCTCGGGACGCAACAACGTGATGGCGTCGATGACCTGCCGGGAGCTCTCGGACCTCTACGAGTTCACCACCGCTCAGGTCGGCGCCCTCGACGGCATCCAGAACCTGGAGGTGCTGCCCTTCCAGCGCATCGTCAAGCAGTCCGGCGGGCTGCTGGTCGACGGCCGGCTCGTGGACCCGGCCTGATCCCCGACTCGGCGCCGTGAGCCGCGTGGCTAGCGGATCGGTGCGAGACCGGCCCCGGTCCGGGTCCCGGCCAGCAGCGCTGCCCCGAGTGCCTCCGCACGAGCGCCGAGCGCGGCGCGCACGATGCGTACGCCGTGGTTGGCCACCGGGGGCAGGGCGGCCTCCAGCGCGTGGCGCGCGGCCTCGAGGAGCACGTCGCTGGTGTCGGGGCGTGCGGTCAGGTCGCCCCCCACGACGACCAGCCGCGGGTCGGTCACGGTGCAGACGCCGGCGAGGGCCGTCCCGAGGACGCGCCCGGCATCGCCGAGCAGCCGCGTCGCGCCGCGGTCGCCCGCCTCGGCGAGGTCGAGCAGGGCCTCGACCGAGGCGCTGGCGCCGAGCGTGTGGGCCAGCGCCGCGACGAGCGCGCGCTTGCTGACCAGTGTCTCCAGGCAACCCCGGGCACCGCATCGGCAGATCTTGCCGTCGCTGACCACGGGCAGGTGGCCGAGCTCGCCAGCGGTCCCGGAGGATCCGGTGTGCAGCCGTCCGCCCAGCACCAGCCCGCTGCCCACGCCGTCGCCCAGCATCACGTACACCAGGTCGTCGACGCCGGCACCCGCACCGAGGCGCCACTCCGCCAGCGCACCGAGGGTGGCGTCGTTGCCGAGGTGGACAGGGAGACCGAGACGCTCGGTGAGGATCCCACCGATGTCGACACCGCCCCAGTCCAGCAGCATCGGCGGCGAGCCGAGAGAGCGCGCGTCGATCACGGGCGCCGAGACGGCCACGCCCGCACCCAGGATCCGGGTCGGATCCACGATGCCGTCGGCAAGGAGTGCAGCGGTGCTTGATGCCATCCGGTCCAGCGACGCCGCGGGTTCGTGGTCGACGTCGAGGGCATGCAGCTGCTCGGCGAGCAGCGTGCCGTCGAGCGCGGTGAGGACGACCCGCAGGCCCGCATGACCGATATGGATGCCGATCAAGGAGCCTGCCTCGGGCGCCACGCCGAGGGAGACCGAGGGGCGGCCGCCGCCTGCGGAGTGGTTCACACCGAGTTCGACGAGCAGTCCGGCAGAGATCAGGGTGCTGACCAGCATGGAGACGGCGGAGGTGGACAGGCCGGTAGCGCGGGCAACGTCGGCCCGGCTGCAGCGAGGTCGCGCCCGGACGGCCGCCAGTACCGCTTGGCCGTTCCGGCTCAGCAAGGGCTCCCGTCCCGTGGTGGTCACGACGGCAGCCTAGCCAATGGGTTAGTTCGGAAATGGACAAAGGGGATCAAAGACGCGGGATCTTGATCCTTGACGCGGACAATCAGCGCATCTACGGTCGAGAGACCCAGGTCACATCTGCAGTTCTCGGCAGGCCTGGGGGACCCATTGGTGCGCCCTGTCTCGGGCGCCTTCTCTCGGAGCACACATGGTCAGCAGAAAACCTCGGCGCGCCGTCAAGACCGTCGGCATCGCCGTAGCAGCGAGCGCGCTCGCCACCATGGCGGTCGGCGCCAGCGCCTCCACCCACGCCTCCGCCACGCCGCCGGCGTCGCACGGCGCCGCCGTCTCCACTCCGATCTACCTCAACCGGTCCTATACGCCGGCGGAGCGGGCCGCGGACCTGATCTCCCGCATGTCCCTGGCCGAGAAGGCCCAGGAGATGAACAGCAGTCAGGCTCCGGCGATCCCGCGCCTCGGCATCGCCGCGTGGGGCTGGTGGAACGAGTCCAACCACGGCGTCAACGCCTCCACCATCACGCCCACAGGCAACGCCACCACGCTCACGAACACGACGTCGTACCCCTCCGACCTGTCCATGGGCAGCAGCTGGGATCCCCAGCTGGTCTACCGGGAGGCCTCCCTGATCGGCGACGAGGCCCGCGACACCGCGCCGGACAACCGGCTCAACCTCGACTTCTACGCTCCCACCGTGAACCTCTCGCGCGACCCGCGCTGGGGCCGCAACGACGAGAGCTGGAGCGAGGACCCCACCCTCACCGCCGCCCTCGCCGGTCAGTACGTCGACGGTCTGCAGGGGCAGACGCCCGGCGGCAAGCTGCCGAAGTCGGCCAACGGCTACTACAAGGCGATCGCGACGCTGAAGCACTACGCGGCCAACAACAGCGAGGTCAACCGCCGCACCGGCTCCTCCGACATGGATCAGCGGACGCTGCGGGAGTACTACACCAAGCAGTTCGCCGACATCATCGAACAGGCCCATCCCGGCTCGATCATGAGCTCCTACAACTCCGTCAACGGCGTCCCGGCAGCGGCCAGCGTCCAACTCATCAGCGACCTGGCCCGCGACACCTACGGCTTCAACGGCTACTTCACCTCCGATTGCGACGCCGTCTACGAGATCCAGGCCGGTCACCACTGGCAGCCTCCGACGGCCAGCGCTCCGCTGGACCAGTACGGCCGGTCGGCGTACGCCATCTCGGCGGGGGAGGACCTGGACTGCAACTGGGGCTACCACGACCAGTACAGCTACGGGAACACCGTGCCGACGGCCATCGCGCAGAAGATCAAGACCGAGACCGACACGTTCAACGTCGGCGACGTCGACACCTCGCTGACCCGGCTCTTCACCGCCCGCATCGAGACCGGCGAGTTCGACGACGAGAACCAGGTGCCGTGGGTGCGCGCGGCTCGCCAGCGGCTCGGCGGCGTGACGTGGACGACCTCGGCCGACAACAACGCCATCACCGAGACGCCTGAGCGGCTGGCCCAGGCGCAGCAGAGTGCCGAGCAGGACCTGGTCCTACTCAAGAACGACAAGGTCGGCGACGCCCCGCTGCTGCCGATGAGCGTGCCCGAGGACAAGCCGTTCAAGGTGGCGGTGGTCGGCTACTTCGCCCACCCGCAGCAGCTGTTCACCGGCGGCTACTCGAGCATCCAGACCAAGGCGGGCGCGGCGAACAACATCGATGCCTACACCGGCATCAAGTCGGCGGTGCAGGCGCGCGACCCGCAGGCACAGGTCGACTTCCTTCCGGGCGTCACCGGCGGCACCACGGCGTCGAAGCTCACCACCGTCGACCCGGCCACGATCTCGGCTCTCAAGGGCTATGACGCCGTCGTCGTCGTGGCGGGTACCGACGGCAGCACCGCCTCGGAGGACCACGACCGCACCACGACGGCGCTTCCCGGCGCTCAGGCGGCCATGATCAGCCAGGTCGAGGCGGCCAACCCGCGCACCGTCGTCTACCTGCAGACCGTCGGCGCTGTCGACGTACGCAGCTTCGAAGCGACCAGCCCGGCGATCCTCTGGAGCTCCTATCTCGGCCAGCGCCAGGGACCCGCTATCGCCAACGTGCTGCTCGGCGCGGTGAACCCGAGCGGTCACCTGCCCTTCACCTGGTACACCGACGACAGTCAGCTGCCGCCGATCACTGACTACGCGATCCGACCCAGCCAGTCGGCGCCGGGACGTACGTACATGTACTACACCGGCACGCCGAGCTTCCCCTTCGGCCACGGCCTGAGCTACAGCGACTTCCGCTTCTCCGACCTCAGGGTCGACAAGGGCAGCGTGAAGGCCTCGGGCACGATCAGTGCCTCCGCGACCGTCACGAACACCGGTGACGTCGCCGGCGCCGCTACCCCGCAGCTCTACGTCACCACGCCGTTCGCCTCCGCAGCCGCGGAGCGTCCGACCAAGCGGCTCCTCGCCTTCGACCGGGTGGAGGTGCGGCCCGGGAAGTCCGTGCGCGTGCACTTCTCCGCACCGGCCTCCCAGCTGGCCTTCCTCGACGAGAAGAGCCAGACAATGAAGGTGGACCGCGGCACCTACGGGCTGCAGCTGGCGGCCTCCTCCGCCGACGTCCGTGCGCGGGCTTCGGTGAAGGTGACCGGGCGCCTGGGCCGGGTGCCCACGACGGTGTCGGTCCGCCCGGTGGAGACGGGTGACCCGGCGGCCGACGTCGCGCAGCGGGTCGCCTTCGACGCAGGCACCCGGATCGACCCGCAGGTCACGGTCGCCACCGACGACGAGGCACTGCACGGCTACATCAGCAAGGGCCGGAGCACGCCGCTCCCGCGGGGCATCCGGATCCGCTACCGGTCCGACCGTCGCGACGTGGTCGCGGTGAGCAAGGGCGGTACCGAGCTCCGCGCGGTCGGCCCCGGTGTTGCCACGGTGAGCGTCAAGGCGAGCTACCACGGCCGGACCGTCACCACGTCCTTCGTGGTCGATGTGGCGCCGCTGCAGTTCACGTCGAACCCGACGGCGAGCTTCACCGCCGGTACGGCGGGCACCTACACGGTGTCCACCGCGACGACGCAGTCGCCGACAGCCCAGGAGGTGCCGAGCCTGTCGATCGTCGGCAAGCTGCCTGCCGGGCTGACGTTCACCGACAACGGCGACGGCACCGGAACCATCTCCGGCACTCCGACCGCCGCCGGCTCGGCGACGGTGAAGGTCCAGGCGCGGAACGAGGTGAGCCCGGCAGCGTCCCAAACGCTGACCGTCACGGTCGGCTGAACCGTCGAGTCGGGCAGACGCGGTCGAGCGCAGCAGCGCTCGGCCGCGTCTGGCGTTTCCGGTCGGCGTCGCCCGGGGGAGCAGCGGCGCGGGCCTCTTATGGGCGTGGACGATCGGCCGGTCCTTGAGGAACTAGGTCCGCGAGCACTAAAGTACGCGGACCAAGCCTCATCGTGAATTGATTCGTTTGAATTGCTGCGATGATTTCGAGGAGTGCAACATGAGTCAATTGCCGACGAGCCCACGACGCGCCGCCGTCGCGCTACGGCAGTTCGGGTCTGCACTATGTCTGATAGGTGCCGTTGCGCTGTTGTTCGTGTCAAGCGGCAGTCCTGCCAAAGCGGCCGTTTTTGCAGCTTCGCTCACTGCGGTCGGCATTGCTGTTATCGGCGGAATATGGGAGGCGCGAATAAGCTTTCGTGAAGGCCTAAAGAAGGATGCATTTACTGAAGTAGCGTCCATTGCTGCGATTCTCTTGATTAGTTTCGTTTCTTATCTGAGTGCCAGAAACTGACGGCGCACGGCCTCTTTGGATCCAAACACGGGTGGGCGCTCGTTGGCAGAGCGATCGCCAGGCTGCGGCGAGCGGGATGCGCGAGGGCCGCCGCTATCGCGCCGGTCCACCGACTAACCCCGACCAACCCCCGGTCAAGCAAGACATCGCACAGGAGATCCATGAACCTCGAACCCCTCACCCCGACCGCCCAGGCACCTGCCACCAACTTCACCGGCCGTGTCTATGTCAACCCCCTGCACGCAAAGCAAGAACCCTCCCAGCTGATCGCGAGCATCGTGCGATTCACTCCCGGCGCCCGGACCAACTGGCACTCCCACGCCAACGGTCAGTTGCTCCACTGCACCGACGGTTCCGGGCTAGTCGTCACCCGCGACGGCACCGTGATCCGCATGCGCGCCGGCGACACCGTGTGGACCGCACCAGGCGAGGAACACTGGCACGGCGGCACCAGCCAGAACATGATGTGCCACATCGCCATGCTCGAAGGGTCAGACGGCGGCGACGGCACGACCTGGCTCGAGCCGGTGGCCGACGAGGAGTATCAAGCCGCGCAGGCATGAGTCGCATCACACCCGGGAAGTCCCGGTGGGGGAGTCAGGGACGACACCGATTAGGGTCGGCGCAGCAGTCGCGTTGCCAAGGTTATTGGGGCTGGTTATGAATCAAAATCTGTCTGCGTTGCTTGGGCTGTCCAAAAGCAATGTGCGCTTCAGTCATCTGTCTGCTACCGACAGAATCGAAGTTGTATTTTTGTTCATCGCTTATGTGATTGGCCTGATTGCCGGGATCGGCACTTACCATGCCTTCGTGGCCGCGGCGGTGGTCCGATGGGGTCTAGCCTTGATAGTCGGTGCGTTTGTGTGGGCTTTGCTATCGGCGCTCGTGGTGGTCACATCAACGCTTCTCGTACGGCATATAGGCGATAAGAACAATTCAGGTGGACCACCAGGCGGCGGTTCATACTGAACCGTCCTGGTCCGTCGGGAACAGCCGACGCAGCTGTACACGTGGGGCGGATGAACGGATCTGTGCCATCACCTTGGTCGCCCGGCGCAACTCCCGTTAGGTGACTGGTAGTGAGACGAGTTCGTGCGAGACGAGTCCCGCTTTCGTGGACGATCTGCGTTGGGCGCGGTCGCGGTGCGGTGGTGGCACGGTAGGCGAGGGGAGTGCGACGCGGTTGATCGTGCGGCTCCATGGACCGCCGTAGTGCTCGTGCTGGGCCGGCCGTGCGCGCCGTTGATGCTTTGTTCCTGAGAATCACCTGGCTACGTCGGGGATTTTGCTGAGAGGCCGCCTCGGTTTCCCCGAGATTTGCTTTGCCTCGTGTGGGGCATCTGGTGAGCCTCATGGGCTCTGGCGCTGGAGGGGCCCGATGCGCGGTCGTCTCGTTGGTCTGTCTGGCTCGGTTGAGGGGCCAGGGGTGCGCACGCTGCAGGTGGCGGTTCTTAGCCAGGTGCCTCGCGCCGCCAATTTGAACTAGACGATGAAGCGCGACCGGAGGCACCAGATGCTTCGTTCTCTTAACTATCAAATGCACGCCGTGGTCGCCGAACTCGAGCAAGGCCATGACGTAACAGTACGGCCGCCCGCAATCAGACTGATTTCCTATTCTGGCCTCAGCTTCTTGGCGATCCTACTCCTCTCCTCTATTGCAGCGAAGAATGACGTCGCAATCTCGGTCGGCGACCTATGGCTGCTGATTTCTATTCTTATATTTCCTAGCGCCTTTTTTCTTTGGCTCATGGGTAGTTATACAGCCCTGAAGTTGTCTAATCCGGGTATCGTGATCGTGAATCCTTTCACCGAAGCGAACATCCCCTGGCATGAAGTTGTGAGCATCTCTGAAGATACAAATGGGCGTATGAGGTTTGAAACCGCGACCATATCAGCCAGCTCTTGGGCGGTCGGAGCCTCCAATTGGGAATCATGGCTAAAGAGACCTGATCGCGTTCACCGTTTCTCCGAGATTCTCACGAAATATATCGACCCAGAAACTTCGTCGGCATCATCGGATTTTTCGGCGTGGATTAAGTGGCGACTACCACGATCTGCAGTCATATGTTTCTCGATCGCTTGGGCCGTGGCGAGTGCGGCGCTTTTCCTGACGTGAGCCGGGCGGCTCATCACAGCCGCACACGAGTTCTCTCACCTGCTTCGATCCGTCCTACCTAACTGGTAGGCACGGGAGTTCGACGGCCGGGAGTAGTCGTAGTGTTCGTGCGTCGCTGGCGATGCGCGCCGGTGGATGGGTGTTCCTGAGAGTCACCTGACTATGTAGGGGATTCCGCTGAGAGGTCGCCTCGGTCTCCACGAGATTTGCTCTGCCTCGCTTGGGGCATGTGGACGAGCCTCAGGGCTCTGGCGTGGGAGGGGCCCGATGCGCGGTCGTCTCGTTGGTCAGGCGGACTCGGTTCTCGTGCGGGGGCTGTTGCCCTGGCGACGCCGAGCTCAAGCACTCGGTGCTCGGGCGTGGGCTGTTCGCGCATTGGCACTGTTGTTGGCGGTGTTCGGTCTGCAGTTGGTCGCGGTGGCGACGGTGGCGGGTACTGCGTCGGCGGCGACGGTGACCACGGGGACCGGTGGTCAGTTCGTGGCGGCGACGGGGCGGGTGATGGACACCCGCAACGGCACCGGTACTTCCACCGGTGTCATGACCCCTGGCAATTGGCGCTCCCTGCAGGTGGCGGGTCTGAGCCAGTTCAACCTGCCAGCCACCGGCATCTCTTCAGTTCAGGTGACGCTCACGGCGGTGAATCCGACCGGCGAGGGTGCCATCCATGTCGGCGCCACGACCAGCTCGACGGCCAACGCCTTGATCTACAACGACGGCGTCAACGGCACCGTCACCAACACCGCGATCGTGCCGGTCGACGGGAACGGCAAGATCTATCTCGAAGCGACCGGATCCTCCACCGACCTGCTTGTGGACCTGGAGGGCTACTACACCGCCGGTGCACCAGCCGCGGCCGGATATGTGCCCTCACCCACGCCGGCGCGAATCGTCGACACCCGCAACGGCACCGGTCTACCGCAAGCCCCTCTGACGAACGGGTCCACCCCGACCATCACCGTGGCCGGTCACGCCGGCGTCCCGGCTGGCGCCTCGGCGGTGTTTGTGAACTTCGAGGTCCTCAACGGCTCGACCTCGGCCGGCTATCTGCTGGCCAACGCCTATGGGGCACCGACCTCGCAGTCCTCGCTGAACTTCCCCGGCAGCGTGTCCACCGCCTTGGGAGCCGTCGTGCCGCTCTCAGCCGACGGCAAGATGTCGGTGAAGTACGTCGGCGTGTCCGGCTCCATAAACTTGCTGGTCGACATCGCCGGATACTTCGCTCCCGCCGGGGGCACCCTGGCCGGAGGAGGACAGGGTGCCTTCACCCCGGCTGCGACCCGGGTCGTCAACAGCGTGACGATCCCGGCGTCCACGACGCAGACCTTTCCCGTCGCAGGTGTCAACGGAGTGCCTGTCGCGGGCAGCGGGATCACCGCGATCGCTGCCAACGTCCAGCTCGTCAATGCTGGCTCTGCCGGTGGCTGGTTGGCGGTCTACGCCGACAACGCGGCCAGTGCCGGCGCTGCGATAGACGACGCTCCGAACTCCACGCGCAGCAACTTCGTGACCGTGGCACTAGGACCCGATGGTGGCATCAAGATCCAGAACGGTTCACCGACCGACTCCGTGCGGGTCTATGTCGATGTCCAGGGCTGGTACACCAGCCTGTCGACCAACGTGGTGGTCAACCAGCAGAACACCACCCAACGGCAGGTCAACCTGAAGGCCTCGACGGCCGGTGGCGGATCGTGGGTGACCTACAAGTACCGGGTCGGGACCGCCGCATCGACGGCGTTCACCCCGATTCCGAACAGCGAGCTCACCGACAGCTCCAACTCCAGCCCGACCCAGCCCGTCACGACGAGCGGCAGTCCCGCAGCATTTGGCGCCTATACGTGGAACATCGCCGACACTCTTGGCACCTCGACCACCGACGCGCTGGTGCAGGTCGAGGCCTGCTACGGGCAGTCCTCGACCACCGCGGACGCCGATCTGGTGTGCTCGATGCCCTCGAACATCACCTACTCCCCAGCCGGGTTCGGCATGGCCAATGCCACCGCCGGCGTCGGGCCGGGCACCTTGTCGCTGCTGACCGGGGACTACCAGCTCTCGGCGACCGATGCCGCGGTCGCCTCCAGCGTCGACGGGCTCTCGATCGGACGCTCTCTGACCACCCTGGCACCCGCAGCAGCGAACACCACCGCGACCGGGGTCTTCGGTCCGGGCTGGTCGGCCGACCTGTCCGGCCCCAGTGCGGGCCAGGGAGACCTCACCCCGATCGACCACCACCCTCAGGGCTACCTGGAGTTCACCGACGCGTCGGGCTACAACGCCTACTACGCCGCCACCACGAGCCTGACCGCCTACCCGATCACGTTCGCTGGGGTGGGGGACAACGCCGGGGACGGCGAGTCCGTCAAGATGACCGGTGCTTCGACCATCACGATGGCCGATCCCGACGGCACGGTGACGACCTGGACCAAGGCCAGTACCGGTGCCTGGCAGGTGTCCGGCATCACCGAGGCCGGATCGAACACCACGGCGACCTACACCTACAACGGCACCGGTCTGGTCACCCGGATCATCGCGCCCACCCCCGCCGGGCTGTCCACGACCTGCACCAACGCGACGGCGGACACCACCGTCGGGTGCCGATCGCTAGTTCTCGGCTACACCACCATCGCTGGTGCCAGCCGCCTCACCACCATCAGCGCCTCCATCCCCACCGGTGTCAGCGGCTACGCCCCGACGCCGGTCGAGCACTACGACTACGACAGCACCGGTCGACTCCAGGACGCCTACGACCCGCGGATCAGTCCCCACCTGGTGACGTCCTACACCTACGACAGCACTGGACGCGTGGCCAGATTGACCGCCCCCGGGATCAATCCCTGGGCCTTCGTCTACGACGGCACTGGCCGGTTGATCAAGGTCCAGCAGGCGGTGCCTGTCACCGACCCGACCACGGGCACCTTCGCGTATCAGTTCGCGACCTCGACCATCGTCTACGGCGTCCCCAACGCCGGGATCGACGGCAATCTGCGTCCGAACCTGAACGCCTCAGTCACCGCAACCTGGGGCGAGTCCAGTGATCTACCGGTCGATGGTGACGCGACAGCGATCTTCCCCCCAGACCACGTCCCGGCCGGCACAACCGCCTCAACGGTGGGGGACAGCGACTGGCCCTACGCGGCGATCCACTACCTCGACGTGCAGGGTCGCGAGGTCAACACCGCCACCTACGGCGCCAACGACTGGCAGATCGAGTCCACCCAGTACGACACCAACGGCGACGACATCTGGGACCTCTCCGCCAGCAACCGTGACCAGGCCCTGAACCCGACCACCGGCCCGAGTAGCCCCACCGACTCCTACGTCGCGGCCATCACCAGCCCCGACCCGACGACCGGCCAGGCCGCATCAGCCCTGCGGGCGAACCTGCTGGCCACCACCACCGCCTACAACCCCCTCGACACCAGCGAGGTCACCGACACCTACGGCCCCACCCACCCCGTCACCCTGTCGACCGGTGCCGTGGTCCACGCCCGCAGCCACACCTCGACCACCTATGACGAGGGCGCCCCCTACAGCGACGTCGACCCCGCCACCGGCGCCGCCTACCGGCTGTCCACCACCGTGGTCACCGACCCCTACAACGTCGCCACCAACGCCGACTCGGCCTACCCCGACGCCTCCACCACCACCAGCGGGTACACCGCCATCGGATCGATGAGCGGTCAGACCGTGAAGAGCTCCGATGGAACAGTCCTCAAAGACTCCAGCGGCAACGCCGTTCCCCTGACCGGCTGGAGTCTGGGTCAGGCCACCACCAGCACGGTCCGGATGGGCGCTACCGCCTCCGCAGCGGACATGACCGCCACCACCGTCTACGACGCCGACGGACGCACCATCCAGACCCGCCTGCCCGGCGACACCACCGGAACCAGCCCGCGGGCGACCAACACGACCTACTACACCGCGACCGGTACCGGTGCTTGCGTGAGCCCGCTCTCGGCCGGTCTGGTCTGCCAGACAGCACCCGGCGGCCAGCCCTCCACCGGAAAGCCGCTCCCCACTACCACCGAGGCCTACGACGCCTGGGGCAACACCCTGACCACGGCGCAGACCTACGGCACCGGCACCGGCGCCACCGTGCGGACCACCACCAACACCTACGACAACGCCGAACGGCCGCTGACCACCGGCACCAGCGTGACCAACGCACCCTCGGACAACACCGACGTCCCGACCGTCACGATCACCTACGACCCGAACACCGGGCAGGTCGCCACCAAGACCAGCGGCACCGGTACTAACGCCCAGTCTTTGACCTCGGTCTACAACAGCGTCGGTGCGCTGGCCTCCTATGCCGACGCCACCGGGAACGTCACCGCTACCGGCTATGACATCGACGGACGTCCCATCACCCAGACCGACAACAAGGGCACCGTCCAGCTCGCCTATGACAGCGCCGGTGAACACCGCGGCCTGGTCACCAGCGAAGACATCGGAACCACCAGCAATTCGCGCTTCACTGCCACCTACGACGCCGACGGCAACCTCACCCAGACCTACCCCGGCGGCACCACCGCGACCGGGACCTACGACAACGCCGGCAACCAGACCGTCCTGACCTACACCAACAACGGCTCCACCCTGGCCTCGTTCACCCAAACGTTCGGCACCACCAACACCGGCACCGACCATGTGGTGGCCCAGGCCAGCACCGTCAACGGGACCCCGTACTCGAGCCAGGCCTTCACCGACGACGCCGCCGGCCGCCTCACCACTGTCGCTGACACCTACAACGGCACCTGCACCACCCGGAAGTACGGCTTCGGCGACCCGACCAGCGACGCTGCTGACTACTTCGACTCCAACCGCACCAGCCTGACCAGCTACCCCGCCGCCACCAGTGGCGCCTGCTCGAACTCGACCACCCCGACCACCACCTCCTACAGCTACGACCAGGCCGACCGCCTCACCAGCGACACCACCGGCGGCAGCACGAACACCTACGCCTACGACGCCCTCGGTCGCACCAGCACCCTGCCGGGCGGGGACGCGACCGGGATCGGGTCACACAACGCCGCCAACGGCGGACCCACCGGCGACCTCACCCTCGGGTACTACAGCAACGACATGGTCGCCACCCAGGCCCAGGGCACCGGCAGCAACGCGGCCACCATCGGGTTCACCCTCGACCCCGACCAGAACCGCATCTCTACTCAAGCCACCACCACGGCGGCCGGGGTCAAGACCATCACCAATCACTACGACGACGGCTCCGACGCCACGGCCTGGACCAGCACACGGAAGGTCGACGGCACCACCGTCACCAAGCGCTACGTCGACGGCATCGACGGTGGCCTGGACGCCGTCGTCGCCGACGACGGAACCGTCAAGCTCGACCTCACCAACCTCCACGGCGACACCGTTGCCACCATCGACCCCGACGCCACCAGCATCACCAGCTACCACGAGACCACAGAGTTCGGCCTCCCACGCGACCCCGCCACCGCAGCCGACGACTACGGGGCACTCGGCGCCAGAAAACGCTCCACCGACGACCTTGGCGGCCTCACCCTGATGGGCGTACGCCTCTACAACCCCGCCACCGGACACTTCCTCTCCACCGATCCCATCAGCGGGGGCAACGACAACGCCTATGTATATCCCGCCGACCCAATTGACGGCAGTGACTACACTGGGCGAAATCATGAGGCGAACGGCGCGCCGTCGGATCAAAGCGTGGCCGATAACCTCGGATTGAACGATCCGACGCTGAAATATCCGTATTCGGGCCCAGAAAAGACCGCGGCCATAAAGAAAGCTCAAGGCAAGGATTACATCCAGAGCGATTGGAACAAGTACAACGCTAAAAAAGTGAAAAATGAGAAGTACGCCAAACAGCGAAACAAGGAAAAGCGAAGCAATAATAACAGGAAAAATGGAAAGTCGCGCAATGACGCCGACACATCTAGTTCTGGAAGCAAGACGGCGGCCGTTCTCGGCACGGTCGCAGGTGCGGCGGCCGGCCTGGGCGGGCTCCTGCTCAAGGGAGACCAAGCCGTCGCTGAGACGGGGTACTAATATGAATAGCGTTGATCACCACACCGTGCTCACGTTCTCTTTGGCCAACCCATTGGGCCCGACGCAGAGCGACCTGCCGGTTCTCCTCGAACGAGTTGCAGCTAGAATACGCGATCTCGGGAGCGTTATGCTTCTCGATATAACCGTATCGTCAGAGTTCCACGAAGACGGTCGATGGTGGTCCGCGACCATTTATTACGACGAAGACTAATGGCAACGCTAATCTAGATCACCGGACGTAGCGGTCGATGACGGCGCGGTTGTCGTCGTCAGTGAGGCGATCGAGTGCTGATCGCGCCCACTCCTGGTAGCGCACGATCGTCTCGTCATGACGGGGGAGGGCCCCGTATTCAACGAGCAGTCCGTGGACGTAATCGCGTGTGCGTGAGCGCGGAATCTCGTCGAGCCCTTCGTGGGTGATGCGCGGGTGAACCGCCAGCTCTGTTTCTCTCACTAAACGAGAGACACCGCCGTTGATCTGCGCCGTTATCCCGCAGCACCCGCGCTGTATGCAGCACGGACTACGAGCGACACAGTTGCTGACCTGCACAGACGCCTCATCACAGCCGGAGACGAGCTCTCTCACCTGCTTTGGCTCGTCCTACTAAACCGCCGATAAGCGACATTATGTCAACTTGTAGTGTCCAGCAGCAGGCTTGGGCATCGCATGCAGACCGAGCTCCAGGCTTCGTCGTTCAGGCCATACTGGAGACATGCCGGTCCTCGGAGCACTCCTCCTCGGTACGACGCTGACAGCGGTGGCCATGCTGGTCGCGCTGACAGCCGTCGGTGGTCGCCGCCGGGGTCATCGCTATCCGGTGGCGCTGGTCGAGGGTGTGCTCTTCCCGGTCGCCTGGGCGGTCTGGTACGCGCGGGACCGCCGCGACTAAGGCGTCTCCAGCAGGATCGTGACCGGCCCGTCGTTCACCGAGGCCACCTCCATGTGCGCGCCGAAGACGCCATGCTCCACCTGGGCGCCCAGCGCGGTGAGTGCCGCGCAGAACGCGTCGTAGAGCGGTTCGGACACTCCCGCCGGCGCGGCCGCTGTCCACGACGGACGGCGGCCGCGTCGAGCGTCGCCGTACAGCGTGAACTGCGAGATCACCAGGATCGGCGCATCCACGTCGGCGGCGGACTGCTCCCCCTCCAGGATCCGCAGGCCCCAGACCTTGCGCGTCAACCAGTCGATCTGCGATGGGCCGTCGTGGTGACCGATGCCGAGCAGCACCAGCAGCCCCGGTCCGGACAGCGCACCGACGGTCTCCCCCGCCACCGACACCGAGGCTGACGACACCCTGGTCACGACCGCTCGCACGCGGGCCAGCCTGTCATAGGCTCGCCCCGTGCCCCAGGACCCGAACCAGCGCTTCCGCATCAGGCCGCTCGAGGCCGACGACGCGTCGGCGCTGTACCGGCTGATCGTCGCCAATCGTGACCACCTCGCGCCGTGGGATCCGCACCGCCCGGAGCACTACTTCACCCTCGAGGGTCAGCAGGAGCATGTCGCCGGTCAACTCGCGCGCGCCCGCAACGGGCACGACTACCCCTACGTGATGACGCTCGGTGGGGCGCTCATCGGCCGGATCAACCTGAACAACGTCGTCCGCGGTCCGCTGCAGAGTGCCGTGCTGGGCTACTGGATCGACAGCGAGCACCAGGGCCGCGGTCTGACGACCCAGGCCGTGCGGACCGTGATCGACCTGGCGCGGGACGAGCTGGGCCTGCACCGGCTCGAGGCCGGCACCATGCTGGACAACGTGGCCTCACAACGGGTGCTGATCAACAGCGGCTTCGAGGAGTACGGCGTCGCCCGGAAGCTGCTCAAGATCGCCGGCGAGTGGCGCGATCACCGCCTCTTCCAGCGCATCCTGCACGACTGACGAGCCGGTCGGCCGGCGAGCACGTACTCGGCGGTAACCTGATGCGGCGAGCGTCGTTGGTGTGACATGCGACGCATCGTGAGTGTGCTGCTGGCGGTCCTCGTCGGCATCCTGGCGGTCCTGACCCTGCCCGGCTCACCGGCTCGAGCCGGCACCGGCACCGGCACATGGACCCCACGCCCGGAGGATTATCCGCAGACCGTCACCCGGCGTGACCTGGCGATCCCGATGGACGACGGCACCGTGCTGCGGGGAGACCTGACGCTGCCGGCCGATGCCACCGGCACGGCGGTCGTCGGCAGGTTCCCGGTCGTCGTCACCATCACCGCCTACAACAAGTCGGTGACAGCACTGCCGGGCGGCAGCGGACTGGCCGGGTCGGATCCGTCGTACCTGGTCAAACGCGGCTACGCCCAGCTGACCGTCGATGCCCGCGGCACCGGGTCCTCGGAGGGCACCTGGTGCGCGTTCTGCACCCGCGAGACCCAGGACTACGGCGAGGTGATGACCTGGGCCCACGAGCAGCCGTGGAGCGACGGCGACACGGCGATGACGGGCCCCAGCTACATGGGCATCGCGCAGATCTTCGCCGCCGCCGAGCATCCCGCCGGCCTGAAGGCGATCTTCCCGCAGGTTCCGGCTGCCGACGTCTACCGCGACGTGGTGGCCAGCGGCGGCCAGATCGACGTCGGCTTCATCCCGCTGTGGATCGGGCTGGTCACCCTGACCGGGATCGTCCCGCCGGCCGTCACGGCCACCGATCCGACCTCGGGGCTGGCCGCGCTCGTCGACCATCTCGCCTCGCTCGCCACCTGGAGCGCGCCGACCATGATCAGCGCGCTGGGCGGTCAGGAGGACGCCTACGACGGCGACTTCTACGCCCAGCGCTCCCCGATCAACGTGGTCGACAAGGTCGACGTGCCGACGTTCCTCGTGGGCGGCGAGTACGACCTCTTCCAGCGCGGCACCCCGTTGCTCTTCGAGAACCTGCAGAAGCGCGGCGTGCCGACCAAGATGATCATCGGCCCCTGGAACCACCTGCAGGGCTCCTCCGGGGCGGACGTGGCGGACGCGGGTGACGGCTCGCTCGCCGAACTGCAGCTGCGCTGGTTCGACCACTACGTCAAGGGCCTGCCCGACCCGGAGCTCGACAGCAGCGACGGTGACATCGCGCCGATCACCTACTACGAGCAGGGCACCGACCGCTGGCGGACGGCTCGGACGTGGGTCGACCCGCGAGACACCCAGGCCACCGTCGTACCGCTCTCGGGCAGCGCCTCCCCCGGCACCCCGGCGACGCTCGGCACGACGGCCGGCAGCGCTGACGGCGTCTCGACCGTCCCGCCGATCCCGGTGGCGGGGTTGTGCTCGCGCTCGGCGGACCAGTGGACGGCAGGCATCATCAGCGAGCTGCAGCTGTTCAACTCCAGCTGCCTGGAGTCGAACAACCTCAACGACCAGACGGCCACCCTCTTCCGGACACCGCCGCTGACCCACGACCTACCGATCCTCGGGCCGATCGATGCCCATCTGTACGTCGACAGCACCAGCGGGGACGGTCTGCTCTCGGTAGCGGTGAACGACGTCGCACCGGACGGCACCGTCTCGCGGCTGACCGGCGGCTGGCAGGTGATCTCGCTGCGGGCGCTCGAGGCCTCGAGGACGCGCTACCTCGACGGCCGGGTGCTGCAGCCCTATCACCCCTTCACCAAGGCGTCCGAGTCGCCGACGGCGCCGGGGCAGGTCGTGCCGGTCGACGTGGAGGTGTTCCCGACGGGCGCCGACATCCAGCCGGGTCACCGGCTCGAGCTCTCCGTGCAGTCCTTCGACGTACCGCACCTCCTGCCGACCCTCCCCGATCTGCTCAGCACCCTTGGCACGATCCATGTGCACGCCTCGACGACGTACCCCTCGGCGCTGGTGCTGCCCACGCGGGACAAGGCGTACAGCGACGGCGTCGGCGTGCCGGTCACGGGCCCGCAGCAGTCGGTCACGCCCGCTGGGACCGGCGCACCCGCCACCGACACGGCGGCGCCGCACGTGCGGATCGCGGTGCACGGCCGGCGGGTCGTGGTGAAGGTGCCCGCCACAGGCACCGTCTGGCTCAAGGTCGACAGGAGGGCGCTCGCCCATCGGCGACTGCACCACGGGAAGGCGGTGTTCCGGCTGCCGCGGCTGACCGGCGGACGGCACCGGGCCAAGGCGATCTACCTCGGCAGCGTGCGAACCAGCGCCGTCAAGGTCTTCCGGGTGAGCTGAGCTCGTCGGCCACGCTCAGGCGCCGTCGAGGAAGGCCTTCGCCAACCCCTTCGGCGCCTGAGCGATCCAGCCGTCGGTGATCACCTCGCGGAGCTGGTCGACCGGGATCGCCTCGAGCTCGACCAGGACCGCCGGGTAGCCGGTGAAGTGCGGCACATGGAAGGCGCCCGGCACCGAGGCGAGCACCGCCTCCTTGTCGGCACCGGCCACCCGTACGCCGACGATGTCACCTCCGGGCACCCGCTCGCCCGCACCCGTCAGATCGGCGATGTCGCGCTGACGCAGCGGCCGCTCCCAGACGAACGACCTGCCACGCACGCTCCACCCGGTCATGTGGTCGTGGCCCTGCGTGCCCTCGACCACCTCCGGTAGGGACGTGGCGATCGACCGTACGTCGTCGAGCGTGGCCATCGCGAGGCTCAGCCGATCTGCTTGAGCCTCGGCAGAACGCGCTCGACCAGGTCGGTGGCGTAGGCCACCGGATCGTCGATGCCAGGCACGATCGTGATGGTCGTGAGGGTGGCGCCGAGGGCGGCGTACTCCTCCATCTGTGCCAGCCACTCGTCGGTCTGGCTGACGGGGTCGAGGCCGCCCGCGCCGCCGATGGTCTTCTCGATCGCGTCGTAGTCACGGCCGACGTCGTCGCAGTGCCGGCGCAACACGTCCAGCTTGTGCTTGAGGCCGTCGACGCCCTCGCGGACGAAGAGGTGACAGGCGTCGCCGTACTGGGCGACGAGCCGCAGCGTCTTCTTCTCCCCTCCCCCACCGATCAGGATCGGCATCGAGCCGTTCACGGGCTTCGGGAGACAGATCGTCTCGGCCAGCTGGTAATGCTTGCCCTCGAACGGACCGTCGTTGTCCGACCACATCTGCCGCGCGATCTGGATAGCCTCCTCGAGCATCTCGAAGCGGTCCTTCAGCGGCGGGAACGGCACACCGAGGCCGGCGTGCTCGCGGTCGTACCAGGCGGCGCCGATGCCGAGCAGCGCCCGTCCGTCGGACAGCACGTCGAGCGTGGTGGCCGTCTTCGCCAGCAGGCCCGGGTGCCGATAGGTGACACCGGTGACGAGCATCGAGAGGCGCACGTTGCTCGTGATGCCGGCAAGATGGCCCAGTGTCGTGTAGCCCTCGAGCATGGGCTCGAACGGGCCGTTCATCATCTCCATCTGGAACCAGTGGTCCATGACGGTCAGGAGGTCGACCCCGCCCTCGTCGGCGACCTTCGCCGTCGCGGTGAGTCGCTCGTGCAGCTTGTGCTGCCAGTCGGGATTGGTGAAGTTGGCGTAGTGAATGCCGAGGTCCATGCTCTGCACAGTAGCCCGGTGGGTGCAGGTGCGCTCCTCGGAGGTTGAGGCGTCATCGCGTGACCGTCGAGGTGTCGGTGCGTGACCGTCGAGGCGTCGGTGCGTGGTCGTTGAGTTGCGTCGAGGCAACTTGGTGTCCGGGGTTGGTCTGAGGAAGAACGAAAAGCGTGGGCCAGTCCCAGCGTGGCCCGGTGTCTTGGCCGGGTCGAGTGCCTTAAGCACAGTTGCGTCGGGCCACCATGGCTGTGATCCAGTACGACGAGATTTCCACGCTGGTCTGGTTGTGAGAAGAGGGTTGACCACACACATCCGACCACCTAGGCTTCGAACATGCGTTCGAATTGATCTCTCTCAGTGGTGGTCCTCATGCGTCAGATCCAGGCGGCACTTGCCACGATCGCTGCTGCCCTCGATGACGCCACGGACGCGAACCCGATCTTCCTGGGAACGAGTGAGAAGAGAGACGTGCTCGCCGCGCTGATGCGGTCCCGCGCGCGGCTCGAGGAGCTGTACCTGCGCGTGGTCGCTTCCGCGGACGACGTGGCCGAGGAGGTTGGTGCTCGGGATGTCGCTGCCTGGCTGGTTGCCCAGCACCGGGTCGAGAGTCCCGCCGCGCACGCCACGCTACGTCTCGCCCAGGCGCTCGAGGCTCGGCCGGTGGTCCGGGCACGGCTCGCACGCGGTGCGTTCAGTCTCGAGCACGCCCGCGTGATCCTCCGTGGCTTGGACGACCTCCCCGACGACCTACCCGCCGAGGTGCTGGCGCGAGCGGAGGTCACCCTGTGCGACCTCGCCGGTGAGCACCGGCCCAAGGACCTGCGCCGCGTCGCCAGCCATCTGTTGGAGGTCATCGCCCCCGACATTGCGGAAGCCGCCGAGGCCGAGGCGATCCAGCGGCTCGAAGAACAGGCCCAAGCGAGAGCGACGCTGTCGATCACCGACCTCGGTGACGGGACGACCCGCATCCACGGCATCGTGCCCGAGGTCGTGGGTCATCGGTTGCGGACCTACCTGCAGGCCTACACCCAACCCCGGGTAGCTGCCCTGGAAGCCGACGGCAGGGTCCAGCCCCGGAGCCGGCTCCTCGCGCACGCGTTCGCCCAGCTCCTGGAGAACACCGACCCCACCCGACTCCCCGCCCACGGGGGTGACGCGACAACGGTGGTGGTGACCATGACGCTGGACCAGCTGCAGGCCGGTCTGGGTGTTGCTTGGCTCGATGACGGCACCCCCATCAGCACCGGGGAGACCCGCCGGCTGGCCTGTACCGCGGGGATCATCCCCGCCGTCCTCGGCGGCAACTCCGAACCCCTCGACCTGGGCCGCACCCGGCGACTCTTCACCCCATCCCAGCGCAAAGCCCTGGCGCTCCGCGACAAACACTGCCGAGCCGAAGGCTGCACCGTCCCCGCACCCTGGTGCGACGCCCACCACGACCAACCCTGGTCAACCGGCGGCCACACCGACCTCGCCCACGGATCCCTCCTCTGCGGACACCACCACAGACGCGCCCACGACCCGACGTACGAAACCACCCGACTCCCCGACGGCCGCTACCGCTTCCGACACAGAGCCGGGGCCATCCTTCGTCGGTGAGCTAGTGAACGCCCGGCTCGTGCTCCTGGTGGGACCGTGGCTCGAGTTGGAACGTGGAGTGCTCGACGTCGAAGTGGCCGCCGAGGCACTCCTGCACCTGGTCGAGGATCTGCGGCGCGTGTCCGTCGTTGAAGCACGCGTCGTCGAGGACGAGGTGGGCGGACAGGCTGGGCAGGTCGGACGTCACGGTCCAGACATGGAGATCGTGGACGTCGAGGACGTGGTTCACCTCGAGCAGGTGGGTGCGGACGGCGGTGAGCTCGACGCCGCTGGGGGCGGCCTCGAGCAGCACCCGGCCGGAGGCCGCCAGCAGGCCGGAACCGGCGTGGGCCATCAGCACCGCCACCAGCAGCGAGGCGACGGCGTCAGCCTGGGTCCAGCCGGTCGTCACGATCACGACGGCGGCGACAGCGGTACCGACGAACCCGAAGAGGTCGGTGAGCAGGTGCAGGTAGGCGCCTCTGACGTTGAGGCTGCGGCGGCTCGCCTTCGCCAGCAGCCAGGTGGCGGCGATGTTCACGGCGATCCCGACGAGCGCCACGGCGAGTACGGCGCCGCCGCTCACCTCGGGATGGGTCGTCAGCAGTCGGCGCAACGCCTCCACCGCGACGACAGCGGCGATGACGACCAGGGTGATGCCGTTCGCCGCCGCAGAGAGGATCTCCGCCCGCTTCCACCCGAAGGTCCAGGCGCCGGACGGTGGCCGTGCCGCCAGCCGCATCGCCCACAGGGCCGCCGCTATCGCTCCGACGTCGGAGAGCATGTGCCCGGCATCGGAGAGCAGCGCGAGGGAGCCGGCGACGATGGCGACGACCACCTCGCCGAGCATGAACGCCACGAGCAGCACGAGCACGCCCACCAGGTAGCGTCGGTCGGCGTCGACGGAGACACCGTGGGCGTGGTCGTGCCCGTCGTCGTGTCGTTCGGCATGCCGGTGCCCGTCAGGGCGGCCCGCCACAGCGCTCATGACGTCGTCGCTCTCCGGAGTGGCTCGGCGTACTCCCTGGCGAGCCACTCCTCGAAGGTGCCGCCGACGATCTTCGCGTCCGGTGGTGCCTGGAGCACGCCGTGGCGCACCTTCCGGGCGCCCTCCCCCGGCAGCCACACCGGCACCACCACCAGCCGCCGACCGCGCGCCTTGGCCACCGCGCGGACCAGATCCGCCAGGAGGCGACGCTCGGGGCCTGCGATGTCGCGGCGTACGCGGTCGCTCGTCAGTCCGCCACCGGCAGCCTCATCCGCGAGGGCGACCAACTCGTCGGCCACCGCACCGACGTCGACCGTCTGTACGGGCTGCTTGGGACACGGCATCAACGGCCCCTTCGCCACCCAGTCGATGAGCTGTCCAGCGAAGTCGTGGAACTGCGTCGCCCGCAGGATCGCGGTGGGCACCGTGCCCGCCTCGGTCTCGCGCTCCTGCGCGTTCTTGCCGTCGTAGTGAGCGAAGGCCCCGCCGCCCAGACCGTCGATCCCGACGATGGACAGCGTCACGATCCGGTGTACGCCGGCTGCCGCGGCGGCCGTCTGCAGGTGACGGGCGACGGCGCCGAAGAAGTCGACGTACTCCTGGGAGCTCCGCGCCACGATCGACGTGGTGTCGACGACCACCTCGACGCCGGCCAGTGCCTCGCTCAGTCCGGTGCCGGCGACGATGTCCACGCCCGTGGACCGGGCCAGGACGACGACCTCGTCACCCCGGGCGCGCAGCCTCTCGACGACGCGGCTGCCGACCAGCCCCGTCCCGCCCGCGACCGCCACCCGCATCCGCGCCTCCTCATGTCGATCCCCCGCCCCGACTCTAGTGGTGACCGCGCCCGGCCGATCAGCGCTGCGCGGCGTCGGTGATGGCCGTGATCCACGACTGGTGCGTCGACGCATGCTTGGTGATGGCCAGCAGTGCGTCCATGTGCGGCTCGAGGCCGGTCACCTTGTCCAGCGGCACGCCGACGATCAGCTGGAACCCGAGCCCCTTCCACGCCCGCACGGCGCGTCCGGCGAATTCGGAGTCGGCCTTGACGAATCCCTCGTCGAGGAAGACCGGCGCGAAGCGCGGCCGCGAGCGCATCTCGTCACCGAGCCGGAACCGCAGGGCGGAGCCGACGATGAAGGCGACCAGCTCCTGCGACTCACCACCGGACTTCTCGCCGAGGGTGCGGTAGGTGGCACGCAGCTCGCCGGTGAGGTGGTCGTAGCGCTCGGCGCTCACCTCGACGTGGCGGCGGACGTCGAGCAGGCGGTCGCGCTCGGACTCCTGACCCGGCTCGCCGGCACGGAGCTGCTGCATGAACCGGCTCAACTGGTCGAAGCGCCGCTCCAGCCCGGCCTCGTCGAGCTCGGCGGTGGAACCGGCGGAGAGGGCCCGGAGATCACGCAGGAAGACCTGCACGTGTGCCGGTGCGAGCCGCCGCAGACGGATCCGGAGACGGTCGCCGGCGGAGCCGAACTCCAGCCGCCGCAGGATCGCGTTGATCGGCTCGAGCCGATCCTCGATCTCCTCGACGGAAGCCGCCATCGCACCGACCAGGGGGACCAGGTCCTGGCCGCTCCACTCGGTGAGCCGACGACGCCACTCGGCGCGCCGCTCCGCCAACCCGGTCGCCCTGATCTGCTCCAGGATCCGGGCGTAGTCGGGGTAGGACTCCGGGGTGGCGCCCAGGTTGGGCGAGTCCCAGCGGAGCTTGTAGGCCCGGAAGATGGCGACGAGCTCGTCCTCGACCCGCCCGGTCTCCGCCTCCACGTCACCCACCGCTCGGCGAAGCCGTTCGGCAAGCCGCTGGCTGTTCTCGGCGAACCGGTCGAGCTCGTCGGGATCGGCCGGCGCCACCGCGAGAGCGAACTCCTCGCTCAGGGCGGTCGTCTGCTCGGCGCTCAGGGTCACCCGCCCCGACCGGTCCATCGCCTCGAGCCGGTCCTTGACCAGGTCCTCGGACTCGACCAGCTCGCCGTGCTCGGCGTCGAGCTCGCGCTGCCGAGCGGCCAACGCGTAACGCGAAGCGCGGGTCTCGTCCAACCGGTGCTCGAGCTCGGCGATCTGCTGCTGGAGCGCCTGCAACTGGTCGTCGCTGTCCAGGATCGACGCGCGGCGCTCCTCGACCTCCGCGATCCGGCGCTCGGCCGCCGCTACGTCGATCTCCTCGAACCGGACGCCCACGACGGCCTCGTGGGCGGCCTGCTGCGCGCTCAGGACCCGTAGGCGGCGATCCAGCTCGGCGACCTCACCGTCGAGCTCGCCGAGCTGATGCTCCAGCGCGGCCAGCTCGTCGTCGATCTCGCCGAGCGCCGCCTCGTTGGAGAACCCGATGATGTCGCGGCGCTCACCGCGACCGTGCGAGCCGCGGCGTCCGTTGCGGGTCTGACCCGAGGCCGTCACCCGCAGACCCGGACCGGCGAGGTCGGCCGCGGTGTCGACGCACAGGGCGTTGCGCGCGGGCTCGGCGACGTACCGCTGCACCCACCCGGAGAACGGCGAGTCGCAGAACAGCAGCTTCCCGGCCACCCGCTCAGGGTCGGCAGGGTCGAGGGCCGCCAGGTGCAGCTCGGCACCCTCGAAGGTCAACCTGCCTCGGAGTCGCAGACCGTCGATCGCGGCGGAGAAGTCGTCCAAGCGGTCCACCGGGACCAGCATCATCCGAGCAGCGCTGCCCAGGACCGTCTCGATCGCGGTGCGCCACCGGGCCTCCTCGGGCGCGACATCGATGAGCTCGGCCACGAACGGCAGTTCGGACGCCGACAGCCCACTGGCGCGCGCGACCTCGGCCCGCAGCTCGTGCAGCATCGCCGGCACGCGACCCGCGCGGCCGTCGAGCGAGCCGCGCTCGCGATGCAACTCCTCGCGCCGTTGCAGCAGGGGGAAGCTGCGCTCACGCGCACGGTCACGCTCCTGGGCCAACGCCGCCTGGCGGGCGGATCGCCCATCCAACCAGGTCCGCGCGCGCTCCTGCAGCACACCGAAGGCGGCCACGTCACGCAGGGCATCCTCCGGCCCCTGATCGGGAGCGGAGACGATCGGCGCTATCCGCTCCTGCAGGGCCTCGCGGCGCGCCAGGCGCTGGTCACGGACGGCCTGCTCCTGCTCCAAGGTCAGGCCGAGGGTCTGCAGGCTCGCTCCCCCCGCGGCGCGGTGAGCGTCCTTCGCTGCCTCCAGGTCGCCCACCAGTGCGGCCTCGGCGCTGGCACCGTCCGCGAGAGCAGCGGTGGTGGCCCCGCGCTCGGCCCGGTTGGTCTCCACGGCCCGCTCCAGCAACCGAGCGTGCGTCTGCAGCAGCCACAGCCGCAGCGGGGTGTCGTCCCCGGAGACAGTGACCCCGTAGGCGTCGAGCTCGGCGGCCCGTGCCCTCGCCCGCGTGGCCCGGGACGCCAGCTCGGTGATGGGCGCGAGGATCTCGAGCTTCTGCTCCTCGGTGCGCATCGCCGCGTAGGCGGTGTCGAGGTCGTCGAAGTGCTCGACCGCGCGGTCGGCGGCCGCGTAGGTGGCAGGCCGCTCGAGAACCATCTCCTTGTAGAGCTCATCGACGCTGCGCACCTGGTTGCCGGCCTGGATCCGCGCCAGCAACCGGAGCGCCTTGGAGCCGTCACCGTTGGCGCCGATCCCCAGCCGGGCGTGGAGCACGGCGGCGAACTCGGCGTAGGTGCGGTGCACGCGGACGCCCGGGAAGAGCTTCTTCAAGGCGTTCGCGTGGAACCGGTCCGGCACCGCCGCCTCGATCGTCTCCAGCGGCAGCCCGGACTCGTGGGTGACCAGCTGCATCTGCACGTCACCCGACCGGGTCGCCCGGCGCGGCACGTAGTAGGTGCGCACAGCGGTGAAGCGGCTGCCCTGGTCGTTGACGAAGGTCATCGCGATGGCGCCCCACGTGTCGGCGTTGCGACCGCGCAGCAGCTTCTCCACCGGCCGGCCGGTGCGGGGGTCGTCGACGACGTCGACCGCGCCACGCAGGTAGGAGAGCAGGTTGCGCTGGCCGACGCTGCGGGCACGCCCCGCGACAGCGTCGTTCGACGCGCCGTTGAACTTGGTGTCGGACGGCATCATCAGCGCCGTGTAGGCGTCCAGGATGGTCGACTTGCCCGCCCCCGATGCCCCGGAGAGCATCGTGGCGTCGCCGGCGACCGGGATCCGGGTGAGGCCGCTGAAGCCGCCCCAGTTGACCAGCTGGAGGAGCTCGGCGCGCCACTGCAGCGTGTCGTCCGCGGGGGTGGCGACCACGTGCTCCTCGAAGAGGCCGTCGTCGTGCTCGAGCGTCTCGTCCAACATCAGATCGCCTCCTCGGCTCCGAACAGACCCTCGCCCTCGCCGGCGGATCCGTCCGGGTCGTCCTCGCCACCGTCGGCGGGCACGCCCTCGCCCTCGCCCGCGTGCGCGTGCCGCAGCGCTGCCAGCAGCTCCTGCAGCACCTCGATCGGCAGCAGCGGCTCCACGGCCTCGCTGACCTCGAACCGCTCCTCGTACGACGTGGGGAGCAGCAGCCCCGCCTTGGCGATCGACGCCACCGCGTTGCGGGTGCGCCGCTCGTCCCCTGCCTCGTCGGTGGCGTGGGCCGGCCGGAAGCTGGCCGCGTACTCGACCAGGTCGGCCACGTCGACGAAGACACGTTCCTCGCCGTCTGCGGACCCGGTGCGCAACCGGTCGCGCAGATGCACGAGCACGATCGTCTCCTCGCGCGTCCAGGCCAGGTCGTGCAGCAACGTCGGGAACCGCTGCCCCGCCTCACCGACGGCCTGCCGCTTCCAGGCCACCTCGCGGAGCCGGTCGATGTGCAGCTCCAGGAACAGGTCGTTGAGCCGCGACCGCAGCACGCGTTCGTGTGCGACCAGCACCTGCCAGTCCCGCGGATGACTGCGCGCGCTGATGAAGCGCTGCTTGAGCAGCGCGACCAGCGCCTGGCGCTGGGCATGCTCCAGGCCGCCCTCGTCGCCCTCCCAGAGCGAGACGGAGCGCTCGTCGCCGAACACCTCGTCGATGCCCGCGATGCCCGCGAGGTTCGTGACGTCCGGGGCCGCCGGCACCTCCGACTTCTCCGTCGCCGCCGACTCGTCGATGCTCATGAGCGCTCCTCCAGGTCGGACAGGTCGGACAGGGCAGGCCCGTCGGGCAGGTCGGGCAGATCGGGCAGGTCGGGATCGGGCAGCGCCAGCCGCGGTACGGCGAAGGCCCGCGTCGTACCGTCGGGGCGGATCGTGCCGTAGGACTCGGCCTCCGGCGGGGCATCGCGCCCCTCGTCCGCCCGCCAACCGCGATCGGCGGCCAGGTGCAGCAATCCGAAGATCTCCACCGGGCGGCGCAGTGAGGGCTCGAGCTCGGCGAACAGCTCGCCCAGGGTCGCCGGCGGGATCAGCGCGCCGAGGGCGTCGTCGAGCCGCTCGCGCAACTCCCCGATCTGCGGGCCGCCCTGAGCGCGCAGCTCGTCCAGCGAGAGCACCGGCGCCTCACCGGCGTCGGCGAGCCTGATCCGCTCCGGCAGCACGTCGTCGGCCGGGTCGTAGAACCGCTCCCGCAGGTGCTCGATCCCGGCGCGGCCCGGCAGGAGCGGCACGTCGTGGGTCGCGCGCGGCCCTGTCCGTGCCATCCACGACATCAGCTCGGACTCGAGCTGGCGCAGCGTCTGCTCCAGCTCGCGGTCGCGGGCGGCGTCGCGCCACACGATGTACTCCCGCAGCGTCGCCGTGACCTTGGAGCGCTGGGCCAGCACCCGTTCGAGGCCGTCGCGGACCAGCCGCACGGTGCCGCGCAGCTCGGCCCTGTCGGCGTCACCGAGGATCCGGTCCGAGAGCGGGTGCTCCAGGAGTGCGTTGAGATCCTGGCGCAGGCCGGTGACCAGGGCGTCGTCGCGCAGCAGCGCGAAAGCACCCTCGAACGCCCGGCCCTCCTGGGTCGAGGTCATCAGGGCGTCGGCTCGGGCCAGGTACTCGTCGATCACCTCGCCGGCCGGACGGTCCTCGGCCCGGAACGCCGTCAGGATCTCGGCGCGGATCTGTGCGTAGCGCTCCTCCACCCGGGCGAAGTCGCTCGGCAGCGCGGAGACCAGCGACATCAGCTCGGTGAAGCCGTCGACCATGTAGTCCTCGGTGGCATCCACCAGCTCGGCGCCGTCCAACAGCCGGTCGCGCTCGCCCTGCAGCCGCGCGATCTCGGCGGTGAGGATCTCGACGCGGGCGGAGCGATCCGGGTTGGCCTCGGCGTTGAAGCGGCGCACCGTGCTGACGATCGTCGCCACCCGGTGCTCGCTGAGCGTGGCGCGGTCGCGGGCCAGGCTCTTGACCAGCTCGAGCGCCTGCTGCGCGTGCGAGGTCAGCGTGTAGACCTCCTGGCCGGTCTCGTCGAGTGAGCGGACCAGCCATTGGCCCCGCATCCAGCGGTGGCACAGCTCGCGGCCCGTCCCGGCGGGCACCTCCTCCCCCGAGGCCTGCAGCTGGGCGAGGTGGGTCTCGACCTGGGTGTGCAGCCGCCCCGTGGGCACCGGCTTGTTGCTCCGGTCGAAGGCGGACCGGAAGACGGTGATGATGACCGGCGCCTGGCGCTGGTGGAGGAGCGTGAGGGTCGGCTGGGCGAAGGCACCCTTGACGCGCGCCAACTCGTCGGCGATCTGGTCCACGGCCCCTCCCTCGCTGTCTCGTCCCCGGTGGCGGAGGGACAGCATTCCAGAGGCGGCCGACAATCGCGGCAGCGAGGCGACCAGACGGATCGGGGCCGCTCGGTGCTAGGCCTCGAAGGTGCCGTGCTCGGCCAGGTGGCCGCCGAGGTAGCCGGCGCCGCCCGACAGGCCAGCGCCGATCAGGCCGAGCGCCGCTCCCAGGCGGTGGCGGCCGCGACGACGGGCGATCCACGAGCAGGAGTACGCCGCCAGCGCGGCGGCGTTGCCGGCCGCGTGCACCACGCCCACCCGCCGGTCGCGGCGCTCTGCGAGCGCGTGCCAGTCGGCCAGCCCGCTCAGCGCGGTCGGGAGTGCGCCGAGGACGCCCAGCCCCACCAGCCGGGTTGCCGCCTCCTCACTCCCCTCGGGCCCGACGAGGTCGAGCAGCGTCGCCGACATCCACGCGCCGAGCGGGAAGTCGGTCAGGGTCGGGTGCAGGTGATGACCGAACCAGTCCCCGCGCAGGGCACCGAGCAGGCCGGGGCGGCCGGCGAGGACCTCGGCGTACCTGCCCACCAGGTCGACCGCGTCGTCGAACGCGGTGTCCTCCTCCAGCGTGCGGGCGAGGTCGATCAGCGGACTGCGGGGCGCGTTCTCGGGAGTGCTCATGGGTCGCCGGTGCCCGCGCGACCCGACTCCGAAGCGCCAGGGCTCCCAGGCGCCGTGTCGCGTCGGCGCCTAGCCGCGATGTTCCCCGTGGCCGGCGTGCCCGAAGATGCTGCCCTGCCGCGCCCCCGTCCCCACATGCAGGTCGTACGCCGACTCCGCGTGCACGATCAGGTCGATCCCGGCTACCTCGTGCTCGGGGTCGATCCGGAAGCCCATCGCCCGATCGACCGCCAGGCCCAGCAGGCCCGAGACGGCGAAGGCGTAGACCAGCACCACCAGTGCACCGAGGCTCTGGCGCCCCAGCTGGGTCGCTCCCCCGCCGTACAGGAGACCGTCGACGCCGGTCGGTGCCACCGAGCTCGCCAGGAGGCCGATCAGCACCGTCCCGACGATGCCGCCGACCAGGTGCACGCCGACGACGTCGAGCGAGTCGTCGTACCGGAAGCGGTACTTCAGCGCGATCGCACCCGCGCAGACGGCGCCGGCGACCACGCCCACCACGATCGCGCCCAACGGCGTGACCGAGCCGCAGCTCGGCGTGATCGCGACCAGGCCGGCGACCATGCCCGAGGCGGCGCCCAGCGAGGTGGCGTGCCCGTCGCGGACCCGCTCCACCGCGAGCCAGCCACCGGCGCCGGCCGCGCCGGCGACGAGCGTGGCGGCGAAGACCACCGCCGCGCCCTGGTCCGCACGCAGCGCGGAGCCGGCGTTGAATCCGAACCAGCCGACCCAGAGCAACCCGGCGCCGAGCATCACCAGGGTGAGGTTGTGCGGACGCATCGCGTCGTTGCCGAAGCCGACCCGGCGCCCCAGGACGAGTGCGAGCGCCAGCCCGGACGCCCCCGAGCAGATCTCCACGGCGGTACCGCCGGCGAAGTCGATGAGGTGCACCTTGTCGACCAGCCAGCCGCCGGTGTGGCCGGCACGCGAGCCGTCGAACACCCAGTGGGCCACCGGCGCATAGACCAGCACAGTCCACAGGCCGATGAACACCACCCAGGCGCCGAAGCGCGCCCGATCGGCGATCGCCCCGGCGACCAGACCTCCGGTGATCACCGCGAACAGCCCCTGGAAGCAGGCGAACAGGATGACCGGCACGTGCAGCCAGCTGGTCCGGCCGCTGACCAGCGACTGCAGCCCGATGTACTGGAACGGGTCGCCGACCAGACCGCCGCCGGCGTCGTCGCCGAAGGCGAGCGAGTAGCCGACCACCACCCACACCAGCGTGATCACACCGAGCGCCGAGAACGTCATCATCATCATGTTGAGCACGCTCTTGGACCGGACCATGCCGCCGTAGAACAGCGCCAGGCCGGGCACCATCAGCAACACCAGAGCGGCGGCGCCGAGCAGCCACGCGGTGTCACCGGGGTCGACGACGGTCGAGACGAGAGGAGACACGGTCGTCGAGGCTCCAAGCCCGATGTTTCAACCTTCGACACCGACTGTTACAGGCACGTTAACGCTGCCTGGCACGTCCCTGGACCGAGTAGCCTCGGGGCCACCCGAGGAGGCGCCATGTCCGATCAACCCCCTTCCCCGCAGCCGCCCGTGCGCGGCTATGCGCCTGTCGACGGCCCTCCCGGCAAGGTCCGCTCGACCGGCCTGTGCATCCTGCTCACGGTCGTCACGCTCGGCATCTACCCGCTGGTCTGGTTCTACTCCGTGCACGAGGAGATGAAGCGGCACACCAACCACGGGATGGGCGGTCCGCTGGCCCTCGTGCTGGCCTTCTTCATCAGCTTCGTGATGCCCTACCTGACCTCGGGCGAGGTGGGCGGTCTCTACGAGCGCACCGGCCGCGCTCGACCGGTCTCGGCTCTGACCGGGCTGTGGTACTTCCCGGGCGCCCTGATCATCGTCGGACCGCTGGTCTGGTTCATCAAGACCAACGGCGCACTCAACGCCTACTGGCGCTCGCAGGGCGCCGCCTGACGAGCCGGCCAGTGGCCGGCTCGTGCACGTGATCCTTCACCACGGCGAAACCTGCGCGTGACACGCCCGTCCTAACGTCGCGCCATGGAACCGGGGGTGGAGTGGATCACGACAGCCGCTGGCAGCGCGTACGACGAGATGCACGACTCGGACGGCCCGGTGCGGCCGGAGTACGAGGCCCTGCGCAAGTCGCTGGACTCGCTCGACGGGGTCGATCTCCGGGCCCGGATCGACGCGCTGGCCACCTCCTACCTGGATCAGGGCGTCACCTTCGACATCGGCGGTGAGGAGCGCGCCTTCCCGATCGACATCGTGCCCAGGGTCATCACCCACGACGTCTGGTCGACCATCGATGCAGGCGTCCAGCAGCGGGTGCGCGCCCTCGAGGCGTTCCTCGCCGACGCGTACGACGCCGGCCGCGTCTTCGCCGACGGGGTGGTCCCGCGGACCACCATCGTCTCCTCCGGCGCCTTCCACCGCGAGGCGGCCAGCATCCTCCCGGCCAACGGCGTGCGCTGCCACGTCGCCGGCGTGGACCTCATCCGGGACGCGGACGGACGGTTCCGGGTGCTGGAGGACAACGTCCGGGTGCCCTCGGGGGTGTCCTACGTCATGACCAACCGGCGGGCGATCGGCGCGGCCCTGCCCGAGGCGATGTCCGAGCACCGCATCCGGCAGGTGGCCGACTACCCGCAGCGGCTCCTGGCCGCGTTGCGGGCCGCCGCTCCCGCCGGGGTGTCCGACCCCACCGTGGTCGTGCTGACCCCGGGGGTGTTCAACGGCGCCTACTTCGAGCATGCCCTGCTGGCCCGCACGATGGGTGTGGAGCTGGTCGAGGGCCGCGACCTCGAATGCCGCCGCGGGCGGGTGATGATGCGCACCACCCGCGGGCTCGAGCCCGTGCACGTGATCTACCGGCGGGTCGACGACGAGTTCTTGGATCCGGTGCAGTTCCGTGCCGACTCCATGCTCGGCTGCCCGGGGCTGGTCAACGCGGCTCGCGCCGGCAACGTGACGCTCGCCAACGCCATCGGCAACGGCATCGCCGACGACAAGCTGCTCTACACCTACGTGCCGGACCTGATCCGCTACTACCTCGCCGAGGAGCCGGTGCTGCCCAACGTGGACACCTGGCGGCTGGCGGATCCCGAAGCCCGCGTCGAGGTGCTCGACCGCCTCTCCGAGCTGGTGCTCAAGCCGGTCGACGGCTCCGGCGGCAAGGGCATCGTGATCGGTCCGGCCGCCTCCGCCGCCGAGCTCGACCGGCTCCGGCAGGCGGTGCTCGACCGGCCGCGCGCCTGGATCGCCCAGCCGGTCGTGCAGCTGTCCACGGTCCCGACGTACGCCGACGGGGCGATGCGACCGCGCCACGTCGACCTGCGACCGTTCGCCATCAACGACGGTGACCGGGTCTGGGTGCTGCCCGGCGGTCTGACCCGCGTGGCGCTGCCGGAGGGCGAGCTCATCGTGAACTCCTCGCGCGGCGGCGGTTCGAAGGACACCTGGGTCCTCGCCGGGCCCGACGCGGTCACGCCGGAGTCCGCGCCACCACCGCCCGCGCCGGCTCCGATCGCAGCCTCCCCGCAGGTCACCGGGCCGGCCCTGCGCGACCTCACCGCGCAGGAGGAGCAGCAGCAGCAGGCTCGGGCCGCGAGCGGCAGGGAGGCGGCATGCTGAGCCGGATCGCCGAGTCCCTGTTCTGGATCGGCCGGTACGTCGAGCGGGCCGACGACACGGCCCGGATCCTCGACGTGCAGACCCAGCTGATGCTGGAGGACCCTGCCGTCGTCGTGCCGGCCACGTGCCGGGCGGTGCTGTCCATCATGGGAGCCGAGCCGCCCAAGGACGGCGTCCTGGACGCGCGCCGGCTCCTGGACCTGCTCGCCTACGACCGCACCTCGCCGGAGTCCATCGCCGCCAGCCTGCAGGCTGCCCGCGAGAGTGCACGGCGCGCTCGCGAGACCCTCTCCGAGCCACTGTGGGTGGCGATCAACACCACCTACCGGGCGATCCCCTCGGGTGCGTTCCGGGCGATGGGCCCCACCCGCGGTCTGCGCTGGGTGCGCGACCAGACCGCCCTGATCAACGGCACCGCGGAGACCACGATGTCGCGCGACGAGGGCTGGCAGTTCCTCATGCTGGGGCGCTCCTTGGAGCGGGCGGACATGACGGCACGGCTGCTCGCCAGTGCCGCGCTCTCCCCCGGCCACGCCTGGACCACCGCCCTGCGGGCCTGCGGGGCGCACGAGGCCTTCCTCCGGTCGCGACGAGGCCTGGAGACCGAGCTGGAGGTGGTGGAGTTCCTCCTCCTGGACCGGCTCTTCCCCGGCTCGGTGGTCTTCGCCATCACGCGGGCCGAGCGCTGCCTGGCCAGCCTGGAGTCGGCCTCGCGCACCGGCGTGGAGAACGACGCCCACCGCCTGCTGGGTCGCACCCGGGCCGAGCTGGAGTACCGGCCGATCGAGGAGCTCGTCGCCGACCTGCCCGCGGCGATGGACCACTTCCAGCGTGCCTGCGCGACGGTGACCGACGCGATCACCCGTCGGTTCTTCTCCGGCTCGGAGGCGCTCGCCTGGCAAGGGACCCGATAGGAAGCATGCGATGGACCTGAGGATCGTGCACGTGACCGGCTTCGAGTACGACGGCCTCGTGCGAGCGTCGTACAACGAGGCCCGGATGACGCCGCAGACCGACAGCACCCAGACGGTGGGTCACTCGCGCGTCGACGTCACGCCGCAGCCGTGGGCGCACAGCTACCGCGACTACTGGGGTACGGCGGTGACCGCCTTCGAGGTGCTCGATCCGCACCGGGCGCTGACGGTCACGGCGACCTCCACCGTGCGCACCGCGTCCCGCCCCGAGCCGGTCGCCCACGCCTCGTGGGACGAGGTTCGATCGGGCCGGCTCGTCGACGATCTGGTCGAGTTCCTCACCGTCTCCGACCGGGTCAGACCCCCGGCCGACCTGCTCGCGCCGGTGCACGCGCTGGTGGACGCGGGTGCCGCCCCGGGTGAGGTGGCCCGGGAGGTGTGTCGCCTCATCCATGCCGAGGTCGAGTATCTGCCGGGGTCGACCGACGTGCTCGCCGAGGCGAGCACGGCGTGGGACCAGCGCAGCGGCGTCTGCCAGGACATGGCCCACCTGGTGGCGGGCGCGCTGCGCAGCGTCGGCGTACCGTGCCGCTACGTGTCGGGCTACCTCCTGCCGCGGGTGGATGCGGCGGTCGGGGAGGTGGTGCACGGCGAGTCGCACGCCTGGATCGAATGGTGGGACCAGGGCTGGCAGGCCTTCGACCCGACGAACGACACCACACCCGGCGAGCGGCACGTCACCGTCGCCACCGGCCGCGACTACGTCGACGTCCGTCCGCTCAGCGGCATCTACACCGGTGCCGGCACCTCCAACATGTTCGTGGACGTGCAGCTCACCCGGCTCGCCTGACCGCCCCTGCGACCGAGCGCACGCACGGAACCGCGTCGCGGTCGTGTGACCTCAGCGCAGACCTCAGCGCAAGCGGATCGACCCGGTGTGCCCCGCACGCCAGCTGCCACCGCCGAAGCTGACCCGGTAGACACCCGGTCGGTGCACCCGGATCGTCGCCTTTCCGTGGGCGTTGGTCCGAGCGTGTGCGACGGTGTGCCAGCCGCCGGCCGTGCGGCGCGCGACGACCAGCGGCACCTGCGTCGCTGCGGCCCGCCACGGCGCTGTGGCGCTCGCGCGCAGCCGCCGGCCCGCCGCCCGCGCGGTGAGGTGGACGGCGAAGGAGGACACCCGGACCGTCGGCGAGGTGCTGGCGCCGTGCGCCGTGTCCCCGCCGTAGACGACCCGGTAGGACGTCGGGCCGTGCGGCCGCGCGCTGTAGCTCAGCGTGCCGTCGGGACCGGTGCTCCGGGTGGCGAGCAGGATGAAGCCGCTGCCGGTGTCGGCCTCCACCAGCGCTGTGGCGCCGGCGACCGGGGCACCGGTCGTCGCATCGACGAGTCGGTAGTTCAGCGTCGCCGGATAGCCGGCACCGCTCCGGCTGAGCCCGCTCGCCGTCGTCGGCGCGGCCAGCGGCAGGGGTGTGGCACCCGTGGCCTGGAGGCCCGCCAGACCGGCCGGCGTCCCGACCCCGGTGGGCCCGTCCCAGCCGGTGGCGGCCTGGCACAGCACCGTGCCGCAGCTCCCGGTCTGGCCGGACGTCACGTCGACGAACGAGCCCGGCCGGTCGGTGACGTTGCTGTAGACCGACAGGGGCGCGGTGTGGTTGCCCGCCAGGGCATAGAGCGACGCGACGATCGGAGCCGCCAGCGACGTGCCGCCACCGCTCCACCACGTCCCGCCTCGGTAGAACAGCAGCCCCGTGTTCGGGTCGGCGAGCGCCGACACGTCGGTCACCGCCCTGCCTCGCGGGCAGGCCGAGCCGCTGAGGATCGATTGGACCAGCTGGGTGACCACACCGAGCACGCCCGCCGTCGCGCAGCCCGAGCCGGCGTCGGACCAGGCGCTCTGCCGCCAGGTACCGGCGACCAGGCGGGCGCTCGTGCCGCCGGCCGCGACGACGTTGGTGGCCGACGAGGGGAAGATCGTGCCACCGGCGTACCCGCTGTCCCCGCTGGCCGCGACATAGGTGACCCCGACGCTGTTGTAGTAGCTCAGGTTGAGCGTCGCATCGAAGCTGCTGTCCGGCGAGCCGTAGGACAGCGACAGGTACGTCGCCCCGAGTCGTACGGCGGTCTTCGCCGCCGTACCCAGGTCGGCGCTGTCCGCGCTGGAGGCGTCGACGAGCAGGATGTGGCAGCTCGGGCAGACGGCGGAGACCGCCTGGGTGTCCATCGCGATCTCGTCGACCCATCCTGCGTCGGTGGCGGGCAGCTTGGTGCTGCCGCTCTGCCCGACCTCGCGGAAGCAGCCGCTGGCCGCCGTACAGGCCGGCAGGCCGAAGTAGGAGCGGTAGTAGCTCAGCTGTGCCTGGGTGTTCGGGTCGCTGCCGACGTCGACGATGCCGATCGTCGCGCCGCTGGTGACGTTCGCCGGGATGCGGTAGAGGCTGGCAAGGTCGGCGGGCGTGTAGCTCCCGGTCTTCGTCACCGCCTGCGGGACGGCGGTGTCGGGCAGCGGCGTCTGCGCTGTTCCCGTGGAGCCGATCGCGTCGGAGCGACCGGCGTCGGCGGCAGTCGCGTCGCCGACGTGTCCGTGCACCTCGGTCAGGCAGGTCGCCGTACCTGCGGCGGGATGTGCCGGGCAGGTCGTGGCGGGGACGGGCACCAGCGCCGGCTCGGGCGGCGGCGTCCACTGCGCCGCCGGATTGGGCGCGGCCGCGTCGGGTTCCGGCGCGAGGCCGTCGGCGAGTGCCGCCGGGGCCGGGAGGCCGACGACGGCACACAGAACGGCGAGCGGGAGGATGAACACGATCCGGGTGGGGGCCACCATGTGCTGCTCCGAGAGGTGGTGCGACCAGCTGGCGTCCGGCCGCTGCGACGCCTCTCCGGTACCCGCGCCGCGCGCAGGCATGTCCTGTCGCGCCCGTGCCGCGCGCCAGGATGCGGCCGATACGGCGGTGGTCCGGTAGTCTGGTGACATCGACTCGTGCTCTCGCCGCGAGTTGTCCGCACGTCGAAGCCTCGTTCTCGTAGGCGTCCGTGCGTAGCCGCCCGAGACCTCGGACCACGGCTGTTCGGCGAGAAGCCCAACAGAGAGATTCTGCGTGACCTCCTTCGCCAGTCTTGGCCTGCCCTCATCCCTGTCCGACGTGCTTGACCGACAGGGCATCACCACCCCGACACCCATCCAGGCAGCAACGCTGCCCGACTCCCTGGCCGGACGCGACGTGCTCGGCCGCGGCCGGACCGGATCCGGCAAGACCTACGCCTTCCTGCTGCCGGTCATCGCCCGGCTCGCCGCGGAGCGCCGTACGCCTCGGCCGCGGGCGCCGCGCGCGCTGATCCTGGCTCCCACCCGCGAGCTGGTCAGCCAGATCGAGGCCGCCGCCGCGCCGCTGGCCAAGGCCGCCGGTCTGACCACCCGGACCGTCTTCGGCGGCGTCGGTCAGAAGCCGCAGGTCGACGCCCTCCACCGCGGCGTCGACATCGTGATCGCCTGCCCGGGCCGCCTCGAGGACCTGATCGGTCAGAAGCACTGCACGCTGGCCGACATCGAGATCACCGTGCTCGACGAGGCCGACCACATGGCCGACCTCGGCTTCCTCCCGGGCGTGCGCCGGCTTCTCGCGGCGACGCCGAAGGGCAGCCAGCGACTGCTCTTCTCCGCCACGCTGGACAAGGCCATCGACGCGTTGGTGAAGCAGTTCCTCGCCAACCCGGTCACCCACCAGGCCGACTCCGCGCAGTCGCCGGTCGCGACCATGTCGCACCACGTCCTGCACATCGAGCGCGACCAGCGCGTCGCCATCCTCACCGACCTGGCCAGTGCTCCCGGCCGCACGGTCGTGTTCACCCGCACCAAGCACGGCGCCAAGGCGCTAGCGCGGCAGCTCAACCGCAACGGCGTGCCGGCTGTGGACCTGCACGGCAACCTGTCGCAGAACGCGCGTACCCGCAACATGGACGCGTTCCACAGCGGCGAGGCCACCGCGCTGGTGGCCACCGACATCGCCGCCCGCGGCATCCACGTGGACGATGTGGCGCTGGTGGTGCACGCCGACCCGCCGTCGGAGCACAAGGCCTACCTGCACCGCTCCGGGCGCACGGCCCGGGCCGGCAACGAGGGCACGGTCGTCACGCTGATGACCAGCGACCAGGTCAAGGACGTGCGCGACCTCACCAAGGCCGCCGGCATCAAGCCGCAGACCACGCGGGTGGACAGCGTCGCGCACCCCATCCTGGTCCAGCTCGCCCCCGGCGAGCGCAGCCGTCCAGGCGCGTTCGAGCCGGTCGTCGTGCAGCCCGAGCGCCGTCCCGCCGGTGAGGGTGCCGGCAGCCGGAAGAGCCGTCCGGGCAGCCGCGCCCGCAAGCGCCAGGCGGCCGACGGTACGGCACCCGCCCAGCGTGGGCAGGGCTCGTCGAAGGGCGGCTCCGGCAACGGCGCCAAGCAGGGCGCCAAGCCTGCGGCAGCCGCGTCCGGTACGAAGCCGGCCGGATCGGGTGGCGGTCGTCGTCGCGGCGGTCGCGGCGGCGGCAGTGGCAATGGCGGTGGCAACGGTGCCGGCACCGGTGCTGCCACCGGCGGCGGCCGGCCGCACAGTGCCGCGTCGTTCAGCTCCGGTCGCCGCTGAGACCCGCGACCCGTCACCTTGTCGCACTCGACGCGTCACTGAGTGACGGCGGTCTCCGCAGCGTGCACGAGCCTGTGACACGCTCCCCCGCCCTCCGGCAGGTTTCCCGAAGAAGCCCCCGGGGGTACCGGGCCTGATCGGCCTGCGACCGCGGGCCCGTCGGAAGGAGTCGCCATGATCATTCTCGGCCTGATCCTGCTGATCCTCGGAGCGGTACTCAGCGTGCCGGTCCTGTGGACCATCGGGATCATCTTGATCGTCGTCGGGGCTGTGCTGTGGATCCTGGGCTCTGCCGGCCGGCAGGTCGGTCCCCGCGCACACTATTGGTGATCGCGAGGATCCTCCTCTCGATACATCCAGCCATGGCGGTGGCGGCGCGAGCCGTCACCGCCATGTGCTGTCCGTACGCGTGATCAGGTCGTCCACGACACCCTCGACGCTGCCACTGCGCTCGTACGCCGCCCGCTGTCGGGTCGCGCCACCCGCCTGCAGCACACGCTCCACCCCCGCCCTGACGAGGTCCAGGTCGCCGGCCGCCTCCAGCGCCGGCCGGACGTGCTCCACCAGGGCGCCCACCACCTCACGCGCCGGCCGCAGCTCCCGCAGACCGGGATGCACCAGGGAGTCGGCCAGGCCGACGTGCGCCGCTCGCCAACTGCTCGCACGCAGGATCTCCGCCCGCCAGCGCTCCAGCGGCTCCCCCGCCGCCCACGCGTCAGCCGCCGTCTCCACCAGACCGCGCACCAGCGCTGCGCAGAGCACCGTGTCAGCCAGGTCGGTGCATACGTCGAGCACGCGCACCTCGACGGTCGGCTGTCCCTTCGACAGCCGGGCGTCGTAGTAGAGCATGCCGTCGTCACGGGCGGCGCCGGTCATCTTGAGCAGACGGGAGGTCTCCTCGTAGCCCTCGACCGACCCGAAGGCCTCGGTCGGACCCGCACTCGGCCAGCGCGTCCACGCCTGGCTGCGCCACGAGGCGTAGTTGGTGTCGCGGCCCTCGAAGTACGGCGAGTTCGCGGCGATCGCGACCAGGACCTGCAGCCACGGCGTGATCCGGTCGATCACGCCGACCCCCTCCTCGGGAGAGGCGATCGCGACGTGCACGTGGCAGCCGCAGGTCTGGCCCGTCCGAGCGGTCTCGCCGAACGTCGCGACCATGTCCCGGTAGCGATCGTTCGGCGAGACCTGCGGGTCGGCACCGCCGATCGGCACGATCCCCGACGCCACCACCGCCAGCCCGGAGGCCTCCGCCGCGGTACCGGCCGTGCGCCTCCCGGCCACGAGCTGGCGCTCGATCTCGGCCAACGAGTCAGACGGGTCGGTGCGGGTCTCGACCTGGTGCAGGAACAGCTCCTGATCGAGCTCGTCGCTGGCCGCTCGTGGGGCCGCGCCGGAACGGTCCTCGTTGGCCCGGATGACCTGGGTGGACCGAGGGCTGATCGTGCGGGTCTCCGGGTCGATGAGGAGCAGCTCCTCCTCGACCCCGACGGTGCGTGGTGTCTCCATGCCCCTCCGTTACCCGGAGCGGCACGGCCATGCTCAGGCGGTCAGGGTCGGGTAGTCGGTATAGCCCTCGGCGTCGCCGCCGTAGAACGTCGCCGGAACCGGCGCGTTCAGCTCGGCGCCCAGCCGCAGCCGCTCCGGCAGGTCCGGGTTGGCGATGAACGGCCTGCCGAACGCCACCGCGTCGATCAGGTCGAGGCCGACCAGGCGCTCGGCCTTCTCGATCGTGTAGGCACCCGCGCCGAAGATCGCTCCGTCGTACGCCGCCCGCAGCTCCTTGCGGAAGTCGTCCTGCAACGCGGGTCCGCCGGCCCAGTCGGGCTCGGAGAGGTGCAGGAACGCCACCTTGCGACGGGAGAGCTCGCCGGCCAGGTGGATCGCCATCGGAAGGTCGTCCTCCTCCAGGCCGTTGAACGAGCCCTGCGGGGAGATCCGGATGCCGGTGCGGTCGGCGGACCAGGCGCCCACCACCGTGTCGACGACCTCGAGGGCGAACCGGGCGCGGTTCTCCTGCGAGCCTCCGTACTCGTCGTCGCGGTGGTTGCTGCCGCGGCCGAGGAACTGGTGGATCAGGTAGCCGTGGGCGCCGTGGATCTCGACCAGGTCGAACCCGGCCTCGCGCGCGTTGCGGGTCGCGCGGGCGTAGTCCTCCAGCGTCGCGGCGATCTCCTCGGCGCTCAGCGGCCGCGGCGTCGGGGAGTCGGCGCGCTGCGGCAGCCCGTCCGGGCCCTTCAGGGTCGCCCGGCTGCGGTAGCTGTTGGCCGAGGCCGAGACCGGCAGCTCGCCGCCGATCAGGTCGGGGTGCGACACCCGGCCCACGTGCCACAACTGCGCGGCGATCCGGCCGCCCTCGGCGTGCACCGCATCGGTGATCTGCCGCCATCCCTCGACCTGCTCGTCGCTGTAGATGCCAGGGGTGTCCATGTTGCCCTTGCCGATCGGCGAGATCTGGGTGCCCTCGGTGACGATCAGGCCCGCTCCCGCGCGCTGGCGGTAGTACTGCGCCATCAACGGGTTCGGCACGTCGCCGGGGTCGGTCGCGCGCATCCGGGTCAGGGGCGCCATCAGCACGCGGTTGGGCAGCGTGATCGCGCCGACGGACAGGGGCTCGAAGAGAGTGCTGGTCACGCCGGGCTGCAACACGCCCCTTCCCGCGATGATTCCGGACGACGCCTGATCCGTGCGGCACGATGGGCCCGTGCCCGATGAGGAACCGCAGCCCTGGAACGGCATCGGGCTGCCGCCCGCCGCCCGCGAGCGACTCGCCCGCGCAGCCGACGCCCAGGTGGCGACCTCGCTGCTGAGCGTCCCCGACGCGGCAGCCCTGGCCGAGGTCGGCTTCGCACCGGTCGGCGAGGTGATGGGCTGCATCGTCGAGCAGGTGGGCTGGCAGGGCTTCGGCTGTGACATGGCCTACGGCTGGAACACCTCGCGTACCGTCACCTCGGGGACGCGGAGTCGCTGGGCGGGGCTGAGCCCGTACGTCGAAGCGCTCTACCGCGGATGGGACACGGCGTTGCGTCGGCTGTTGGAGGAGGCTCGCCTCCTCGGGGCCGACGGCGTCGTCGGCATCCGGCTGAGCGATCACCACCTCGGCTCGGACAACCTGGAGTTCGTCGCGCTCGGGACCGCGGTGCGCGGGCATGGTCCCGGCCGCGCGAGTGTCCCGTTCACCACCGAGCTGGCCGGCGCCGACGTCGCCAAGCTGTTGCACGCCGGCTGGGTCCCCACGGGCATCGCCGTCGGCATCGCCGCGGCCGTTCGACACGACGACTACCGGACCCAGCAGCAGCGCTGGCGCTGGCAGGCCAATACCGAGATCGACGGCTACACCGACCTCGTCCAGACCGTGCGGCACGACGCCCGAACGCAGTTCGAGCGGCGTGCCCGCAACCACGGCGGAGAGGCGGTCCTCGTCTCCGACCTGGACCTGCACGTCTGGGAGCGCGAGGTGTCGGACAACCACACCGACCACTACGCCCGCGCCCGGTTCGTCGGTACGGCGGCCACGTCCTTCCGGCGTGCCCCCGCCGATCCCACCTCGAGCCTCAGCATCCTGCCGCTCGGCCGACCCAAGGAGACCCGTCGATGACGCTCGACGACACCACCATCCCCCAGGACGCGATCAACCGCCTCAACGCCATGCGCGAGGGCGAGCACCGGGGGTTGTTCACCTCCGACCTCAGCGTCAACGAGTTCCTGCTCGTCCGCGAGGCGGGCTTCCGTCCCCTCGGCCTGGTGCTCGGCTCGAGCATCTACCACGTCGGGCTCCAGCTCAGCCGCTGGGGCAAGAACCAGGAGCTGACCACGCTCTCGGAGGCGATGTACCACGCTCGCGAGCTGGCGATGACGCGGATGGAGGCCGAGGCGGACGCGTTGGGCGCCGACGGCATCGTCGGCGTCCGGCTGGAGATCGAGTTCAAGGAGTTCGGCGAGAACATCGCGGAGTTCATCGCCGTCGGCACCGCGGTCAAGGCCGACCCGGATCACCCGTTGGCGCCACCGAACCACTCCTGGCGCAACGACCTCGGCCAGCCGTTCACCTCCGACCTCTCCGGCCAGGACTTCTGGACGCTGCTGCAGGCCGGGTACGCGCCGCTTGGGATGACGATGGGCACCTGCGTCTACCACATCGGCCACCAGAAGTTCTGGCAGGCGCTGGGCAACGCCGGAGCGAACGTGGAGATCCCGCAGTTCACCGAGGCCCTGTACGACGCCCGCGAGCTGGCCATGGGCCGGATGCAGAACGAGGCCGAGCGACTTCACGCCGAAGGGATCGTCGGCGTGCAGCTCCTCAGCCTGCCGCACCGCTGGGGCGGCCACACCACGGAGTTCTTCGCGATCGGCACCGCCGTACGGGCGTTGCGGGAGGACCACATCATCGCCAAGCCCACGCTGGTCCTGCCGCTGACCGACTGAGAGGATCGGCAGGTGTCCGATTCCCCCGACGATCCCCGCGCAGGCGACCTCGACATCGCCATGGTCGCCGCCGCGCTCCGCGCCGATGTCCGCGATCTCGAGGCCTACGCCACCGTGCTGACCGGAACCCTCGGTGATGCCCTACCGCCGGGAGCGGTCGAGGTCGACCGGAGCCGCTCCGTCGGTGACCGGCTCGCCGGCCGGCCGGGCACGGTGACGCGGATCCGGGCGCACCTGGACGAGGTGACGCTCGAGCTCGAGCCGGTGCGCGGCCGAGCGCCCCGCGCCCGGATCGTCACCGAGGTCGGCGGCGTGGTGATCTCACGTCGGGAGACCACTGTCGAGGAGTGGTCGCAGACGCTCGCCGCGGGACTGGCCGCACAGGCCCGTCGCTCCGAGGAGGCCCGGCGCGCCCTGGCGCGTCTGCTGGGCCTCTGAGGCTCACTCCCCCGCCGCTGACGGTGGAGGTGGGCTCGGTCGCGACTGTGGCTTCGGTGGCGTCGGTGGGCGCTGCGGCGTCATCGCCCATCGGATCGTGCTGGTGGCCACGGTCCCCAGCGCGCGCACGACCGTGCGCTCGGTGACCGGCAGCCACGGTAGGCGCAGCGGCCACCTGGCCCAGCGAGGCATCAGTCCGATCGCCGCCACCGCGAGCACCGTGTACGGCACCCGCTCCGCCAGGCCGAGCGGAGGCCTGAGCAGCAGGAAGCTCACGGCCTCGCGGGCCTCGGGCGTGGAGCGGAGCTCCGGACGGAAGGCCTCCAGCCGCTCCTTGAGGTCGCGTTCGGTCAGGGGCGGATCGAGGACGCCGAGACGCCGCGCCACCTCGGCGGTCTGGGCGACGTACTCGTCGCGCTCGGCGGCATCGAGCGGCCGGGCGCCGTAGGTCTGGTGGGCCGTCAGGAAGCTGTCGATCTCCGCGACGTGCACCCACTCCAGCAGGTGCGGGTCGTCGGCCCGGTACGGCGTGCCGTCCGGCATGGTGCCGCGCACCCGGCGATGGATCCGACGCACCACCTCGATCGCCTCCTCGGCGTCCTCGACGTGGCCGAAGGTGGTGGTTGCCAGGAAGGTGCTGGTCCGTGCCAGCCGGCCCAGCATGTCGCCGCGGTAGCCGCTGTGCTCGGAGACCGCCCGCATCGCAGCCGGGTGCAGCGCCTGGAGCAGCAGCGCGCGCAGGCCGCCGATGAACACGGCCGCGTCGCTGTGCACCCGCCAGATCGGCGTACCCGGCTCCGCCAGTCGGGGTCCGGGGCGGCCGTGGATCCGGTCGCGCCGGGTGGGGCCGTCGGGTCCGGCCACCCGGTCGAAGATCACCGCACCGGCGGCCTGGCGAACGCGAGTCAAGAGCACGTCAGGTCGGTACCCAGATCCGAGAGCAGGGTCGACGCGCTCGTGTTGAGCCTGCCGATCGCGGTGCGCAGCTCGGCCAGGCTGCCGGCGTCGGGCAGCGCCTTGAGCTGGTCCTGGAGGTCGGTGACCTGCGGTTGCAGCCGGTCGCGCTCCTGAGCGCTCAGGTCTCCGACCGCGTCACCGAGGGCCGAGACCTTCGCGCGCACGTCGCCCAGCTGGTCCCGGGCATCGCCGACGTTGCCCTTCCGCAGGTCGGTGATGACCTTCTGCACCGACGTCGACAGGTCGTCGCGGGCCGCGCACGCGCGGTCGGTGGCCGAGTCGCCACCGCAGGCGGCGAGGGCCAGGGCCGACGACAGCGCCAGGGTGAGCGCCGGGAGGGCGACGGCGACGGGTCGGCCCGACCGCCGGCGCGCGGTGTGGGAAGCAGTCATGGCGTGCACTCTGGCCGCACTACGGGGACGGCGCTTCCCCGGAAACCGGTGATCGCCGCGGCCGGGATCAGCATGCACGGATGGGGGCTGGAGACGGCACGGGTGGGACCATGACACCGTGCAGACGAGCCTCGCCCGCGCGGTTCCCGCCCCCGGTCCCGTCCCCGAGTCGACGTACGGCCGCATCGGCGCGCTGCTGTTGGACGCGGGGATGTCGGTCTCCGACGTACGTGACGGTCTGGAGGCGGCATGCGCCACCGCGACGCCCGAGCTGGACCTGACCTTCTCGGTGCTGCCCCAGACGGTGATGGTCAGCGACGACCGGACAGGAGAGACCCGCATGGCCAGCGCCGAGGGTGCTCTGACCTTCCGGCAGTCGGCGCAGGCCAGCCGGCTCTCCCGCGGCATCGCCCGGGGCAGCGTGGGGCTGGCCGAGGTCCCCGAACGCATCGACGCGATCCGTGCCCAGGTACGCCGACACCCGGTCGCGGCGACCACCGTGGGAAGCGCCCTGATCGCCACCGGGCTCGCCACGCTGTTCCGCTGTCCCTGGTGGGCCGAGGGTGCCGCCCTGGTGCTCGGTGCGTTGATCGGTGCCGCCGTCGCCGTCTCGGAGCGGAGGCGTCCGGCGGCCTCGGTGATGCCGTTCGTGACGGCGTTCCTCGCCGCCTCGGCGGTGGGGACGCTCGCCGACCTCTTCGACATCGGGACCGTCCCACTCGCGGCGGTGTGCGCACCCTTCGCCGTCCTGGTGCCGGGCGCCCTGATCACCAACGCTCTGCTCGAACTCACCTCGACCGACATCGTCGCCGGTGCGGCCCGGCTGATGTACGGCGCCATCGCGCTGGCGTTCATGGCGGCCGGCATCGCGGCCGGCGCCTCGCTGACCGGGCTGCACCTCGATCCCACCTCGGCGGGACTGGTGGGCGACATCCCCGGCAGCGAACATCACGGGTCGGCCTGGTCGGCCTGGTCCTCGGTGCCGCCGGAGTGGCTCTCGGTCCTGGGCGTGGTGCTGCTGGCGTTGGGCGTCAGCGTCGCTTTCGGGGCGGGCCGGCGGCTCGCCGGACTCGGCGTGGTCGTCATGCTCGGCACCTACGCCGTGGTCACCCTCGCCTCCGTCCTCACCACCAGCGTCGTCGCGTCCGGCATCGCGGCCGGGCTGCTGCTGGTGGTCGCCCGGGCGGTCGAGCGGCTCCGCGACGCGGTCCCGGCGACCGTCACCTTCCAGCCGGCCTTCCTGCTGCTGGTGCCCGGGACCGTCGGCCTGGTGGCGATCTCCTCGACGAGCACAGCGGCGCTCGCCACCGCCGGCGCGACGTTCGCGAGCGTGTGCATCGGCACCCAGCTCGGCGCGTTGGTCGCCTCGGCGATGATGGCCCCATGACCACGTGGACGCCCGGCTGGGACGCCTTCCCCGCCGACCTGCTCGAGTTCTGGACCGAGCGGCACCTGTGCTCCCTCACCACGGTGCGGCCCGACGGGCGACCGCACGTCGTCCCCGTCGGTGTGGCCCTGGACCACGAGCAGCGCTGCGCCTGGGTGATCACCTCGCGCGCATCGCACAAGGCCCGGCGGATAGCGGCGGCTCCCGACGGGTCGCCCGTCGCCGCGTGTCAGGTCGACGGCGCCCGCTGGTCCACCCTCGAAGGGAGGGCGCTGGTGCACAGCGACGGCGACGCCGTACGACGGGCGGAGCAGTGCTATGCCGGTCGGTACCGCACGCCGCGCCCCAATCCGGAGCGGGTGGCGATCCGGATCGAGGTGGACCGGTTCCTGGTCTCGCGGGCGCTGGTGGGCTGAGCACGGCGGTGCCGGTGCGGCTGCCTCCCTCGTCGGTGAGCCGACGATCCTCTACGGTGCTGACGTGCGCACCCCCGACTTCTCCGACGGCCAGCTGATCGACGGCCTGCGGGCCGCGGCCGCCGAGCTGGGTGAGCCGTTGACCAACGGCGCGTACGACGCCTGGCAGCGCGGCCGCGACATCGCCGCCTCGCCGGCGCTGCTGATCCGGCGGTTCGGGTCGTGGCGGGCGGCGTGCGAGGCCGCCGGGCTCCGCGCCAACGCCACCCGCTCGACGAGCCGGCGCTGGTCGGAGGAGGACCTGGTCGCCGTCGTCGCCACCTACCTGTCGACCGAGGGCGCGACAGGCTCGTTCGCCGACTACTCGGCGTGGGCCAGGACGCGGGAGGACACGCCTAGTGGTGCCACCCTTCGGCAGCGCGGCTCGTGGGCTGAGCTGAAACGGCAGGCGCAATCGCACTGAACGCCTGCGCGCGATCTCGACGTTGTGCGACGCTCGTCGCTGGGCTCCCCGGCCCGTCTCTCGGGACTCCCCCCACCCGGAAGGATCCTGCCTTGCCGCGACCTCGCTCCCTCCTCGGCGCGCTCACCGCCGCGTCGGCCCTCGTTCTCTCCTCGTTCCTCGTGGCAGCGCCCGCAGCGCACGCCGACGACACCGGCACGCTCACGGTCAAGGTCGTCGACCAGTACAACCACCCCACACCGGCGCTGATGGAGGTGCTCGGCGACGACGGCCTCCCTGCGGACAGCAGCGCTTCGCCGAGCGCGTCGGCCAGCCAGAGCTTCGCGCTCGCGGCGGGCGACTACGGTGTCTTGACCCTCACGACATTCTCCGGCTTCCACTGCGTGGGCATCTCGCCCTGTGGCGTCGCGGGACTGTCCTTCGACCCCGCCACTGCGCTCACGGTGACCGCCGGTGAGCCGACGGTGTACGTCATGCACGTCACCGTGCCGAGCATCAGCGGTGCCAATGCCGTCGGCTCGCGCCTGTCGGTGCACATCCCTGCCTCCCTGACCGCGGCGATGAACGTCGCCGGCGGCGGCGGCCCCAACTACACCGCCAGCGTCACCCAGCAGTGGATGCGCGGCAGCGTCCCCATTGCGGGCGCGACCGGAACCGACTACCGCACCGTCCGGGAGGACGGCTCCCGAGCCGTCCAGGCCCAGCTGACGATGACCGGCTACCTGGCCCAGTACAGCGTGCTCGGTCTCCCGACGACGCTCACCACCAACGCCGTCACGATGCAGCCGGCGCCCAAGTCCAAGACCACGACGACGATCAAGGTCCCGAAGAAGTTCAAGCGCGGTCAGCGGGTGAGCGCGAAGGTGAAGGTCGCCTCCCCGGGCTGGGTGGTCGACGGCTACGTCACGGTGTCGATCGGCAAGTTCAAGACGAAGAAGACCCTCAAGCAGGGCGTCGCCTATGTCACGCTGCCGCACCTCAAGACCGGCCACTACACGATCGTGACGAAGTACCTCGGCGCGCTCTACTACCAGGCGTCGAAGGCCAAGAAGACCAAGATCACGGTCCACTGAGGCTGGTCGCGACCGACCGTGGAGGGAAGCGCACACCGGGTGCGCCTGCCAGCCACGGTCGGTCGCTAGGGTTCGACCATGGCAGTCATCCACCGGGCCACGATCGCGCCGACCAAGGCCGAGGTGCTCGAGCGGCGACTCGGCAGCCCGGTGACGGTCCTCGGCGCCTACCGGTTCGACGACCCGGAGGGCCAGGTCGGCGTCGAGGGCTTCCTGCTGGACGCGGGTGGGACGGTGCTGCATGCGGTGCTCACCTACCGCAATGCCCCGCTCGCGGGCGCTGACGCGCACCTGATCTGCACCATGGAGCACAGCGTGCTCGGCACCCGCTGGGTCTACGACGGCCTCGGGGACCCGGTGGCCCTGGGCTGCTACGACCGCGCGCTGCGCGGCGACCAGGCCCAGGCCACCGAGGAGGTCTGGGACGGCGCCGAGCGGATCCAGACCCGCGAGCCCACCGTGCGGGTCACCCTCGTCCTGCCCGACGGGCACGACCAGGAGGCCGGCGTACCGGTGATCGCGACCGACCCGCGCGAGTCGGACGGGTCGCGAGCGCACCTGCTGGCGCGTTGGTCGGGCGGTACCGCGATCGTCGCCGCACGGGGTCATTGACCTCCCCGAGGTCCACGGACCAGGCGACCGACGTTGCGCAGCACCGCGAGGACGCCGAGGCCCCGTCGAGCTCGACCCCCGTCGTCACCGCCTTCGCGGACGTGGTGCGGCGCCAGGACGTTGCCCGGCCCCGGCGCCAGCGGCGCGCCGAGATCGCGGGCTGCGGCGGCGAACAACGGCCCCACGAGCGCGTCGTACAACCGCGGGAACACGGTGAACCCGAAGCGCATCAGCTCATTGGTCAGCTCGAGCTGATCGCGCCCCCGGCGGGTGTCGACCCGATCGAGGAGCTGGCGGGCGACCCGGTCAGGACGGCGCACCGGCGGTGGCGGCATGCCCTGGAACCCCGCGTAGTTGGCCGCCAGCCGGTAGATCGGGGTGTCGATGCCCCCTGGTGCGACGTAGCGCACGCTCACCCCGGGCACGTCGCGGTTCTCCAGCTGTAGCTGGCGCGCCAGCGCCCGCACGCCCCACTTGCTGAGCACGTAGGGACTCATCGTCGGCACCCCGAGGTGCCCGATCACCGAACCGACCAGGACGAGCGTGCCGTGGCGCTGACGCCGCAGCACCGGCAGCACGTGGCGGGCGAGATTGACCGAGCCGGTCAGGTTGGTGGCGATCACGCCGTCGAACACCTCCGCCGGGATCTGCTCGGTCCGGCCGTACGCCGCCACGCCCGCGCAGTGCACCGCGACGTCCACTCGCCCGTGTCGTTCGAGCACGGCCCCGACCAGCGCCTCGACGTCGGAGTCGAGGCCGATGTCGGTCGGGACGGCGAGGGCTGAGGCGGCGCCGGCGCACTCGCAGGCGTCGGCCGTCTCCTGCAACGCGTCGGGGTCACGCGCTGCGAGGACGAGGTGGGCTCCGGCCGATGCCGCCGCGAGGGCTGTCGCGCGGCCGATCCCGCTGGAGGCACCGGTCACCAGGAGGATCCGCTCGGAGTCGATCACGGCTGTCCGTTACCCGCGGTGCGAGCCGCGATGCCCGCACCGTCGGCCGACGCGTCGGCCCGAGAGCCGAACTCACCGCATCCGCGCCATGGCGCTGCCACACTGACCGGGTGATGGATCGAGAGCGCCGCTCGTGGAGCCCCTCCTCCCTCGCTCGGAGCCGGGCATGGCGCGAGGCGCCGTCGGTGGCGACGATCAACACCCTGCGCTGGACCGCCGCGAGCCTCTACCTCCTGGGTGGCACGATCCTGCTGATCGGGACCGCGGTGCGGCTGGGTTCGGATCGGGTCGATGTCCGCAGCATCGCCGTCATCGGCGTGGTCGGGGTGGTCGTCGGCGGGCTGATCCTGGCGACGGGGCGGCGGCTCCCCCGCTGGGCCTACCACGCGGTCATCGCCCTGGGAACCGGGCTCATCTGTGCGCTGGTCCTGCTCGGCCACGGCGATGCCGCCTCGATCGCGCTGAGCATGCCGTTCCTCTTCATCACCATCAACGCGGTCTTCCTCTTCCCGCTCTCCCAGGGCCTCGTGCACGTACTGGTCACCGAGGCCGCCTGCACGATCTGCCTCGCGGCCGTCGACATCGCCCCTGGGTCGATCGTGCTGATCCAGGGCTGCACGCTCGGGACGACACTCGTCGTCGCCTGGCTGGCACGGGCCGCCAGCGCCGCCGACCGGGACTTCCTGACCGGGCTCGCCAGCCGCCGCGGCTTCGACCGCCGGCTGGAGGAGGCGCTGCGGAGCGCCGAGCGCGACGGTCGCCGGCTCTGCCTCGCGGTGCTCGACGTGGACCGCTTCAAGCAGATCAACGACACTGCGGGCCATCCGGCCGGCGACCGGTTGCTGATCGCATGCGCCCGGAGCTGGGCACCGCTGATCCCGCCGGTGGCCACCCTCGCCCGGTACGGCGGGGACGAGTTCGCGCTGCTGCTTCCCGACAGCACCCTCGGCCGGGCGGCCGATCTCGCCGACGTGCTGCGCAGCGGTGCCCCGGCGGAGGTGACAGTGTCGGTCGGCGTGGCCGCCTGGCAGCCGGGCGACTCCGGCTCGATCCTGATGAACCGTGCCGACGTCGCCCTCTACGAGGCCAAGACGGCCGGGCGGGACCGCATCGTCGCCTACGGCGACCCGTCGCGATCGGCCAGCGAGCTGGAGGCCGCCATCGCCGCCGGCGAGATGGTGCTCGCCTACCAGCCCGTCGTGCAGCTGGCCACCGGCGAGGTGATCGGCTGCGAGGCGCTCGCCCGGTGGCAGCACCCGCAAAAGGGGCTGATCATGCCGGACCAGTTCATCCCCGAGGCCGAGCGCACCGGGGCGATCCACGCGCTGGGCGCGTGGTCGCTGGGGACTGTCTGCCGGACCCTGATGGCGAGTGCCGAGCCGCGGCGCTCGGTCGGGGTGAACGCCTCGGCGGTGGAGCTGCGCAGCCCCGACTACGCCTCGAGGGTGATCGCCCTGCTCGATGCCTGGTCGATGCCGGCCAACCTGTTGGTCCTGGAGATCACGGAGGGGGCGTTCGACGACGAGGAACCCCAGGTGCTGGCGAACCTGCGCGCCCTGCGCGCACGCGGCGTCCTCGTCGCCATGGACGACTTCGGCTCCGGCTACTCCTCGCTGCGACGCCTCGAGCAGCTGCCGATCGACGTGCTCAAGATCGACGGCGCTCTCGTCGGAGCCATCGGCGAGGACCGCGACGAGGCTCCGATCCTCGAGGCGATCGTGAGCATCGGCCGCAGCCTCGACGTACGGCTCGTCGCCGAGCGGATCGAGACCGCCCATCAGGCGGAGGTCCTGCGCCGGCTCGGCTACCACCTCGGCCAGGGCTACCACTTCGGTCGGCCGGTGATCGGGGTCCTCCCGCGCTAGGCCGGCCGACGCCGGCACGGTGGTGTCGACGCAACGGGACGGAGGCCCGCGTCGACGGGGACGGAGGCCCGAGTCGACGGGGACGGAGGCCCGAGTCGACGGTCCGGATCGCGCAGCAACCGGCCGAAACGCGCCCCGGCGGCGACGCGGTGCACTAGCCTCCGCCCATGTCCCCGAGCACCGAACCGCGGCGGCGGCGTACGGGCTCGACGGTCCGGCTGCTGCTGACCCACGTCGTCCTCATCCTGATCCCGGTGCTCCTGCTCGGGCTGGGGCTCTCGCTGGGGATCAGGGGTACGGCGCAGAGCCGTGGTCTGGACGAGGCGCGGACCGAGGCGCTGCTGGTCGCCCAGACGGCGGTCGCGCCGCAGCTCGACGGCCAGCCCCTGAGCAAGGGCCTCTCCGCTCGCGAACGCACCGCTATGACCCGCCTGGTGACCCGTGCCGTGACCGACGGGCGGTTGCTCCGGCTGCGGCTGCGCGACGAGCACGGTGCGGTGGTGTTCTCCCAGGATCCGAAGGCGAAGGGAAAGGGGAAGGGGCCGGCGTACGGTGACGATGACGACGAGATCGTCGCAGCGGCGCACGGGGACGTGGTCGCCCAGCTGACCCACCTCAACGCCGACCCGGGAGACTCCGGCCCGGTCGGTCCCGCCGCCGTGGAGGTCTACCTCCCGCTGACGGTCGGCACCTCGGCCAAGCAGATCGGCGTCCTGGAGGCCTACCTGCCCTACGCCCCGATCCAGGCCGACGTGCGCGCGAGCCTGCACGTGCTCTACCGCGACCTCGCGCTCGGCCTGGCCGGCCTCTCGGTGATGCTCTTCGTGATCACGCTCTCGGTCAGCCGCAGGCTCCGGCGTGAGCTGGCGGCCAACGAGTGGATGGCGCGCCACGATGCCCTCACCGGCCTGCCCAACCGAGCCCTGTTCGTCCAGCGGGTCGAGGAGGCGGCCGGATGGGCGGCTCGGACGGGTCGGCCGGTCGTCGTGGCGATGATGGACCTCGACCACTTCAAGGATCTCAACGACACCCTCGGCCACTCCCGGGGCGACGAGCTGCTGGGCATCATCGCCTCCCGGCTGCGGGAGCGCCTGCGCCGCTCCGACACGGTCTCCCGGCTCGGCGGCGACGAGTTCGGCCTGGTGCTGCGCTCGCCCCGTGACCCGCTGGCCGAGCTCGCCGAGCTCGCCGCTGTCGTCGCCTCCGAGGCGCAGGTGGGCGGCCTGCCGTTGTCGGTCGCGCCGAGCGTGGGCTACCTCACGCTGAGTGACGACCGGCTCTCCGCCGAGACGGTCATGCAGCGCGCCGAGGTGGCGATGTACGCCGCGAAGGGCGACCACACCGTGGTCGCCGAGTACTCCCCCGCCCTCGAGCACTTCGTCGCCGCCGACATGGAGCTGATCGCCGAGCTGCCGCACGCACTGAGCAACGGCGACCTCGTGCTGCACTACCAGCCGCAGATCGCTGCAGCCTCGGGCGAGGTGGTGGCGGCCGAGGCGCTGGTGCGGTGGGACCACCCGGTGCACGGCCTCCTCGCGCCGGGCCGCTTCCTGCCGATGGCCGAGCAGACCGACCTCATCGAGCGTCTCACCGCGTGGGTTCTCGGCGCGGCGCTCGCCGACGCCGCCCGGCTGGCGAGCCTTGGCCGACCGATCCCGATCGCCGTCAACGTGTCGGCGCGCAGCGTGGTGCGCGAGGACTTCGCGGGCCAGGTCATGGCCGCCCTGGAGGCGGCAGCGGTGCCGGCCGCGCAGCTGGTGGTCGAGGTGACCGAGACGGCCCTGCTCACCAGCCCCGAGCGAGCACGTCTGGTCCTCGAGCAGCTGGACAGCGCGGGGGTGCACGTGAGCATCGACGACTTCGGCCAGGGCCAGACGTCGCTCGGCTACCTCGCCGACCTGCCGATCGCCGAGCTCAAGATCGACCGCGGCTTCGTGACGGGCATGGCGACCGACCGCGTCCGGACGGCGATCGTCGAGTCGGTCGTGGACCTGGGCCACAACCTGGGTATGCGGGTGGTCGCCGAGGGCGTCGAGACCGAGGAGGACCTGGCCGCCGTGCGCGACCTGGGCTGCGACCTGGCGCAGGGCTACCACATCGCCCGGCCGATGCCGCTCCAGGCTCTCGTCGAGCTGCTGGTGCCGACGGCGATCCGGAGCTGAGGGCGGAGCGGCCGAGCCGACGCCGGGGCTCGCCCTCCGGTGCGGCTCCACGGTGCGGCTCCACGGTGCGGCGCCGCGCGTGCACTAGCGTCCGCACCATGGCCCGCAGCACCGATCGACGGCGCCGTCGAGCCGACTCGACGGCGCGGTCGCTGCTGACCTACGGGCTGGTGATCCTGGTCCCCGTCGTGCTGCTCGGAGCAGGGCTGGTCTGGAACCTCCAGGCGACCGCCAAGAGCCGTGGCCTTGCCCAGGCCCGGTCGGCGGCGCTGCTGCTGGCGCAGACGGCGGTGGCGCCTCAGCTCGACGGCCGCGGTCTCAGCGCCGGCATGTCGAGCCAGGAGCGCGGCGCGATGGCGCGGGTGGCCGCCGACGCGGTCGCGGACGGCCGCGTGCTGCGACTGCAGCTGCGCGACGAACGGGGCGCTGTCGCGTTCTCCTACGACCGGAGCAGCGGGCGCAGGACCGCGAAGCCCCCGGCCAGCCCGGGCGGAGACGTGACGGCGCGCTCCGACGACGACGTCGCCGCCGTGCTCACGCACCTGGACGCCGGCGGTACCGGTACGGCCGGCCCCGCCGCGGTCGCCGTCTCCGTCCCGCTGACCGCCGGCTCGCCCGCCCAGCGCATCGGGACCCTCGACGTCTACCTGCCCTACGCGCCGTACGCCGCTGACGTCGCGGCGATCCGGCGCGCGCTCTACCGCGACCTCGCGCTCTGGCTGCTCGCCGTCCTGGTCTGCCTGGGTGTGGCCGCCGTCGTCCTCGAGCGCAGGCGACGCACGGAGGCGTCGACCGAGAATGCGCTGGTCGGTCTCGACGCGCTCACCGGTCTGCCCAACCGCGCGCTGTTCATGCGGCACGTGGAGGAGGCCGTGACCTGGGTCATCGGGATCGAGCGCACAGCGATCGTCGCGGTCATGGACCTGGACAACTTCAAGAACCTCAACGACACCCTCGGGCACGCCAGCGGCGACGAGCTGCTGGGCATCGTCGCGCGTCGGCTCACCGCGGGCATCAAGCGCCCCGACGTGGTCTCGCGCCTCGGCGGCGACGAGTTCGGTCTCGTCCTGCGCGGCCCGCAGGACCCGCACGCGGCCCTGACCAGGCTCGCCGCGATGGTCTCGGCCGAGGCCGAGGTGGGTGGGCGACCGCTGTCGGTGGCCCCGAGCGTCGGCTACGTGCAGGTCAGCGACGGGCAGGTCTCGGCGCAGACGCTGATGCAGCAGGCCGAGGTGGCGATGTACGCCGCCAAGTCGGACCACACCGTGATCGCCGAGTACGCCGCCGAGATGGAGCGCTTCGGTGCGGCCGACATGGAGCTCATCACCGAGCTCCCGCATGCGCTCAGCAGCGGTCAGCTGGCGCTGCACTACCAGCCACAGATCGCCGCCAGGTCGGGCGCGATCATCGCGGTCGAGGCCCTGGTGCGCTGGAACCACCCCGTCCACGGGCTGCTGCCGCCAGGGCGCTTCCTGCCGATGGCCGAGCAGACCGACCTCATCGAGCGACTGACCGCGTGGGTGCTCGAGCGGGCGCTCAAGGACATGTCGCGGCTCTCCGCGCACGGCACGCCGATCCGGGTCTGCGTCAACGTCTCGGCCCGCAGCGTCGTACGGACGGACTTCGTCCAGCAGGTGACCGACGCGCTGCGACGCGCGGACCTGCCGGCGTCCCAGCTGGTCATCGAGGTCACCGAGACGGCACTGCTCACCAACCCCGAGCGTGCTCGCAGCGTGCTCGAGCAGCTCGCGCAGGCCGGCGTGCACGTCAGCATCGACGACTTCGGCCAGGGCCAGACCTCGCTGGGCTACCTCGCCAACCTGCCGATCGCCGAGCTCAAGATCGACCGTGCCTTCGTCACCGGCATGGCGACCGATCAGGTGCGCAAGGCGATCGCGCGGACGGTGATCGACCTCGGTCACAATCTCAGCATGCGGGTCGTCGCCGAGGGGGTGGAGACGGCGGCCGACCTCGATGCCGTACGCGATCTCGGCTGCGACCTCGCCCAGGGCTACCACATCGCGCACCCGATGGCGCTCGGTGCGCTCGCGGAGCATCTCAGCGCCCACCGCTCGCAGGAACTGAGCGGCGGCCAGGCCGCCGCGGCGACCGTGCCGCCGGCCACCGGCCGCCGCGCGCCCGAGCGCTGGTAGGCGCGGCGTTCTACATTGGCCGCATGCGCGGACACACGGTGCGACAGGCTGCCCTCGCCGTCCTGACGGCGAACGCGGTGCGTCCTCTCGACACGCGGGCGACGGCGGTGCCGGCCTTCGCAGCCGGGTGGATCACCGGCGAGCTGGCACCGCAGCTGCTGCTCGCCGGGCTGGCGGACACCGCTGTGGGCCTCGTACGGCGGCGGGTGTCGCCGCTGGGCCTGGCGCTCGCGGCCGCGACCACAGCCGGGCTGGGGTACCTCACCTGGCGCGCCAGCGGCGCCGGCGCCGCGTTCAAGGAGGTGCTCGACGAGACCCTCGCGGCCGTCTCCCCCGAGCCGTCGGCGCAGGAGAAGCGCACCGACCGGACCTCGCTGCGCACGCTGGCGCGGCCGTTCGCGCTCGCAGACCCGCGCGTGGAGGTGATCCGCGACGTCCCCTACACCGAGGGCGGCGTCAAGGCGCGGCTGGACATCTACCGGCCGCGCGAGGAGCACCGCGTCCCCGACGCCCCGGTCCTGGTGCAGATCCACGGCGGCGCCTGGACGATCGGCCGCAAGGAGGAGCAGGGCCTGCTCCTGATGAACCGGATGGCCGCGCAGGGCTGGGTCTGCGTGGCGATCAACTACCGCTTGGCACCGAAGTACCGCTGGCCCACCCAGATCAACGACGTGCGCAACGCGATCGCGTGGGTGCGCGATCACATCGACGAGTACGGCGGCGACCCGGGGCACCTGGTCCTCACCGGTGGCTCCGCCGGCGGTCACCTGGCCGCTCTGGCCGCCCTCACGGCCGACCCGCCGGTCGCCGGCTGCGTACCCTTCTACGGCGTCTACGACATGGCGAGCGACGATCCCTACGCGGTCTACGTCCGGCGCTTCCTCACCCGCCGGGTCTTCGCCGACGGAGCCACCATCGAGGACTTCCGCGAGGCCTCGCCGATCGAGCACATCACCCCGGACGCGCCCGACTTCCTCGTCATCCACGGCGACGCCGACACGATGGTCTCGGTCCGGCAGGCGCGCGCCTTCGTGGAGCGGTTGCGTGAGGTGTCCCGTGCGAGCGTCACCTACGTGGAGGTGCCGGGGGCGCAGCATGCCTTCGAGATCTTCGGTTCGATCCGCGCGCACGCGGCGATCGGCGCGGTGCAGCAATGGCTTGAATGGCACCGCCAGCACGACCATCAGGAGTCGGAGACCGCCCCGTGACCAGCACGGGCGCCACCGAGGCGCGCTCCCGCGCCGGATCAGCCGCCCGGCTCGAACGTCGGCGGCGGATCCTGGACGCGACGATCGCGCTGGCCTCCGAGGGCGGATTCGAGGCCGTCCAGATGCGCACCGTGGCCGAACAGGCCCAGGTCGCGCTCGGCACGCTCTACCGCTACTTCCCCTCCAAGATCCACCTGCTGGTCGGTGCCCTCGATCGCGAGTTCGAGCAGGCGGAGCAGCGCACGGCTGTTCGGGCGATCCCCGGTACGTCGCCGCAGGAACGCGTGATGTTCCTCCTCGGCCGCACCACCAGGCTGCTGCAGAAGCAGCCGCTGCTCACCGAGGCGATGGTGCGGGCCTTCATGTTCGCCGACGCGTCGGTCTCCGGCGAGATCCACGGCGTCGCCCGGCGGCTCAGCACGATGATCGCCCGCGCTATCGCAGGCTCTCCCGAGCACGGTGAGGCCACCGCCGCGGAGGCGGCCGTCATCCGGGTGATCTCGGACGTGTGGCTGGCCGCGCTGGTGGGCTGGGTGACCGGCCGCACCGCCCCCGAGGACGTCGAGCACCAACTGGAGGTGGCGGTCGGCCTCCTGCTCCGCTAGCCGGCCTGCCCCGGCAGCGACGCCATCTTGCGGTGGTCCCAGCTGGCGATCCGCTCCGGCTCGATGACCACCCCGACGCGCTTGCGCGCCTGGGCGTCGAGCACCTGGTCACCGAGCTCGCCGAGATCGGCTCCGCCGGCCATCCGCCTCATCACCCGGGCGCCGAGCACGCGCACCTCGTCGTACTCCTCTACCAGACGCGCGGTGCCGCGGATGCTGACGCCGCGCAGCTCGAAGTAGTCCGTGCCGTCCTCCACCAGAGCGCTGACCCGCGCGTCCCGGCGCAGGTTGGTGATCTTCTGCGAGGACGCATAGGTCCAGAAGGCGATGTGGCCGGCCTCGTCGAGCGCGTAGAACAGCGTGGCCAGGTGCGGCGTACCGTCCAGGCCGATGGTGGCGACCTGGACCTTCATCTGGTCGGCGAGGAAGCCGGCGAGCTCCTCCTCGGTGAGTCGTACGGCGTCGCGTCCGGCGGCCATCGTCATCCCTCCTCGCCGCGATCGTGTCGCGGCCCTACGAGAACACGTTCTAACCTAGCAGCGATCCGCAGGGGCGATCGGGTCGCAGCGGTTTGGCCGACGGTGAAGCAGGGCACCGAGACCCACGATCACGCCCGCAAGCAGAGCGGGCTGGACACGAAGGAGTCTGTCATGGGCTACGGCGGTGGAGCATTTCTTCTGGCGGTGGGCCTCATCCTTGCCCTGGCCGTCGACAAGCAGGTCCAGGGTGTCGAGGTGCACACCATCGGCTGGATCCTCGCAGCGGTCGGCGCGGCGGTGATCGTCCTGACGGCGATGACCTGGAACCGCGGGCGGGCCAACCGCACGGTCGCGACGACGACGCACGCGGACGGCACCCAGACCGTCCAGGAGCGTCGGACCAGCGAGTACTGAGCAACCGGGAGGGCGACTGAGCTCGGTCAGTCGCCCCAGAACACCCGGTCCACGATGCCGCTGGCCAGTCGGGTGGCCCGCAGGTAGTCGTTGACCATCTCGTCGCTCGCGTCCGCGGGGTAGCCCAGGATCGAGGCGACAGCGCGACGTTCGGTGACGTTGGTGGGCAGCTGGTCCGAGGGCCGGCCGCGCACCAGCGTCACCGCGTTGCGCATCCGGCTCACCCGCCGCCAGGCCTCGGCGAGCCCGTCGGCGTCGTCCGCCGCGATCAGGTCCGCGGCGACCGCCGCCGTCAACGCTTCCAGCGTGCGCGGCGTCCGGAGCCCGGGTACGGCGTGGGAGTGGCGCATCTGCAACAGCTGCACGCTCCACTCGATGTCGGCCAGGCCGCCGCGTCCGAGCTTGAGATGCGTCGCCGGGTCCGCCCCGCGCGGCAGCCGCTCGGCGTCGACGCGGCCCTTGATCCGGCGCACCTCGCGCACGTCGCCCTCGGCCAGCCCCGTCGCCGGATAGCGCAACGGGTCGATCATCGCGGTGAAGGCGTCGCGCAGACCCGCGTCACCGACGACCGCGTCCGCACGCAGCAGAGCCTGGGCCTCCCAGACCATCGACCACTTGGCGTAGTAGGCCGCGTAGGAGTCGAGGGTGCGCACCAGGGCACCCTGCCGACCCTCGGGACGCAGGTCGGCGTCGAGCAACAGCGCCGAATCCGAGCCGGGCGAGTTGAGCAGGCCGCGCAGCCGCTCCACGACGGCGCGGGCGAAGGTCGCCGCCACCTCGGTGGCGACACCCTCCTCGGGCTGGTGCACGAACAGGACGTCCGCGTCGCTGGCATAGGACAGCTCGAAGCCGCCGTAGCGGCCCATCGCGACGATGGCGAGCCGCGTCGGCGGCGCTGCCAGCCCCTGCTGGGCGGCCACCTCCTGGACCACCGCCCCCAGCGTGGACTCCAGCACCGCGTCGGTGAGTCGGCTCAGCGCGGCGCCGACCTGCTCGACGTCGAGCACGCCGACCAGCTCACCCGCGCTGATCCGGAACAGCTCGCGCCGCCTGATCCCGCGCACCAGATGCACCGCTGCCGCCAGGTCCCGGTGGCGCTCGACGACGCCCCGCATCTCGGCGAGCAGGCTCTCGGACGGGGTCGGCTCCAGCGAGCCGCCGAGGATCCGCACCCCCTCGGGCTCCCGCTCGAGGAGCGCGGTGGTGTAACGCGAGGTCGACAGCACGCGAGCCAGGCGCTCGGCGATCAGCCCCTCGTCGCGCAGGGCGCGCAGGTACCAGGGCGAGGATCCGAGCGCCTCGCTGATGCGACGGAAGCCGAACAGGCCCATGTCCGGATCGGGTCCCTCGGCGAACCACTGCAGCATCACCGGGAGCAGGGTGCGCTGCATCGCCGCGCTCCGTCTGACCCCGCTGCTGAGCGCGTCGAGATGCCGCAGCGCGGCCGCGGGGTCGGCGTACCCGAGGGCGGTCAGCCGCTCCTCGGCCGCGGCGAGTGAGAGCCGGGCCTCCTCGCCGGGTATCCGGGCCACTGCCGAGAGCAGCGGGCGGTAGAAGAGCTTCTGGTGCAGCCGTCCGACCGTCATGCGGTGGAAGGCGAGCTCCTTCTCGAGCGAGGCGGCGGGGTCGCGCATCAGACCCATCGAGCGGCCCAGGTGACGCAGCGACTCCTCGTCGCGCGGGAGGACGTGAGTACGCCTCAGCCGGCGCAGCTGGATGCGGTGCTCCAGGGTCCGCAGGAACGTGTACGCCGCGTGCAGCGCCTCGCCGTCCTCGCGGCCGACGTACCCGCCCTCGGTAAGCCGCGCGATCGCGCTCAGCGTCGCCGGCACCCGCAACGAGGTGTCCGCGCGCCCGTGCACGAGCTGGAGCAGCTGCACGGCGAACTCGACGTCGCGCAGCCCGCCGACCCCGAGCTTGAGCTCGCGGTCGGCGTCCTTGGCCGGGATGTGATCGACCACCCGGCGGCGCATGGCCTGGGTGTCGGCGACGAAGCCGTCGCGCTCGGCGGCGCGCCACACCAGCGGCGAGAGCTGTTCGACGTAGGCGGCACCGAGCTCGCGGTCGCCGGCCACCGGGCGTGCCTTGAGCAGCGCCTGGAACTCCCAGGTGGACGCCCAGCGCTCGTAATAGGCGACGTGGCCGGCGAGGGTGCGGCTCAACACGCCCGACTTGCCTTCGGGACGCAGGGCCGCGTCGACCTGCCAGATGGCGCCCTCGCGGGTGTGCTCGGAGCAGATCCGCATCAGCGCGCTGGCCAGCCTGACGGCGATCTCGTCCGGGCCGTCGTGCACGAAGATCACGTCGACGTCGGAGACGTAGTTGAGCTCGTGGGCACCGCACTTGCCCATCGCGATGACCGCCAGCCGCACCCGGTCGGCGCCGTCGACCTCGGTGCGCGCGATCGCCAGCGCTGCCTCCAGCGTGCCGGCGGCCAGGTCGGAGAGCTCGGCGGCGACGTCGTCGACGCCCATCTCGTGACCCAGATCGCGGGCGGCCAGCCGCAGCAGCAGCCGCCGGTACTCGACCCGGAGGGCGTCGCGCGCAGCCACCGGGTCGAGCCCGGCGACCGCGTCGAGCAGGTGATCGCGCAGGAAGTACGCCGCCGGCCTGGTCGAGCCCAGCATGGGGTCGCACAGGTCGCGCCACTGCTCCGGGTGCCGGGCGAGGTGGTCGCCGAGCGCCTCGGAGGCACCGAGCACGGACAGCAGCCGCATCGCGGTGCCCTCGTCGTCGGCGAGCTCGTCGAGCAGCTGCTCCCGATCGGGGACCGCATCGGCCAGCCGCACCAATGCGGCAAGCGCGAGGTCCGGGTCGGCGGTGCGGCCGAAGAGCGCGATCAGCGGGTCGGTGACGGTGCCGAGGGAGGCCATCCCCGCGGCTGCCGCGTCGGTGTCGGTGAAACCGAGCCGCAGCAGCAGCCCCTTGCCGGTCATGGTCCGAGGGCTCACGTCACTCCCACAACGCTCCGTTGGCCGCGGAGCGGCCCCGTGCCATCCGGGCGAAGGCCTGCGCCAGCGGGCGCCAGGCATCGGTGAGCTCCTCGGCCGCCGCCCTGGTCTGGGACACCAGTTCCTCCGCCGTCAGGCCGGCCGCGTGCACCCCACCGGCGTCGACGGCCGTCCAGGTCGCCACCACCTCGCCGTCGACCTCGGGGTGGAACTGCACACCCCACACCGTCCGGGCCAGCCGGGCCGCCTGCACCTCGCCGTGCGGTCCGCGCGCGAGCACCTCCGCCTCGGGAGGCAGGCCCACCACGACGTCCTGGTTCCAGTGCACCGCCCGGCCCTCGCCGGCGATCCGGTCCACGAGCGGATCCAGCAGCACCTCGCAGCCCCAGCCGACATCGAGCACACCGATCTGCGGACCCGCCTCGCGGCGGGCCACGGTGCCGCCGAGCGCGATCGCCGCCAGCTGGTGGCCCAGGCAGATGCCCAGCGTGGGCGCGCCGAGCAGGGCGGCCTCGCGGATCCGGTCACGGGTGGCGGGCAGCCACGGGCAGCCGGCGTCGTCGTCGGCGTCCATCGCGCCGCCGAGCACGAGCAGGCCGTCGTACTGCCGCACGCTGGGCTGCTCCTCGCCGAGGTGGGCCCGGCGCACGTCGAGCCGGCAGCCCGCCTCCTCCAGCCAGGTCCCGAACAGGGCCGGCGGGCAGGTGGGATCGTGCTGCACGACCAGGACGCGCGTCATCGGGCGGCCTAGAGCACCGGCAGCATCCGCGAGCGCTCGAAGGCGCTGACCTGTGCGCGGTACTCGGCCCACTCGGCACGCTTGTTGCGCAGGAAGAAGTCGTACACGTGCTCGCCGAGGGTCTCGGCCAGCAGCTCGGACTTCTCCGCGACGGCGATCGCCTCGTCGAGCCCGCGCGGCAGCGGGTCGATGCCCAGCGCCGCACGCTCGCGGTCGGTGAGGGCCCACACGTCGTCCTCGGCCTCGGGCGGGAGCTCGTACTCCTCCTCGATGCCCTTCATCCCGGCCGCGAGCACCGCGGCGAACGCGAGGTAGGGGTTGCAGGCGGGGTCCAGGGTGCGGATCTCGACCCGGGTGGACTGGCCCTTGGACGGCTTGTACATGGGCACCCGGATCATCGCCGAGCGGTTGTTGTGCCCCCACGAGATGTGCGCCGGCGCTTCGCCCTCGGCCACGATCCGCTTGTAGGAGTTCACCCACTGGTTGGTCACCACGCTGATCTCGGGTGCGTGCCGCAGGACCCCGGCGATGAAGCGGCGGCCGGTCTGGGAGAGCTGGTACTCGGCGCCGGCCTCGTAGAAGGCGTTCTGGTCGCCCTCGAAGAGGCTCACGTGCGTGTGCATGCCCGACCCGGGGAAGTCGGTGAAGGGCTTGGGCATGAACGAGGCCCACACCCCCTGGCTGAGTGCCACCTCCCGGATGACGGTGCGGAAGGTCATGATGTTGTCGGCGGTGGAGAGCGCGTCCGCGTAGCGCAGGTCGATCTCCTGCTGGCCCGGACCGCCCTCGTGGTGGCTGAACTCCACCGAGATGCCCATCGCCTCGAGGTAGTTGATCGCCTCGCGCCGGAAGTCGGCGCCCATCGACTGCGCGGTGTGGTCGAAGTAGCCGCTGGAGTCGACCGGAACCGGCGTCACACCGTCCGACGGCTCGTCCTTGAAGAGGTAGAACTCGATCTCGGGGTGGGTGTAGAAGGTCAGCCCCTTCTCGGCCGCCCTCGACAGCGTGCGCTTGAGCACATAGCGCGGGTCGGCGTACGACGGGCTGCCGTCGGGCATCACGATGTCGCAGAACATGCGCGCGGTGGCGGGGCCGTGGTCGACCCGCCAGGGCAGGAGCTGGAAGGTGCTGGGGTCGGGCAGCGCCAGCATGTCCGACTCGGTCACCCGGGCGAAGCCCTCGATCGCGCTGCCGTCGAAGCCGATGCCCTCGGCGAAGGCCCCCTCGAGCTCGGCGGGAGCGATCGCGACGGACTTGAGGAAGCCGAGCACGTCGGTGAACCACAGTCGCACGAACCGGACATCGCGCTCCTCGAGCGCCCTCAGGACGAAGTCCTCCTGCTTACCCATGGGCGTGAGCCTAGTGGTCGCCGGGCCTCAGCGAGCCAGGAGCACCAGAGTCGTGAGCGCGACGAGCCAGGAGACGAAGCTGCCGACCAGGAAATACTCCGTCACGGCGGCGATGTCGAGCTCCCGGCGAGCGGCTTGGAGCTCGGGGAAGCGCAGCAGCCCCTTGGCCGCCACGACGATCCCGGCCGCCGTGTAGTCGCCGGCCAGACCGAGCCCGAGGATGACCAGCCGCTCCATCGGCCCGAGCAGCCGACCGCCCTTGAGCCGCGGCGCCGGCTCCCGCGCGCCGGCCTGGGCCGGGTTGATGGTGTGGGTCGCGAGCAGCACCAGCCGGACCAGGACGTTGCCGGTCGAGCCCTGCACCAGCAGGCCACCGGCGAGGAGCAGCGCCCGATCGGTCGAGACGTCGTGCAGCAACGGGATCGGCGTGGCGCGCAGCCACGCGCCGAGCGGCCCATCGTGGGGGTGCACCCAGGGGGTGGTCGCCAGGGCGAGCACCAGCAGCGTGGTCGCGAACGCGAGCGGGAGCCAGGCCCTGTCGGAGCCGAAGCCGATCCGCACCACCAGCCCCCACCCGACGACGGCCGCGGCGAGCAGGACGAGGGCGAGCACGTCGCGGGCGCCCTCGACGCCCGCGAGCAGGCCGACAGCCACCGTCACCGCCGCCGCCACGGACTCCGGCAGCCAGCGCGTCGGACGCAGGGCGTGCGCGAGGTCGGCCAGGCCGAAGCCGATCAGCAGGAGCGCCAGCCAGGTCACCGCACCGTCCCCAGGCTGCTGTCGATGTCGATCAGCACCGCCAGGCCGTCGCGCCGTACCCGCTGGGAGACGGCCGACGGGCTGATCCCGAGGTCGTGGGCGATCTCGCGCTGGCTCATGTCGCGCAGCATGCCATCGAGCACCGACAGCGAGACGGCGTCGAGCCGACCGAGCAGCTCGTCGCGGGCCGCCAGGGCGGCGTCGATCGCCGCGCGGTCGGGGGCGGCACTGTCCGGGGCCGGCACGTACGCCGTACGCAGCCTGCTCCGCGCCGGCTCGCGCTGGAGGCGGGCGACGCGCTCGATCGCCTCCCGGGCCGCCCACCATCCGGGGCCGTCCTCCACGCGCGGCTCGTCGCTGAGCGTGCGGATCTCACCCCACCCGATGCCGTGCCGGACGTCGACGTCGGGAGCCAGCAGCAGCCGTAGCCGCAACGTCGCCGCGATCGCGGCCCCCACGCCGGCGAAGACACCCTGGTACTCGTCGCCGACGGTCACCCGCAGCGGCGTGACCACCCCGAGCTCCCGGTTGACGCGGTCGAGCGTGGCGAGCAGGACGCGGTGCAGCGAGTCGCGGTCGGACGCGCCGCGGGACCCCACCACGTCTCCGATGACCGTCGCACGCTCGACCATGTGAAGAGAATACCTTCATTTCTCGAAAATGAAGGTATTCGCTTCATTCTCCCGTCGAGAAGCTGTCGGCTTCACACGCTCGGGACCCGTGCCTCCAGCTCGGCGAGCCACACGGCGGCGCTGGCATCCGACGGCATCCGCCAGTCACCGCGCGGGGACATCGAGCCTCCGTGGCTCACCTTCGGCCCGTTCGGCAGCGCCGAGCGCTTGAACTGGTTGGCGAAGAACCGTCTGATGAAGACCTCCAGCCAGTGCCGGATCTCGGCGAGGTCGTACGCCGTTCGTTTGCCCTCGGGATAGCCCGCCGGCCAGTCGCCACCCTCCACGTCGTGCCACGCCTGCCAGGCGAGGAAGGCGATCTTCGAGGGGCTGAAGCCGTAGCGGATGACGTGGAAGAGCGTGAAGTCCTGCAGCGAGTACGGACCGACCTTCGCCTCCGTGGACTGCGGCTGCTCCCCCGGCACGAGCTCCGGACTGATCTCCTGCTCGACGATCGTCTCGAGCACCGCGTTCGTCTGGGCGTCGAACCGGTCGGTCGAGATCACCCACCGGATCAGGTGCTGGATCAGCGTCTTGGGCACCCCGGCGTTGACGCCGTAGTGCGACATCTGGTCGCCGACGCCGTAGGTGCACCAGCCCAGCGCCAGCTCGGAGAGGTCGCCGGTGCCGACCACGATGCCGCCGCGCTGGTTCGCCAGCCGGAAGAGGTAGTCGTAGCGCAGCCCGGCCTGGACGTTCTCGAAGGTCACGTCGTACACCGCAGGATCGGTCGAGGTGCCCTCCGAGACCCCGAACGGATGCCCCATGGCCTTGAGCATCTGGGTGGCGGCGGGTCGGATGTCGAGCGTCTCGTAGGTCGTCCCGAGCGACTCCATCAGCGCGTTGGCGCTGGATCTCGTGCTGTCGCTGGTGGCGAAGCCGGGCATGGTGAACGCCAGGATGTCGCTGCGCGGGCGGCCGAGCTGGTCCATCGCGTCGGCGGCCACGATCAGCGCATGGGTGGAGTCCAGGCCGCCGCTGACGCCGATCACGACCTTGGTGCCCGGACCGATCGCGCGCAGCCGCTGGACCAGGCCGCTGACCTGGATGTGGTAGGCCTCGTAGCAGTCCTGCGCCAGCCGATCAGGGTCGTCGGGCACGAACGGGAAGCGGTCCACCTTGCGCCGCAGCGCCGAGGCGACCAGCGGCGGCTCGAGCTCGAACTCGATCACCTCGAAGGAGTCCACGTCGCCGGTCTCGCCGCTCAGCGTGCGGCGGTTGTCGTCGAAGGTCCCCATCCTGATGCGCTCGGCACGGATCCGGTCCAGGTCGACGTCCACGACCGTACGCCGGGGACCGTCCGGGAAGCGCTCGCTCTCCCCCAGCAGCCTCCCGAGCTCGTAGACCATCGTCTGCCCGTCCCACGACAGGTCGGTGGAGGACTCGCCCTGGCCGGCGGCGGTGTAGACGTAGGCGGCCTGGCAGCGTGCGCTGCCGCTCTGCACCAGCTGCCGGCGTGCCTCGGAGCGGCCGACGGTGATCGGGCTGGCACTGAGGTTGAGCAGCACGGTGGCGCCGGCGAGGGCGGCCCGCGCGCTGGGCGGGACCGGCACCCACATGTCCTCGCAGACCTCGACGTGGAAGGTCAGCCCCGGCACGTCGGTGGCCCGGAACAGCAGGTGCGGGGAGAGCGGCACCTCCGCGCCCCCGATCGCGATCGTGGAGTCGAGGTCGTCGCCGGGTGCGAACCAGCGCCGCTCGTAGAACTCGCGGTAGGTGGGCAGGTAGGACTTCGGGGCCACGCCGAGGATCTCGCCGCGGTGGATCACCACGGCGGCGTTCAGGATCCGGTTGCCGTGCAGCAGCGGCGCGCCCACCACGATCACCGGCAGCAGCTCCTCGCTGGCGACGGCGATCGCCTGGATGGCGGCGGTGACGGCCTCGAGCAGCGGCTGCTGGAGGAACAGGTCGTCGATCGCGTACCCGCTCAGGCTCAGCTCGGGGAAGACGGCGACCGCCACCCCGTCCTCGTGGCAGGCGCGCACCTGCTCCAGGACGGTGCGGGCGTTGGTCGCCGGATCGGCGATCTCGACCGGGATGGTGCAGGCCGCGACCCGGGCGAAGCCGTGGGCGTAGGGCGAGTAGAAGTCCACGCTGTGAGTCTAGGGATGGGCGCAGCCGTCGCGTGCGCGGCTCGGATGGGGTTGTCTGGACCCATGACACCGCAGGCGACCACCGAGGACACCCGGGACGTGGCCGCTCGCGCGATCGACCTGAGCAAGAGCTACGGCTCCGGCGACTCCGAGGTGCGGGCGCTGGACGGTGTGAGCGTCGCGTTCCAGCGCGGTGCGTTCACCGCGATCATGGGGCCGTCCGGCTCGGGGAAGTCCACGCTGATGCACTGCCTGGCCGCCCTCGACACCCCGACCTCGGGCCGGGTCATCGTGGACGGGACCGACGTGGGCTCGCTCAACGACAAGGCGCTGACGACGCTGCGCCGCGAGCGGATCGGCTTCGTGTTCCAGGCGTTCAACCTGATCCCGACGCTGACCGCTCGGGAGAACATCCTGCTGCCCCTCGACCTGGCCGGGACCAGGCCGGACCCGGCGTGGTTCGCCACCGTGATCGAGGCCGTCGGGCTGGCCGACCGGCTGGGACACCGGCCGGCGCAGCTCTCGGGCGGCCAGCAGCAGCGGGTCGCCTGCGCCCGCGCCCTGGCTAGCCGGCCGGCGATCGTCTTCGCCGACGAGCCCACCGGCAACCTCGACTCCGCCTCGGGCGCGGAGGTGCTGGGCTTCCTGCGCCGCAGCGTCGAGGAGTTCGGCCAGACGGTGGTGATGGTGACCCACGACGCCGTCGCGGCGTCGTACTGCGACCGGGTGGTCTTCCTCGCCGACGGCCGGATCGTCGACGAGCTCGACCGTCCCACCCGCGATGGCATCCTCGCCCACATGACCGCCCTGCAGGACGCCGCCGTACAGGCGCGGGCGGAGCTCGACGAGCGGGACGCCTGATGCTGCGCCTGGTCCTGCGCAACCTGTGGGCGCGCAAGGTCCGGCTCGTCATGAGCGGTCTGGCGATCGTGCTCGGCGTGGCGTTCCTGTCCGGTGTGCTGGTCTTCAGCAACGGCCTGTCCAGCACCTTCGACTCGATCATCAAGGGCTCCACCCCGGACGCGACCGTGCGGGCGAAGGGCCTCGACTCGTTCGGACCCGGCGACGCCGGCACGCCGACGGCCACACTGGGCCCCGACGTCGTGACGCGGCTCGCCGCCCTGCCGCAGGTGGCGTCCGCACGCGGCAGCATCGACGGCAAGGGCATGAGCCTCCTCGACAGCCACGGCGCCCTGGTCGGCGGCACCGGCGCCCCGACGCTGGCGTTCAACCACTCCGGCGCGCTCGACATGGCCGGTCAGCCGATCCTCCTGCTCAAGCGCGGGAGCTGGCCCGGTCCCGGTCAGCTGGTGCTGGACGAGGGCAGCGCGAAGCGGGCCGGCTACCACGTCGGCGACATCGTCTCGCTGCTGCCGCCGACCACCAGCCGGCAGCTCAAGGTGCCGCTGGTGGGCACTGCCGAGTTCAACGGCGGCTCGACCGCCGGTTCGACGCTGCTGATCTTCGACACCGCCACCGCTCAACGGATCTTCCTGGGCGGTCGGGACGCGTTCACCTCGGTGGCGCTCACCGCAGCGCCCGGGGTCTCCCAGACCGCGCTCGTGGAGGCGGCCAGGATGGTGCTGCCGGCCGACTTCGAGGCTGTCACCGGCGACCAGGTCGTCCACGAGTCGCAGGACGCGATCAGCCGGCTGCTCGACGTGATCTCGGTCTTCCTGCTGGTCTTCGCCCTGATAGCGGTGGTGGTGGGCGCCTTCATCATCGTCAACACGTTCACGATCCTGGTGGCCCAGCGCACCCGCGAGCTGGCGCTGCTGCGCGCCCTCGGCGCCACCCGCCGCCAGATCACCCGGTCGGTACTGGCCGAGGCGCTGGCCATGTCGGTCGTCGCCTCGAGCATCGGCATCGCGCTGGGGTGGTTGCTGGCGCGTGGCCTGGCGGCGGTCTTCCGCGCCGCCGGGCTCGACATCGCGGGCCGGGTGCTGACCCTGGACGCCGCGTCGGTCCTGATCAGCTACGCGGTCGGGGTCGCTGTCACGCTCCTCGCCGCGTGGCTTCCGGCCCGGCGAGCGGGTCGGGTCGCGCCGGTGACGGCGATGCGCGGCGACCTGGCCCGTACCTCGGCGCCGCTGCGGGCCCGCGCTGTCGTCGCGGCGCTCCTGTTCGCCGTCGGCGCGGTGCTGGCCGCGCTCGCCTTCCTCGATGCGCCCGGGTCGCCGGCCGCGTGGGTCGGCGCCGGCGCCCTGGTCTGGGTGCTCACCCTGGCGGCGAGCAGTTCCCTGGTCGGGCGGCCGGTCCTGGTGGTGTGCCGTGCGGTCTTCACCCGGCTCTTCGGCGCGACCGGCCGGCTCGCGGGCGAGAACGCGCTGCGCGACCCTCGACGCACGGGTGCCACCGCATCGGCTCTGATGATCGGGCTCGCACTGGTCTCGACCATCGGCGTGCTGGCGGCGTCGCTCAACAGCACCGTCGGCGACATCGTCGAGGAGCAGTTCTCCTCCGACTTCCTGGTCCAGTCGACGACCTTCGCGCCGTTCCCGACGGCGATCGGCGACCAGCTGAGGAGCGTGCCGGGGGTGGCGACGGTGAGCCGGCAGCAGATCGTCGGCGCCACCATCCTCGACCGTTCCGGCTCCGACAGCGGGCGGAGCACGCCCCTGGCCGGGGTCGACGACGCGTTCACCGGGATCTACCGGCTGGAGATGCGCTCGGGCACCGAGCAGCTGCGCGGGAACGGCGCCGTGGTCGCCAGCGACCTGGCCCGGCAGCGCGGCTGGCACCTCGGCAGCCCCTTCGAGCTCGCCTTCCCCGCCGGCCGGACGCTGGCGCTCACCGTCACCGGCATCAGCAAGCCGAGCGCGATCACCGCGCCGATCAGCATGCGGCTCGCCCTCATCGCTCAGGCGGGGCTGCAGCGTCAGGACACCTCGCTGAGCATCATGCTCGCGCCCGGAGCGTCGGCTGCCACCGTGCTGCCGGCGCTGAAGAGGGTCACCGACGCGGCCAAGATCGTCGAGGTCTACGACAAGGCCAGCTTCGCCGACCAGATCCGCGGCCAGGTCGACCGGCTGCTGTACCTGATCTACGGGCTGCTCGCGCTGGCCATCGTGATCGCCGTCATCGGGATCGTGAACACCCTCGGCCTCTCGGTCATCGAGCGCACCCGCGAGATCGGACTCCTGCGCGCCGTGGGGATGAGTCGCGCCCGGCTGCGGCGGATGGTCACCCTGGAGTCCGTCGCGATCGCCCTCCTCGGCGCGGTGATGGGGATGGTGCTCGGACTGCTCATCGGCGTCCTCCTCCGCCAGGCGCTCGCCTCCCAGCTGACCTCCCTCGGCCTGCCGCTGGGTCAGCTGGCGCTGTTCCTGGTGGTCGCGGTGGTGGTCGGCATCCTCGCGGCGGTGCTGCCTGCGGCCCGGGCGGCGAGGTTGAACGTGCTGGCAGCGATCACCTCGGAGTAGCGCCGAGAGGTCACGTACGGCGGGTCGAGTGGTCACCTTCTGCGGGTCGAGTGGCCGACGCGCCGACCGGCGGTGACCACTCGACCCGCAGAAACTGACGCCTCGGCGTGGGTCAGAAGGTGTGCTCCGCGCCCGGGAACTCCCCCGATCGCACCTCGGCGGCGTACTGGCGGGCACCCTCGAGCAGCTGGGTCCGTACGTCGGCGAAGGCCTTCACGAACCGCGGCAGCCTGCCGTCCTGGGGGCCGCGGATCCCCATCGCATCGGTCCACACGAGGACCTGACCGTCGCAGCCGCTGCCCGCACCGATGCCGATGGTGACGATGTCGAGCTCCGCACTGATCCTGGCCGCGACGTCACCGGGGACCATCTCCATCACGACCGCGAAGGCGCCCGCCTCGGCCACCGCGCGGGCATCCTCGACGACCCGGTCGGCCGCGGTCCCGCGACCCTGCACGCGGTAGCCCCCGAGGGCGTGCTCGGACTGCGGGGTGAACCCGATGTGGGCGCAGACCGGGATCCCGCCGTCGACCAGCTTCTTGATCGTGGGTGCCATCTCCACGCCGCCCTCGAGCTTGACCGCGTGTGCCAGACCCTCCTTCATGAACCGGACAGCGGTCAGGTAGGCCTGCTCGGGTGAGGCCTGGTAGGAGCCGAACGGGAGGTCGCCCAGCACCATCGCGCGGGTGGTGGAGCGGGCGACGGCGCGGGTGAGCGGGAGCAGCTCGTCGACGGTGACGGGCAGCGACGTGTCGTTGCCGAAGACGTTGTTGGAGGCGCTGTCGCCGACGAGGAGCACGTCGATGCCCGCCTCGTCGAAGATCCGGGCGGTGTACATGTCGTAGGAGGTCAGCATGGTGACCTTCTCGCCGCGCTCCTTCATCTGGCGCAGGTGGTGGGTCCGGACCTTGCGCACCGCCGGCGCGGTCGGGCCGCCGCCGCCGTACGGGGCGGGTTCTTCTGCACTCGTGCTCGACATGGGACTGCCTTCCTCGTCATCTCGCGGCTCCCGAATGGAGTCCACGGACCGCGTCCAGCCTAGGTGTGGACCGACGCCGGAGGCGCTGTGGCGATGGTCACGCGGTGCCCACTCGACCAGCACTTCGTGACCTGTCGACCGCCACGATGTGACGTTTCGGCAGGAGGCTTCCTGACATCTGTCATCCCGACCCCGTGAGTCTCGGCAGAAGCGGCGAGCGGTCGCCTTCACCAGACTGAAGCCATGACAGTTCCTGCGGTGCGCCTCGTCGGCGTCACCAAGACGTTCGGCCAGGTGCGGGCCGTGAACGGGATCGACCTCGAGCTCCAGCCGGGCGAGGTGGTCGCTTTCCTGGGTCCCAACGGCGCCGGCAAGACGACGACCATCGACATGATCCTCGGGCTCTCCCAGCCGACCAGCGGCACCGCGAGCGTGCTCGGGCTCAAGCCGCGCGACGCCATCGCGCGCGGCCTGGTCAGCGCGGTGATGCAGACCGGCGGCCTGCTCAAGGACCTGACGGTCCGCGAGACCGTCACCTACACCGCGAGCCTGTTCGCCGACACCCTGCCGGTCGACGAGGCGCTGGCCAACGCCGGGATCAGCGCGATCGCCGACCGCAAGGTGGGCAAGTGCTCCGGTGGTGAGCAGCAGCGGCTGCGGTTCGCGATGGCGCTGCTGCCCGATCCTGCCCTGCTGCTCCTCGACGAGCCGACGACAGGGATGGACGTCGAGGGCCGACGCACCTTCTGGAACGCGATCCGCAAGGACGCGGACCAGGGTCGGACGGTGCTGTTCGCGACGCACTACCTGGAGGAGGCCGACCAGTACGCCGACCGCATCGTGCTGATCAGCAAGGGCCGCAAGGTCGCCGACGGGACCGGCTCGGAGATCCGCGCCCTGGCCGCCGGCCGGACCGTGCGTGCCACCGTGCCGGGCCTGGACGGCGCCGTCGAGCAGAGCCTGCGCGCCCTCGGTGGCGTGGACCGGATCGACGTGCGCGGCGACCAGGTCGTCGTGCACGCCAAGGACAGCGACGCCGTGGCGCGCTACCTGCTCACCGAGACGGGTGCGCGCGACCTGGAGATCACCAGCAAGAACCTCGAGGACGCGTTCCTCAGCCTGACCGGAGGCGACCAGTGAGCACGACGACTTCCTTCGACATCGAGGCGCGCCGCGTTCCACGGCGGGGCGGCTTCAGCCTGACCCTGCTCGGGATCGAGCTGCGCCGGGTGCTGCGCAACCGGCGTACGGTCGTCTTCAGCCTGCTGCTGCCGACCCTGATGATCCTCATCTTCGGCGCCCAGTCCGGGTGGCAGGAGCGGGCCGGGAGCGGCAACGTCGCGGCGTACATCCTGATCTCGATCGCGCTGTACGGCGCCGCGCTGACCTCCGCTGCCGCCGGCGCGATGGTGGCCCTCGAGCGGGCGACCGGCTGGTCCCGGCAGCTGCGGCTGACGCCGCTCAACCCCGTCGCCTACATCGTCGTCAAGGCGCTGGTGGCGCTGTTCATGGGCGCCCTGGCGATCGTGGTGGTCAACGTCGTCGGCATCGTGATGGGGAAGGCCGACATGTCGGCGAGCGTCTGGATCGCCAGTGCGGTCCTGGCACTGGTCTGCACTGTCACCTTCGCCGCGCTCGGGGTGTTCGTGGGCTACCTGGTCCCCGGCGAGAACGCGATGCAGCTTCTCGGCCCCGGGATGGCCGCGCTGTCGTTCCTGGGCGGCGTCTTCATCCCGCTGAGCAGCTATCCCGAGGCGGTGCGCGACGTCGCCTACTGGACCCCCATGTACGGCGTGGCCGAGGTGGCCCGCGCGCCGCTCACGCACGAGCTGCCGTGGTACGCGATCGTGAACGCGCTGGGGTGGCTCGCGATCTTCGTCGCCGGCGCCGCGTGGCGGATGAGCAAGGACACGGCCCGGGTGTGACTACCGTCGTCCCTGTGAACGAGGAGCGCGTCCAGGGGCTGGACGTCCCGGTGGGCCAGGCCTTCCCGTGGGCGTCCGGCCGTCGGTGGGGCGCGGGGCCGTGGCTGGGCGCGATCTGGCTGATCTTCATGGTGCCCGCGCTGGTCGACGGCTGGCAGGCCCGCGGTGAGCTCCACGGTGTGATCGGCCTGATCGCCACCCTGTCGTTCATGGCGCTCTACACCTTGATGTTCGTGGGGACCGACCGGGTCCGGCTGCGGATGATCGAGCAACCGCCGCTGCGCCAGGCGCTGCCCTTCATCGGCGCTCTGGTGGTGCTCGGCGTCATCAGCACCGCGGCGCTCGGCACGAACGCCACCGCCGCCGCCGTCTTCGTGGCGGCCGCCGCGATGATGTCGCTGCCGCTGCGGATCACCGTCGTGCTCGACGTCGCCATGGTCGCCGCGGTGATCGTGGTCGGTCAGCTGCAGGGCTGGCCCGGGCAGGGCGGCGTGGCGTTGGGCACCCTGATGGCCTCGCTGGCGATCCTGGGCATGCGCACCGTCGTACGCCGCAACGTGCAGCTGTGGCGCGCCAACGAGCAGAACACCGTGCTCGCGGTCGACAACGAGCGCAACCGGTTCGCCCGCGACCTGCACGACATCCTGGGCCACTCGCTGACGGTCATCACCGTCAAGGCCGAGCTCGCCCAGCGGCTGATCGAGGTCGACGCCGCGCGGGCGCGGGTGGAGATCGCCGACCTCGAACGCCTCTCCCGCGACGCGCTGGCCGACATCCGGCGCGCCGTCGAGGGGTACCGCGAGCTCACCCTGCCCGGCGAGCTGGCCCGCGCCCGGGCCGCGTTGGCCACGGCCGAGATCTCGCCGCACGTCCCGCAGGCGACCGAGATCGTGCCGACCGAGCTGCGCGAGCTCTTCGCCTGGTCGGTGCGCGAGGGCGTCACCAACGTCATCCGGCACTCGGGCGCCCGACGCTGTGACATCCTCCTGTCCGAGTCCTGCGTCGAGATCCGCGACGACGGCCACGGTCCGTGCGACGAGCACGAGGGCTCCGGCCTGACAGGGCTGCGCGAACGCGCCGCCGCTGTCGGCGCCGTCGTCACCACCCGCACGCTCTCCCCCGGCTTCTCCCTCCAGGTGGCTCGCCCGTGACCTCATCCATCAGGCTCCTGCTCGCCGACGACCAGGCGCTGGTCAGGGGTGCGCTCTCCGCGCTGCTCAGCCTCGAGCCCGACTTGGAGGTCGTCGCCGAGGTCGGGACCGGCACCGAGGTGGTGCCCGCGGTGCTCGCGCACCGGCCCGACGTCGCGCTGCTCGACGTGGAGATGCCCGGCATGGACGGCATCAGCGCCACCGCCGCGGTGCGGGCAGCCTCGCCGTCGACGAAGGTGCTCATCGTGACGACCTTCGGCCGCCCGGGATACCTGCGCCGAGCGCTGCAGGCCGGTGCGAGCGGGTTCGTCGTCAAGGACACCCCGGCGGCGCAGCTCGCCGACGCCGTACGGCGGGTGCACGCGGGGCTGCGCGTCGTCGACCCGGCGCTGGCGACCGACTCCCTGCTGGCCGGCGAGTCGCCGCTGACCCAGCGCGAGACCGAGGTGCTGCAGGCCGCTCGGGACGGGTCGAGCGTCGCCGCGATCGCCGCCAAGCTGTTCCTGTCCGAGGGCACGGTGCGCAACCACCTCAGCGCCGCGATCGGCAAGACGAACGCCACCAACCGGACCGAGGCCGTCCTGGTCGCGGACGGGAACGGGTGGCTGTAGGCGGCAGCCAGCGTGGCGCCGTGACAGTTTGCGCGGCGGCGGCGCCTGCCGCGACGCCAGCGGGATACCGGCACCAGCATGGTCCGCTCCGTCTCCTCGACGGCGGCCCGCAACCTCGGGACCGCCGTACTCGCGCTCACGCTGCTCGCCGCGCCCGCCGCCGCGTGCACCACCTCCGACTCCCCCGCCTCCGCCTCCGGCTCGCGCCCCGCCCAGCCGGCGACCCGAGCGGCCGTCCCCCGCCTGAGCGTGAAGACGCTCGCCACCGGCCTCGACCATCCGTGGGACGTCCAGCCGCTGCCGGGACACCGGTTGCTCCTCACCCAGCGGGATCGCGCCGCGCTGACGCTGTGGCGGCACGGTCGCACCACCAACGTCGGCTTCGACAACAGCCACATCTGGGTCTCCGGCGAGACCGGCCTGCTCGGCCTCGCGGTGGATCCGGACTTCAAGCACAACCGCCGCATCTACACCTGTCAGGGCTGGAGCCTCGCCGGCGGCGGCCATGACGTCCGGGTGGTCTCGTGGCGGCTCGACAAGGGCTACACCCACGCCACGCTCAAGCGCACCCTGCTCACCGGGCTGCCCAGCACGAGCGGCCGGCACGGCGGCTGCCGGCTGCTGATCACCCGCAACGGCGCCCTCAACGTGGGCACCGGCGACGCTGCCACCGGGACCAACCCCGAGAGCCTGACCTCGCTCGGCGGCAAGACGCTGCGGCTCGACCGCAGGACCGGCAAGCCGTGGCGCACCAACCCGTTCCGGCACGCCGCGAACGGCGCGACGCGCTACATCACCAGCTACGGCCACCGCAACGTCCAGGGGCTCGCGCAGCGCTCGAACGGCCAGCTGTGGTCGATCGAGCAGGGGACGTCGCGCGATGACGAGGTGAACAAGATCAAGGAGGGCGGCGACTACGGCTACAACCCGGTGCCGGGCTACAACGAGTCGGTGCCGATGACCGATGACGCGCTTCCCGGCAAGCAGATCGCCGCGAAGTGGTCCAGCGGGCCCTCGACGATCGCCACCAGCGGTGGGACGTTCGTGCCGAACGGCCGCCGCTGGGGCGCCCTGCGCGGCACGCTCGCGATCGGCGTGCTCAAGGGCGAGGAGGTGCTGTTCGCGAAGTTCACGAAGAAGGCCGGTCGGCTGGTCTCGACCACCGCGCCGGCCGAGCTCAAGCGCTACGGGCGGATCAGGACCGTCGTCGACGCACCCAACGGTGACCTGCTGATCACCACCGACAACGGAGGCGGCGACGACGTACTGCTGCGCGTGAAGCCCGCCTGAGGACTGCCGGGCTCGCCGGGGCGGTCACCACACCCACAGGCCACCTGCCACCTCGACGACCAGCCAGAGCACGAGCCCGCCTGCCGCTGACCACGCCACCCGCACGGGGGCGCGCGTGAACCAGCGGCAGGCGCGGGCGAAGAGCACCACCCAGGCGACCAGCAGGACGAGGACCGCCCACCACGGACCGATCAGCAGCGCGGCCAGGTCGAGGAAGAGCAGACACGCGAGGGCGCCCATCCCGACGAAGCCCCACGGGGAGACCTTCTGCGGATACGACTCCGGCAACGGGTCAGTCGTCGTTCCACTTGGGATCGTGGTCCCAGTCCTCGTTGCGCTCCTCGACCTTCTCCAGGGCGTGCGCCGCCTCCTGCTCGGTCGGGTAGGGCCCGAGCCGGTCGGCGGCGCGACATCCCTCGCGCGGCTCGACGGTGTGGTGCTTGAGGCAGAAGTAGTACTCGCTGTCGCTCACGGCTCGAACCTACCGCGCCCTGTAACGCGGTGTCCGGTCGACTTCCGCGGCGTCGCAACACCGCGGAAGTGCTGTGGACACCGCGTTACAGCTCGGCCTCAGTCGGCGGCGCGAGCGAGCTGCTGCTCCACCCGGTAGGCGGCGGCCTGGTAGTCGTAGTCCTCGCACATCACCGCTGCCAGGCGCAGCGGCCCGAGGGCCTCGGCGTACCTGCTCTGGCGCTCCAGGGCGCGGCCGAGCGCGTGCTGCGCCCACGCGTCGCTGGGATCGGTCTCGACCAGGTCGCGCAGCACCTCCTCGGCCTTCTGCAACTGGGCGCGCTGGAGGTAGGCCCAGGCCTGCAGGGTGCGCAGGCCGGTGTTGGTGGGATCGTCGGCGAGGACGGGCTCGATCAGCTCGAGCGCCTCCCGCGGGAACCGGCGGCTCAGCAGATCGTGAGCGGTCCGGTACGCCGACTCCGGGCCCTGCCCGGGGAACATCACGACGGGTGCCATCAGCTCGTTCATGGGCCCTTCAACGCCCGGATGAAGCTGCGCATTCCGGCGCGGTAGGGTGTGCGAGCGGACGGGCTGGCCGGGCGACCGCGTTGCTCCCTCGGGAGCACCGAGGAAAGTCCGGGCTCCACAGGGCAGGGTGGTGGCCAACGGCCACCCGGGGTGACCCGCGGGACAGTGCCACAGAAAGCAGACCGCCCTCCTCGTCGGCCGAGCTTCGGCGATGCCGATGATGAGGGTAAGGGTGAAACGGTGAGGTAAGAGCTCACCAGCGGCCTGGGTGACCAGGCCGGCTAGGTAAACCCCACCCGGAGCAAGACCAGACAGTGCTCGCCTGAGGGCTGCCCGCCTGAGAGTACGGGTAGGTCGCTCGAGGCCGCCGGCAACGGCGGTCCTAGATGGATGGTCGCCGCTCCGCGAGGAGTACAGAACCCGGCTTACAGGTCAGCCCGTCCGCCCGCCCTCGATCCTGAGCGTGAAACGCTCCGGATCGAGGGCGTTTTCGCGTCTACTGTCCGATTACTGTCCGGCCGAGCAGCGGACGGACTTCCACCGAGCGCCTGCTCCATCAGCGAGCGCGAGTGGGCGCGGTCCTCCTTCATCAGGTGACCGTACGTATCGAGCGTCTCGGAGGCGTTCTTGTGCCCGAGCTGCGCCTGCAGCTCCTTGATCGAGATTCCACCTGCCAGCTGCACCGAGGCGAAGTAGTGGCGCAGGTCGTGCGGGGTGGCATCGGTGCCGACATTCTTAGCGGCGTGCGCCCAGGCTGATTGAAGCGTGCTGGCCGTGAGCACGAGGCCGAGAGAGTTCGAGAACACCAACCCGGCTGGCCCGAGGCCGTATGCCTCCTCGTGGTCCTTGATGGCCTGAACGACGATGGGCGCCACATGGATAGTGCGATTCGAGCTCGCTGTCTTCGGCGGCCCGAACACGATGCGGTCCGATGTCGAGGACCTCGCCTGCTGACGGTCGATCAGGATCGTGCCGAATGGGTCAGCCACGCGATCCCGCGTCAGACCGAGCAGTTCGCCGCGACGCATGCCTGTGCCGGCCGCCACCAGCACCAGCGCGCGATAGCGCGGCGTGATCGACTCGGCGAGCGCCAGCACCGTCTCGGTCGAGATCGGCGTCAGCATGTGCTTCGGGTCGAGGGCTGGGAGCGAGATCTTCTCGGCAGGCGTACGCACCAGGACCCGGTCGGAAACCGCAGCGCGCAGGACGATCGCGAGGGTGTGGTACCGGCTATGCGTCGTCGAGGCGGCGGCCGTCTGCGACCACTTCTTGACTAGCGCCTGCACCATCGGGCGCGTCAGTTCCTCGAGCCGTACGGGGCCGAGCTCGGGCAGGATGTGCTTGTCGAGGTGGTGGCGGTACAGCTCCTCACTGCTGGGACGAACCACCTGTCGAGAGATCCAATCCTCGACGTACGCACGCAGTGTCTGCCGGGTTGCGGCCGGGCTCACCCACTGCCCTGAGACGAGCCCCGCGGTCTGCTCGTCAATCCAGTTCTGCGCGTCACGCTTCAGCTTGAAGTCGCGGGCGTACTCCTTGCCGGAGCGGTCGGCGTAGCGCGCATGCCAACGCTCGGCCGTCCGCTCATCGCCGTCCTTCGTCTTCCAGCGGATCGTGCGCTTCCGGATGCTGGCCATCACGCCACCTCGCGCATGCGTCGGCGGAGATACTGCTGCTCGGTTCTCGTCAGGTAGTCGCGCCGCACAGCGAGAATCGCGTCCGACACACGCAGTTCCACGGCCATGGCCGACAGGTGGTTGTTGTGCAGGACCATCGCGTCGCCAAGATCCTCGATGTCAACTAGAAGCTTCGCCGCTATGCGATTGGCTCGAATCTCCTGCCGCAGGGTCGTCGTCGCACACTCGGTCTGCTCGTCGGCCGTGTCGGCATGTCGGAGCTCATGGCACAGCACGCTTCGAGCCTGACGGCGAGACATGCATGGGTCGAGGTGAATGCGCCGCAGGTCGTGAACGTACTGGCCGAGGAGCGAGCCGGCGAGTGGCTTCCACTTCAGCTCGATCTCGGGCCGCTCCGACAGCTCTGCCCAAGGGCTGTAGCTGTTGCGCATCAGATCGAGTTCTCTCCGGGGTCTTCGAGCTTGCCCTTGTTGGCAACGGCACGGAGGCTAGGCGCCTCCCCTGACAGTTCCGCCTCGTCGGCCTCTCGGCGCCGACGCTCAACAGCGTTGGCTTCAGCCTGGCGGTTGGCGTCCTCGATGAAGCGTGCGTGATGCTGGTCGACTGCGCGCTGCAGAAGGTCGGTGGGCTCCTCGCCGAGTGCCGCGCAGATCATCTCGACGTCGTCGAGGGTCAGCGGCTTCTCGTCCCGGAGGCGAATCGCCAAGTAGTTGTGAGAGCGGAAGCCGGCCGAGAGGGCGAGTTCGCGCACGGAAATGCGTTCGACGGCCATCAGTGCGCGAACTTCGGCTGCGACAGCACGCGCGAGGGCGGTCTGCGTGCCGTGAGGGAAGTACTCCATGACTCCAACGTACTCGAAATTCGAGTATTTGTCCGTTCGTGTTGTTTACGTACCCGCATCGTGTCTACTGTACCGACATGGGTACACGAACCACTTCGCTTCGGCAGACCGTAGCCGCGGAGCTGCGAGCCGAGATGGCTCGCCAGAAGCGCACCGGTGTGGAGCTAGCCGCAGTGCTGCAGTGCAGCCAGCAGTCGGCTTCCCGTCGCCTCAGTGGCGGGGCAGGCCTCGACCTCGACGAGCTCCCCCTGATCGCAGAGTGGCTGGGTATCTCCGTCCTAGACCTGCTCATCCCGCGCGACCGGGACGTCACAGAGCCGGTGTCGGCGTGATGGCCGGCCAGCTCCTCCGCATCGAGGAGGTCTCCGAGAAGACGGGGGTTCCTGTCGAGACGCTCCGCTGGTGGCGGAAGCGTGACAAGGGCGAGGGCCCGAGGTCAGGAAAGCTCGGTCGTCGCGTCGTCTACTACGCCTCCGACGTCGAGGCCTGGATCCGGTCGAGCTTGGGCGCTGAGGAGCACCCGGATCTGGCCCCGGCTCCGCCGACACAGCTCCGGGCTATCTGACCCCAGGCCTCTCCCCCATCCATCTCAGGCGCCCTGATGTCACGGGGTCGTCTATCTCGTCCTGCCCGAAAGGGGCTGTCAGATGGTCACGAAGACACACACGATGCCGCGTTCCGGCGCGGCGCGCCGCCGGGCGAAGGCTGTTGCTCGCGCTGAGGCGGTCGTCGAGCTGGACATCCGCTGGGCGTTCCGGCTGAACCGGTTCCCGCTGCGTGCGGAGTCCTGCTTCTGGTGCTCGTGCGGCTACATGGCTTGGTTGATGCCGGGTGCGACGGACGAGGAGTACGGCGAGCACGCGTTGGCGTGTTCGGACCACACGACGTGGTGCTACGAGGAGTACGACGACCTCGACGGTGGCGTCGAGGAGCTCCTCACCGCGCCGTCCGCCGACGACGTCGCCCGGCATCCGTCGGTGGTGGCGGCATGACGGCCCGGTACTCGCTGGCGCTGCGTCTGGTGTCGGCGATCCGTCTGGGTGCGGTGCTGGTGATGCGTCCTCGTCGGCCGGTGGCTCACCTCTATCTGGGGCCGGTCACTGAGACGGGCTCGTTCGTCCGGTCCGGGTTCGCCGTGCTGTGTGGTGCACGGACGCGGCGTCTGTCGGTGGTGGTCGAGGGGCTCGACGGTCTGGGTCCGCAGCTGCGGTTGTGTCGGCGGTGCGCGCCGCTGGTCCAGGCGCTGGCTCCGTCGTCGCCGTACGCCGGCCGGGTGTTGGTGGCGTTCGATGACATGGCTGCCGCGTTCGCGCACCTGACGCCGGCCGACTTCGAGACCGCGGCCCGCTGGTGTCGCACGGTAGATGAGACCTACCAGGTCGGCACCCTGTCTGGTCTGGTGCTGGGCCCTGTGCCGCTGGTGGCCCGCACCGAGGAGCAGCGGGTCCGCAAGCGGGTCGACGAGGTGCTGTTGAAGCGCCGCAATCGGCTCCGGAACGCGGAGCTGTCGCCGGAGGAGCGCGCCGACCGGGCCGCCCGCCGTGAGCTCGAGGCCGACGAGCGGGCTCGTGTCCAGGCCGCCCGTGCCCGAGCGGACCGGATCGCCCGTGCCAACGACCGCGCGAACCGCGGCCAGTACCTGATGCCGTCCCAGCGCGAGCTCCTCGCGCAGGTCGCCAACGAGTGACCCGGGAGGACGCCGTGTTCGCCCTGCTCGCCGTCATGTGGCACGTGCTCGTCGCCGGCCTCTGGTTGCCGCTCGCCCTGATCGCCCTTCTTGTCGTGATCGGTGTGGTCCTCGACCGCCCGACGTCCACCTTCTCGAAGGAGTCCTGATGAACGACTTCTACTCCACCCCGACCGACGACCAGGTCCCGGCCGACGTCGCGGTGTCGACCGCTGGCCCGCTGGTGTTGCTGGTCGTCGACCCGGACACCGCCGAGCAGCTCGCCGCCGGCATCCAGCTGGCCGCGGACCTGAAGGCCCGTGGCGCGGAGAACCGCCTGCGGCTGGTGTCGGAGGTCGAGGCCATCGAGCAGGCCGCGATCCTTGCCCGCCTCAACGCCGGTCTGCGCCGTGTCGACGCCGCGATCGACGCCCTGCCCTCGAACGTCGTCCCTCTGATCCCGCTGCAGTGCGGGGCCTGACCCATACGAAGCCCTGAGTCGATGGCCTCGCTGTCTCGCTGCAACCCGTGGGTGCGGTTCTGCTGGGAGCACTGGCACCTGCTGGCCCACACGTGGGAGCTGGCGTGCGAGGCCGAGACCAAGGGCTACGCGACCGAGATCGCGGAGTACGCCGAGCAGCATCCGCGCCCGCTGTTCCGGGACGCCCTGATCCACCTCTCGCCGGCCTGGCGAGCCACCCATCCCCACCTGACTGAGCGCGCCGACCAGCGCGCCGCCTGAGGAGAGTCCATGCCTTCTGACCTGATCGTGCTGACGCCGATCGCTGAGATCAAGGCGGTCGTCGACACGCTCGCCGACCTCGGCATCGACCCGCTGCACCTGCACATCGACGGGCAGCGCCCGACCGACCGCCGCCCGTCCATGACGACGTGGATCCGGTACCGAACCGACTTCGAGCGGGTCTGCGACGCGTTCAAGGCCAAGCCGACCGAGCGCCGGTACAGCCAGCCCGGCCAGCGCGAGTGGTACGCCGAGTCGGACACCGCGACCCGACGCCTGTTGATCCAGTGCGTGTCCTTCGAGCACCACGAGGACTGGCAGCCACGGGCGGTGTCGGCGTGAGCACGGTGTTCGCCTACTACGGCTCGAAGAACTCGATCGCTGACGAGATCGTGTCGCTGATGCCGGCGCACCGCGGCTACATCGAGCCCTTCGCCGGCAGCCTCGCCGTCTTGCGCGCCAAGCCGGCAGCGGCTTTCGAGTGCGTCAACGACCTGGACGGTGACGTGATGACGTTCTGGCGAGTGCTGCGCGACCGTCTTGAGGATCTCGAGCGGCTGGCGGCGCTCACCCCGCACAGCCGGGCGGAGTACGAGGCCTCGTGGCCGATCGACACCGATGACGACCTCACGCGCGCCTGGCGGGTGTGGGTGAAGCTCTCCCAGGGGCGTGGCGGTCAGCTTCGTCCGACCGGGTGGCGCTACCACGAGATCACCCGCGGTCGCGGGTCCGGGATGCCGGTCACGCTTGCCGGCTACGTCGGCAGGTTCGCCGCCGCGGCGGACCGCCTGCGCAACGTCTCGCTGGAGTGCTTGCCCGCGCTCGAGCTGATCGACCGGTACGGCCGTGACCCGGAGACGCTGCTGTACGTCGACCCGCCGTACCTCGGCGACACCCGCTGCCGGACCGGCTATCAGGTCGAGATGCAGCACGAGCCCGAGCATCGTGAGCTCGCCGAGGCGCTGAGGTCCTGCAAGGCGATGGTGATGCTCTCGGGCTACGCCTCGCCGCTTTACGATGACGAGCTGTACACCGGGTGGCACCGGCACGAGATCCGCGCCTACACCGGCCAGTCCAACAACGGCGCTGGCGAGCGCACCGAGGTCCTGTGGTCCAACGTCCCGCTGCTCCAGCACCTGTTCATGGACGACCCACATCTCAACGTCTCGACGGTGACCATCGACGGCGGTGACGAGCGATGAGGGCGCTCACGATCCGGCAGCCGTGGGCTGGCGCGTTCTTCGCCGACTCGAACGCGAAGGACGTGGAGAACCGGTCGTCGGCGACGCCGTACCGCGGACCGTTTCTGATCCACTCAGGTCAGCAGGTTGCGATCGAGGCGACGGCGCTCTCGACCGTGCGCCAGCTGCTGGGCTACGAGCCGCCGGTCGGTGTCCCGCGTGCTGGCGCGCAGTGGGCGCTGGGTGCGGTGATCGGTGTCGCCGAGCTGGTGGAGATCCACTCGGTGGAGCAGTGCCGCCGCTCGTGCTCGCCCTGGGCGTTGCCAGCTCGGGCGCATTGGCGGTTCGCCAACGCTCGGGTTTTGGTACGTCCGGTGCCGGCAGCGGGGAAGCTCGGCCCGTGGGTGCCGTCGGCTGACCTGCTGGCCGAGGTCAAGCGGATCGGGTTCCGCTCATGAAGATCCGGACGAGTCTCGCTGTCGTGCGCGCGGCATTGGATGCTCGCGCTGCTGGTGCGTCGTACGTCGAGATGGGCCGCCTCGCCGGCGTCGAGTGCACGACGGCCCGCAAGTGGGTGCTGTTCGCCGCGACGCAGCCCGAGGGATGGCCAACGCCGGCGGATATCGCAGCGCAGGCAGCCGAGGACAAGGCAAAGGCCCAGAAGCGGGCCAGGAACGCTGCTCGGGCGAGGTCGTACGCGAAGCGGCGTTACCTCGCGGGCGGCGCCCCGCTGATGGTCTCATCGCTGGGCACGGCCCGGCGTTTGCAGGCGCTCGCTGCGCTGGGGTGGACGACGATCGATCTCGCGCCGCTGCTCGGCGTCAGCCCCTCGCGGGTGGGCCACATGACGACGGGCATGTACGGCCAGGTGTTCCGCTCCACCGCTGCGCGGGTGGCTGCGGTGTACGACGAGCTGTCGATGCAGGTCCCGGTCGACCCCGAGGAGACGCAGCGCTACCTGGTCAAGGTCCACGAGCGTCAGCGGAAGATGGCGCTCGCGAAGGGCTACGCCCCGCCGTTGGCGTGGGACGACGACCAGCTCGATGACCCGAAGGCACGGCCGGCGGTCGAGTGGCGCCCTAGGCCCCCGACTCGGGTTGAGGTGCTCGAGGAGATCGACGACGAGGCGGGCACGGTCGTCGATGCGTGTGCTCGGCTCAAGGTGAGCCGAAAGGCGTTGGAGCGGTGGTGTCTGCGCCACGGTCTCAACGAGCTGTACTCCCGCCTCGTCGCGCGGGCGAACCCTGACCGGCCTGGCGCGAGCGAGCACCTGAGGACGGCATCGTGACGACGCCGTTCTACCAGGACAAGCTGGTGACGCTGCTTCAGGGCGACAGCCTCGACGTGCTCACCGCCGACACCCTCGGCTACGACTACCGGCTGGGCTACGCGCCGCCCGCGATCGCAAGCAATTCGGTCGACGCTGTCGTGACGGACCCGCCCTACGGCCTCGAGTTCATGGGCCGGGACTGGGACGCCCCGTGGCGCGAGACCGACGTGAACGCAGACGCCGGCTTCAAGGGCGGCGGGATCGCGCAGACCCGCGGACTGCCATCGTTCACCGGGTCGACCAACCCGAAGTGCCTGCGCTGCAAGGGCACTCGTCGCGGCCGACGTGACGGTACTGCCAAGGTCGCGGTGTGCCTGTGCGAAGACGGCGGGCAGTTCCCCAATGTCCGAGCCGTGGAGATGCGCGCGTTCGGCGAGTGGTGCCAGCTCTGGGCGGTCGAGTGCCTTCGAGTACTCCGTCCCGGCGGTCACATGTTGGCCTTCGGCGGCACTCGGACCTGGCACCGCCTCGCTGCCGCGGTCGAGGACGCCGGGTTCGAGATCCGTGACTCGATCGCGTGGATGTACGGGTCGGGCTTCCCGAAGTCGTTGGACGTCTCGAAGGCCATCGACAAGGCCGCGCGCGGGGTTCCGCAGGGCGGAATGGACGCGACCTCGCCGAATCACGGCAAGTACCGAACAACGGCAACGGAGGGAAAGCGATGGGACGGCGATTCTGGTCATGGCTACGGAGCTGGCGGAAGCCGGTTCCTGGCGGATGGGATGGCAAGTGGCTCGGCTTCGGCGCCTGCGGCGTCTGGGGATGCCGCCGCTGTAAGTGAGGCCACCCCGTGGGTGGGCTGGGGTACGGCACTCAAGCCGGCGTTCGAGCCGATCGTGGTTGCCCGCAAGCCGCTCGCCGGCACGGTTGCCGCGAACGTGCTTGCCTACGGAACTGGCGCGCTGAACATCGACGGCTGCCGGATCGAGGCCCACGACTCACAGCTCGCGGAGAAGTACGCCAGCGTGCAGCACGCGGGCAGCCGCGAGAACAGCGTCTACGGGACGGACAACCGGTCCCGGGCTGGATCAGTCCCACATGCTGGGGGCCGCTTCCCGGCCAACGTCGTGCTGGACGAGTCGCAGGCTTCCGTGCTGGATCAGCAGAGCGGGGAATCCCGGTCTCGTGCCGGTAGTCCGCGCGGCGCCGCAGCTGGCGACGGATGGGGTGTGACGGCGACCGGTGCCGAGTACGACGACCTCGGCGGCGCGTCGCGGTTCTTCTATGTAGCGAAGGCCGATAGCGCCGAGCGGGTGAGGGTGAATGGCGTCGCGCACCCGACCGTGAAGCCGATCGATCTGATGCGTTGGCTGGCCCGGCTGGTCACACCGTCGGGTGGCACGGTGTTGGAGCCGTTCGCGGGGTCGGGCACGACGGTCGAGGCGTGCCTGCTTGAGGGCTTCCGGTGTATCGCGATCGAGCGGGAGGCCGACTACCTGCCGTTGATCCGCCAGCGCATCGACCGTCGCCGCGACCCCGTGGCTGCGGTGCGTGGCCAGGGCGAAGACGGCGGCCTGTTCGACCTCCTCGACGGCGAGGTGTCGGCGTGATCCCGCGGTTGGCGATGACCTACGTCATCCGGTGGCCCGACCTGGGTGTGGTGAAGGTCGGTCGGGCGTGGCGGATGTCGCGGGTGCGGTCGCTGATCGCGGCGGGTGGCGAGGTGCTGATGCTGCTCGACCACACCGCGGCGTGTGTGGAGCGGTCGCTGCTTGAGGTGTTCAGGGCGCGGTTCGGCCGCGCGTTCGCCTCCGAGGCCGATGCGCGCTGGCTGTTGCCGGGCGGTCGTGGGTTCACGGAGTGCTTCTTGGTCGCTGCCGATGGGTGGCCGGCTGTGTTGAGGGCGATCAGCGAGGGGCTGCGCAATGGGTATGACGAGGCAGCGCACGATCAGGGCGGAGCTGTGGCGCCGCCGGAAGTGGGTGGCGCTGGATCCGGCGGTGAGGTTCACCTCGATCGGGTTGCAGGCATCGGCGGACGATCAGGGCCGCGGTCCGGCGGAGCCGCGGTTGATCATGGCGGACGTCTACCCGTTGACGCAGTCGGTGACGGAGGACGTGATCGACGCGCACCTGCTGCAGCTGGACGACGCCGGGTTTCTGGTGCTGTACGCGGTGGGCGAGGAGACGTTCTTCGAGATCGTCGACTGGCCGCGTGTGGACCGGCCGGGCGTCTCGGACATCCCGCCTCCACCTCCCCCGTTCGCGAGCGATTCCGGAACGTCTCCGGAGCGGCTCCGGGTAGTAGAGGGAGAGAGCAGAGCGAGAGCGGGAGAGGGCGAGAGGGAGCGCGAGGGCGCGGGCTGGGTGAGGTCATCCGGAACCGATCCCGACACCTCCAACGCGCCACCTTCCCCGTTCTGCAGCCGCCACCCCGAGGGCACGGATCAGCCCTGCCGCGCCTGTGGGACTGCCCGCCTGCGCCACTCGCAGTGGTGGCAGCAGGACCGGCAGCGCGCCACCGGGGTGGACGTGTCGTGACCGTCCGCCAACGACACCACCGACGGCCGGATGCCGCACGCCTGAACCCGCCCGTGACCACGACCTTCGAGGAGAACCGATGAGCACCACCGACACCAACCGGCCCGTCGAGGGGCTCCCGACGCCGCGCCAGGCCGCTACCGCGGCGGACGACGTGACGAGGGCGATCGCGGAGTACACGACCGCCCTGTCGGCCCTCAAGGCGCTGCGCCGGGCGGCTGGGATCGACGAGGCCGAGCGGCATCTGCGTGAGGCGGGGATGACGCTCGACGCTGCGTGGTCGGCGTTCGGGCAGGTCGTTGCTGCGGCGGATCGGGTCGTGGCCCAGTGAGCCTTCGACGTGCCGCGTTGGTGCGGAAGACGCCGCTGCGGCAGGGCAAGCCGTTGGCGGCTACCAGGAAGGCCGCCCGGAACCGTGCCGTGGTGAAGGCTGCTCGCCGGCCTCGTGACACGGGCCCTACGCAGCAGACCCGCGAGATCGTGATCGCCCGGGCGGTCGGCTCTTGTGAGCTGTGCGGGGTCGGGCTCCGGTCGGCTGACCGGTGGGTTGCCGATCACTCGTTCCACCACCGCCGGCCCCGTGGCATGGGTGGCACGTCTCGACCGGAGACCAACGGCGCCGCGAACTTGCTGCTGCTGTGCGGGTCGGGCACGTCGGGCTGTCACGGCCGGATCGAGTCGAACCGGGCCGAGGCCTACGACCAGGGCTGGCTGGTCTCGCAGCGGGACGACCCGCGCGAGGTCCCGGTCTCGATCCTGTGGTGCGGCCCCGATCTCGCATCCGTCCGTCTCGACGACGACGGCGGGCATTGGCCGGTGGCGGCATGACGACGCTGAACACCGAACTCGATGTCCACGACATGGTCCGTGAGCTGACCGAGTCCTATGAGCACCGGGAGGTGTTCACGTTCGATGCGCCGTCGGGCACAGCGTGGCAGGTTCCTCATGGGTTCCGGGTGGGCTCGCTGATCGATCAGCTCTTGACGTTCGGTGCTGACTCAAGCGGCGGCGCTGGCTCGCACGCCGGAAGTGTCGCGCACTCTCAGCCTGCTCTCCCGTTGGGGCCGTTCGATCTGCTCGCGGAGATCGATCGGATGGCGGCGGGCTGGATCACGTACCTGGGCGGCCAGCTGCCGGCGGCGAGGTGGGTCGGTACGCGCCGGGTTCGCGGGTCGCTGGAGAAGGCGAAGTTGCGTCGACTGCACGCGTTGATGCCGCAGGCCCAGCACTGCCGCGCGTTGCGCTGGAGTTGGGACCCCGAGACGGAGTGGTGCTGCTCGTGGCACTGCATTGAGTTCCTGCTGTCGGGCTGGTGGCACCGAGCTCGGGTGCTTCTCGGGTGGGACCCGGGCGCGTACCGGCCGTACAACACCTGCCCGACCTGCAACCACAAGGGCCTCGTGGTGGATCCAGAGGCCGAGTTCGGGTCGTGCTCTCACTGCCCGGCGACCTACGCCGGCGCCGACTGGCGACTCCTGCTGCTGCACATCCGCGTCGAGAACGACTTGACCCGAGAGGACTCGAAGTCATGACCTATCCGCTGGCGCCGCGTGAGCGTCCGCCCGGGCAGTCCTTCCCATTCGTGGAGGACGAGAACGGCAACATCACGGGCGACGGGCACCAGGACCGGGCGGCGTTTGCCGCGGCGGTCAACCGCTACGAGGAGGCCCACCCGACGGGCGCTGACCCGGTCGAGGCCGATGACGTCGCCCACCAGTGGGTGACCGTCGACGAGGGCGGCGAACTGCTGACGGCGTGCGAGGAGTCAACGCCGGGCGCGGTGGCCGTGACGACGCTGTGGGGGCAGCGATGAGGTACACGACGCGCCCGCTCTCCGACCGTACGTGGCTGCGCCCAGCGTCTGCACGGAAGCGTGCACGGTTCGACGCAACCTGGTCGCAGACGCTCGCGCTGCTCGGCCGCGAGATCGAGCACTTGAAGGGCCGCGACGTCGTAATCGAGGTAGACGTCCGCGAGCAGGACATCCGCCTTGACGGTCAGCTCCGCGCGAATGCCAAGGCCGAGACGCCTGCTGTGGTCGTCGCCTTCGAGAGCGCCAAGCACGGGCCGATGCTCTACCGCGCAGACTCCTACGCGCACAGCTGGACCAATCGGCCTGGCTGGCAGGAGAACGCCCGCGCGATCGCGCTGACCCTGGAGGCGCTGCGCGCGGTCGACCGGTACGGCGCGACCGAGACCGGTCAGCAGTACACCGGCTTCAAGGCGCTCCCGGCCGGCCGGGCGATGCCCGCCAGTCACATGACCCGAGACGAAGCGCTCGCGCTGCTCTGGAAGTACGGCCGCACGGAGCGTGACGCCGGCGCTACGACGGGGCTTCCCGGCTCGACGGACGCGATCGCGCTCGCCCGCTACCACCGGGCGGCGAAGGCCGCGGCCCACCCCGACCGGCACAGCGGCGACCGCACGCTGTGGGACCAGATCGAGCAGGCCGCTCACGTTCTGGGACTAGTGCGGTGAGCGGCCAGTCCGCCGGCGGGATGCACGTCCTGAGCGCGGCAACCCTGGGTTGCCGCCTGATCGTCCCCCGCCCGCTGGCCGCATCGAAGCCTCGACGAAGGCGCCGGAAGCGCTCGTACGAGTGCCCGGACATCACGGCGTTCGTGGGCCGCCAGCTGCGTGGCCTGGTTCGTCGCGCGGCTGGCGGCGACCTCGAGGCGATGTCGGCGCTGAAGGAGATCAGTCGCCTGACCGGCGTGGCGCTGGGTGATGCCGCGCGCGCCCTGAACGACCCGGACGGCCCTGCCTACTCGTGGGAGCAGATCGCTGCCGAGTACGGGTCCAGCAAGCAGAACGCCATCAAGAGATGGGCCAACACGAAGGAGCAGACAGCATGACGACGATCGACACCCGAGCCAAGAGCAGCGTGCTGCAGGATTGGCTCGCCGAGCTGCCGATGATGCAGCAGACCGTGCTGCTGACGGCCGTCCGCGGTCCGGACGGCCTGCCGAAGTACCACCCGACGAAGTTCGTGCTGCGCTGGTATCGACGGTGCATCCTGCTGTCGGCACTCGACGGCGTCGTGCTCTCGGATCCCGGTGCGGTGGGCGGTGGCTCGTTCACTGGCCCGGCAATCGAGTCCTTCCCGGGGATGCCGTGGCGCGCTGCGATGGACCAGCGGGTGACCGACTACCTGCGTTCGCTCGACGAGGTCCCGCATCACTTCCAGATGCACCTGATGCACGCGGTCGAGATCCTCGGTTACAAGCACCCCGACGAGCGGATCCGGTCCTGGTGGCACGGCGTGTACCTGCGCCTGGTGCACGACATGCACCTGTGGCCCGAGACCGAAGAGCAGATGGATGCTCGTCTCGGGGACTCTCGCGAGGGCTGGCTTGCGCGAGGGGACGTGGCGACCAATGACTGAGACCACGGACACGGCCGCCGTCGTGCGCGCCGCCGCTGCCGGAATCAAGGTCGGCGACCGGATCCGTTTCGTCCCGCTCGGTGGTACTGGCGTGCGCTGGTGGACCGTCCGTGTCCGTGACGAGCGGTTCATCCTCGCCACGATGCAAGCGCCGTTCCGACCGAAGAGCGAGCTGATCTACACGGTCGTCGACCTGACCGGCTGGCAGCGCACCTACAACGGCGTTGGCCCTGGCGTCGTTCGGTCGAGTCTGAACGCCCTCGGCGGGGGCTGGGACACCGACGACGAGGGCATGGCCGCGGCGCTCGCTGGTCTGCAGTCCGGCAAGTGGGAGCTGTCGGTGCGTCGTGTCTTGGCGGTGCAGTCGATCGAGATCAAGGGGGCAGCCCGATGAAGTTCGATGGACCTACTCTCGCTCACGCCTGGCTGGCGGTGTACGCGGCGGCGAGCACGAAGAAGGACGGCCCTGGTCAGCTGTTCAAGACGATCGCGATCGAGGAGCACACGACGGGTGTGCGCCTGGTCGCCACGGACACGTTCATGCTGTTGACGGCGTGGGTGCCTGACCTGGATCACCACCACGGCTCGGGACCGGAGTTCGGCGAGATGCCGGAGCGGGTGATCGTGGCTTCGGATGCGGACGGCCGCGGCAAGGGCTTGATGGGTTACGTCTGCTCGTTGGCGAACCGGATCGATGAGAACGACTACGCGCCGGGCCAGGTGTCGCTGTCGTTGGACTTCGATGTCCGTCTGCCTGCTGGGCGGCCTGGGTCGCAGGAGACGTTGGAGGGCATGGAGCCGACGTTCGTCGTGCTGAACGTCCCGGACGTCGAGAAGGTGTTCTTGGAGATCGTCCCGACGACGTATCCGGAGTGGCGCCCGGTGGTGGGTGAGCATCATCCGGATCTGACGGCGTCGATCGCGCTGAACCCGGAGGTGGTGGAGCGCCTGGCTGCGGTCCGTAAGCACGCCGCCGGCGCGCTGTGCTGGTCGTACGGCGGGAAGGAGAAGGCCGCGTTGGTGGAGTTCGCGGAGTCGGATCCGTTCGTGCATGGCGCGGTGATGCCGGCGCGTGACCCGGAGGCCGAGAGCAGGAAGGCGGCGGTGATCGACGAGCTGTCGGCCGCTGATGCTGCCGAGCTCGCGGCGCGGTTGCTGCGTGAGGCTGAGGTGACGGTCGAGCACCGTGAGCAGGGCAGCGACCGGGTGACGCGGGTGACGTTCAACCCGGCCGACTATGTGGTCCTGGACTCTGCCGCTCGCCACAAGGTCGACGACGAGCCGGCGCGCCCCAGCATCGATCTGCGTACGGCGTCGGGTGTGGTCACGGCCGCGGATCTCGACGCTGCCCGGCCAGCGGCGCCGCCGGATCCGGATCTGTTGCGGGAGGCCGCCGAGCTGGTGATCTCGACACAGTTCGGTTCGACCTCGATGCTGCAGCGCAAGCTCCGCGTCGGGTTCGCGAAGGCCGGACAGCTGATGACCACGCTCGAGGAGAACGGCATCGTCTCGCCGGCCGACGGATCCCGTGCGCGTGACGTGCTCGTCCGACCTGACCAGCTCGCCGATGCGATCCACAGCCTCGGCCTGACGCCGATCGGAGCAGGCCGATGATCGAGCCTTCGGCCGAGAGGGGCCTCTGATGGCCGAGAAGGCAGGACGCCCGGTTGCTGTTGGACTGCTCCCGCCCGTCGGCGTCGAGCAGGTCTCGAACGGAGAGGCAGACCAGCTGCTCGCGACCTGGGGCCACTACCTCGGGCCATGCAGCCGGCCGTTCGGCAAGCAGTCGTTCGTGCTGCACATCGACGGTCGACCGATCAGTCTCGCGACGTCGGCAAGCACAGTGAGCAGCGCCGTCCGGTTCTCCGACGACTGCACGATGCCGCGCGGTGAGCTGGTTGAGCTGGCGCGCCTGTGCACCGCCCCGGGTGAGCAGTGGGCGACCCGCGTCATGCTCCGGCTCTGGCGCGAGGTCCACGCCCGACAGTGGCCGCACTGGCAGGTCCGCGCAGCTGTCGCCTACAGCCAGAACGACCGCCATGAGGGCCGCATCTACCGCTTCGATGGATGGACGAAGGTCCGCGAGCTGCCCGCTTCGGGTGGTGGCGGCCAGTGGTCCGGCAGACGCACAGAGGGTCACGTTGCGCGTGGCCCCAAGACGCTCTGGTCCTGGCGCTACGACTCTCACATTCCGCCCGCCCCGACCACAGGAGATGACCATGACTGAACACATCCTCAAGGTGGTCGCTCCGTACTTCGACGCAGTGGCCGATGGCTCGAAGACGTTCGAGGTTCGCAAGAACGATCGCGCCTACCAGCGCGGGGACACGCTCGTGCTCTGGGAGTACGACGACAGCGGCCCGGGGCGACCGTGCCAGCGCTGGAACTGCCCCGAATGCAATCCGAGGCACGTCCGCAAGGTAGTCACGTTCGTCTACAGCGGCGATCCCAGGTTCGGCGGGATCGAGCCCGGAACAGTCGTCCTCGCCCTCGGCGACCCGTCGAGCCTTCCGTCCGAGGCGGGTGGCGGCCGTGGCTGACGCGAACGGTCGCCACATGGCGCAGAACTACGACCCCGAGACGGGCATCGCGATCATGAACGCCTGCGCGCCGAACTGCCGCTACCCGTGCACGCCGATCTGTCCACTGGACCCGGCCATCGAGACAAGCGCCGTGTTTGGACCAGCCGGCCTCGACTTCACCCCCGACGACTGGACGCGCTGGACCCACGACCCGGAGTACGCCCAGCCGTCGACCAGTACGTCCGGAGGCCAGTCATGAGTAAAGCAAGCAACGAGGCGAGGGCCGACGCCGCTGCTGCGGCCGTGCGTCTCGCAGAGGCCTGGGTTGCCTTCTGGGATGCCGTCGAAGCGTTGAGCCTTCCGTCCGTCGAGCAGGGAGGCAAGTGATGCCGACGACGCTCAGCGAGACGCGGCCTACGGCCCGAGCCGTGGCCTTGTGACAACTACTTGGCTCCGGTCACGTGCCTCACCGCGCCGTCGAGCGAAGCGGGTCGCTGTGACCACTGCGCAGCCCGCGCCGCATCGAGTAGTACGCCCGTTCACGACGACGGACCGGCATCAGCCGGCTGATGCGCGGTGGGCAAGCGGCCGGAGCTCGGCACCTACGTCTCGAGGGACGTGGGTGCCGGGCAGCTGTACACGGAGGTGCGCCTGTCGTCGGTGCGGTGCATGGTGTGCAAGATGCGTCTGGTCGATGTGCTGGCTGAAGCTGGCGAGACAACGCATCCGGCGTGCGCTGGCTGGCCGACCGCGTCGGGCGCCCGGCCGGTCAGCTCGGGACAGATGAAGCGGTTGCGAAGCGCCGTGACGCGCAAGAGGTAGGCAAGGCCACGCTCGATGTGACATGATTCGTCCCGCATACATCTCGCGCGCCCTGGAACAGGTTGAAGCGCGAGCGATAGAGACGCCCGAGGCCTAGTGGTCTCGGGCGTCTCTGCATTCCGGCTGAGCTCGGAGGTGGCTGATCGTGGCGAAGGCGCAGCATCGGACGGCCGAGTACGTCGCCGCCTACAAGGCGCTGAGGCGGGCACAGGCCGCAGGCGAGTGGCATGAGTGCGTCGAGCCCCTGTGTCTGGCGCCCACACGCTTGATCGCCCCTGACGACCGGGCCTCGATCAGTCACGATCCATCGGGTCTGCTGATCCTCGGCCCCAGTCACCTGAGCTGCAACCTCAGCGAGGCGGCAAAGCGCGGCAACAGGATGCGAGCGACGCGGCGTCGGCGCCTGGTCCTCTGACCCACCCCGGGGGCGGGGTCAACGACGGGCCAGCGCTCAGGCTGCTGACCGCCGCAGTCGGCTTCTACTCACACGCCAGATTTTTTTCGTCGGGCAGGAGGGCCCCCAGGGATGGCCACGAATCGCCCTCTGCGCGCCGTCGGGCCGGATGAGACCGCTCAGGACGCGGCGCGGGCTACGACGAAGAAGACGGCCGCCAAGGCGCCCGTGAAGAAGACAGCGGCGAAGCGCCTAGCCGCCAAGCGCGCGCCGGCGAAGACGGCGACCACCCCGAAGAAGGCACCCGCAAAGCGGGCCATCGCGATCCAAGGGGCTCCGCCGAAGAAGAAGCCCGTCAAGTCGCTGGTCGACGCGATCGAGCACGGCAGCTACGAGGACGTCCTGGTGTGGCAGCGGAAGGAAGCCGTCAAGTCCCTCGCCACTCTCGGCGGCCCGGCTCTGGCCGCCATGCATCGCCAGATCGCGCAGCTGTCGAAGGAGATCGAGTCGATCCGGGCGGCGAAGACCGAAGGGACGGACATCGGTGAGTCAGCCGACCTCCCGGACGAGGAGTACGACCCGGACGAGGACTAGCAATCCACGCGGGCCGGCCAACCGCAAGCCGGGCTCCGGGCCTCCTACGAAGAAGCTCACCGAGGCGGCCCGGTACTTCATCCGGCCAGCCGGGATCAAGACGACTGCATGGCCATCGGTCGGCGAGACCTGCCGCAGGCTCGGTGCGACCTTCGACCCGTGGCAGGACGGCGCGGCTCGCGCGATCCTCGGTAAGCGGGCCGACGGGACGTTCGCGGCCGACGCCGTCACCCTGTCGATCCCCCGCCAGGTCGGCAAGACGTACCTGGTCGGATGGATCGTCATCGGGCTGTGCATCGTCCAGCCCAAGACGCTCGCGGTTTGGACGGCACACCACGGTGCCACCGCAGCGGACACGTTCCGCGATCTGAAGGCGATCTGCCAGCAGGCGAAGGTCGCTCCGTTCGTCCGGTCGATCTACGACTCGGGCGCCCGGCTCGAGATCGTCTTCACCAACGGGTCGCGAATCGTCTTCGGCGCCCGGGAGCACGGCTTCGGCCGAGGCTTCAAGAAGGTCGGGATCCTGATCTTCGATGAGGCCCAGATCCTCACCGCTCGCGCTGCCGACGACATGGTGCCGACAACCAACCGGCACCCGAACCCGCTGATCTTCTACATGGGCACCCCGCCCAAGCCGTCGGACCCGAGCGAGCACTTCACCGCGCTGCGCACCGAGGCGCTCTCGGGCGAGTCATCCGACACCCTCTATCTGGAGTTCTCGGCCGACCCGGGTTGTGACCCGATGGACCGTGAGCAGTGGGCCAAGGCGAACCCGTCCTACCCGCACCACACCACCGCCCGCGCGATGCTCCGCATGCGGAAGAACCTCAAGGGCGCTGGCGCGTTCGAGCGCGAGGCTTTGGGGATCTGGGACGACTCCACGCTGACCGGGGTGTTCACCACCGGCGCGTGGGGACGAGCTCTGCTCAAGACGGGAGAGCCAGCGCCAGGCGCACCACTCGCGCTGGGCGTCGCTTCCGATCTGGACCAGGTGTGGCTCTCGCTCGGCGCGATCCTCGCCGGCGAGACGCCGCACATCGGCTCGGTGCTGCGGGTCAGGGTCGGTAGCGGGACAGCGACCTTCGTCGCCGAGGTCAAGCGCATCCAGGTCGAGCGCGGCGGAATCCCGGTAGGCATCGACAAGAAGGGCCCGGGATCCTTCCTGATCCCCGAACTTGAGAAGGCCGGCGTCGTGCTGAGCTTCCTCGGCTTCGACGACTACGTGCAGGCATGCGCCGATCTCGTCGACCTGATCGAGCGGCGCGGTGCAACACACGGCGACTACGCCGACCTGAACGACGCCGTCGACTCGGCGACCTGGCGCAAGGTCGGCGACCGCCGCGTATTCGCCCGCAAGAACGGCGACATCTCATCGCTGGAGTCCGTGGCCGTCGCGCTGCGCGCAAGCGCTCTCGCCGAGGCCAAGCCGAAACCATTCGCATTCTGGGGGTGACCTGTTGAAGCTCGCACCCGCCCTTCTGGTGCTCGCGTTCCTGGCCGTGGTGACCGGAGTTCTGCTCCTGAGCATCCCGGCCGGGCTGATCGTGGCCGGCGTTCTGCTGGCTGGTGCCGGCGTTGCACAGCTCGAGCGGCCCACTCTGCCCGCGGCTGAGCCGCGGCCCGGTCGACGAGGAGGTACCCAGTGAAGCTGTGGGAGCAGCTCCTGGCGCGCCCATCCGCCGCCGACCAGGCCCGCGGTCTGAGCCTCGACGAGCTGATCGGGGCGTTCACCGACCCGCAGACTGGGCTGCTGAACACCAGCTGGGGCAACCTGTCCGACGAGGAGCTCGTCACCAGCGTCGAGCAGGCGTACCGCGAGAACGGGCCGGTGTTCGCGCTGATCGTGGCGCGGATGCAGATCTTCTCGCAGGCGCGTTTCCAGTGGACCCGCTCGACTGACGGCAGTCCCTCGGATCTGTTCGGTACGCCGGACCTGCAGGTGCTGGAGTTCCCCTGGCACGGCGCCCGTACGTCGGCACTGCTCAACCGGATGGAGCTTGACGCCTCCACGGCCGGCAACTTCTTCGGCCGCCGGCTGCGCCGCGGGAATCGCCAGCGCGGCACGTTCGAGGACCGCATGGTCCGGCTCCGCCCGCAGTGGACAACGATCCTCCTCGGCTCACTGGAGGATGCGGAGAACCCGTGGGAGGCCGCCGACGTCGAGGTCGCCGGCTACCTCTACAAGCCGAACGGCGACGCCGGTCAGACCGTCGTGCTCGGCCGCGACGAGGTCGCGCACTATGCGCCGCTGCCGGACCCGGTCGCGAACTTCCGTGGGATGTCGTGGATCACGCCGTCGATGACCACGGTGAAGGCCGACAGCGCGTCGGAGGTGCACCGGTTCAAGTTCTTCGAGAACGCCGCGACGCCGAACCTGGCGATCAAGTTCGACCCGTCGGTCACCGTCGACCAGGTCAAGCAGTTCAAGCAGATGCTTGAGGACGAGCACCGCGGCCGGTTCAACGCCTACAAGACGATGTTCCTCGGCGGCGGGGCCGACCCGATCGCTATCGGCAAGGACTTCCAGCAGATGGCGTTCGTGGACGTCCAGGCCAAGGGCGAGACCCGGCTGGCTGCGGATGCCGGCGTACCACCGTCATGGGTCGGCTTCTCCGAGGGATTGCAGGGCTCGGCGCTGAACGCGGGCAACTTCGCTGCGGCCCGCCGACGCTTCGGTGACGGCACGCTGCAGCACCTGTGGGAGTGCGCCGCGACCGCGCTCGAGGTCGTGCTGGAGCGACCGGCCTCCCAGGGCAACCAGGCGCCGGCCCGGCTGACGCACGACCCGCGGTCGATCCCGTTCCTGCGCGAGGACATGAAGGATCTCGCGGCGGCACGTCAGCAGGACGCCACGACCATGCAGAGCCTCATCCACGCCGGGTTCGAGCCCGACTCCGTCGTCGCCGCGATGACGACGAGCGACTGGTCGAAGCTCAAGCACTCCGGGCTGGTCAGCGTCCAACTGCAGAAGCCCGGCGAGAACCCCACCGGCCAGACCACCAACCAGCCCACCGAGCAAGGAGGCAGTGATGCCTGAGGCACTGACACTGGATGGCGAGGCAATCCCGCAGCGCCTCGACATCGACATCGTCCGCAGTCGCGACGTCCGCACCGAGCTGCGTGCCGCCGAGCCGGCCGAGGACGGCACCGACCCGCAGGACGCCGGCCCCGGCACACTGGTCGGCGAGTTCTCGCTGTTCAACGAGTGGTACGAGATCAACTCCTACTGGGAGGGCCACTTCATCGAGCGGCTGGCGCCCGGGGCGTTCAAGCGCACGATCACCAACCGCACCGATCAGTCGCCAGTGCGGGTGATCCTCGAACACGGCTTCGACCCCACCGTCGCCGACAAGCCGCTCGGTGTGCCCAGCGTGCTCGAGGAGCGGTCGAGCGGCGTGTACGCCGAAACCCCGCTGTTCGACACCTCCTACAACCGCGACCTGGCCCCGGCACTCGCGGGCGGCGCCTACGGGCAGTCGTTCCGCTTCCAGCCGCTGCGCGACGAGTTCATCGAGCCGGACTCCGACGGCTGGGAGGACACCGGCAACCCCGCGTGGGCCGCGTTGCCGCAGCGCACCATCACCGAGGTCCGACTGATCGAGTTCGGGCCCACCATCTGGCCGGCCTCCCCCGCCACGAACGGCGTCACAGGCCTGCGGTCCACCACGGACCAGTTCTACGAGCAGCTCGCTCGCCGCGACACCGTCGCCTACGAGGCTGCCATCCGAAGCGTCCGGGGTTCGCGCGCCCCGGCCCCGAGGGCTCCCGAGCCCGAGGGCACCAGCCAGCGCACCACCGAGGACCCGCACGCCGGGCACTCCAAGGCCACCCCTGCACCCGCCGAGCAGGCGGCCCGCAGCAAGGCCGCGGACCCGCCTCCGGTCAAGCACTCCACGGCAACCACACCCAACCCGTCCAGGAAGGACACCGTCATGGCGAACATGACCATCGAAGAGCGTGCGGCTCGGATGACCGACATCGACGCTCGACTCACCGAGATCAACACCGAGCACCGCGGCGGCGCGCTGCCCGACGACGTTCAGGCCGAGTGGGACACCCTCGCCACCGAGCGCGCCGGCCACGTCGAGGCCACCGAGGCGCAGACCAAGCGCGAGGAGTACCTGCGCTCGATCGCGGACAACCCCTCCGCAGGCGAGTCGCACGACGCGCCGGCCGCTCGCAGTGCCGCGTTCGGTGCTCCCAACGTGCGCAAGGTGGTCGACCCGTACGACCTCAACGCGATGCGGACCAAGGCCCGCAGCCTCGACGAGCTGCACGGCCTGATGCACGAGAACGCGATGCGGGCCGTGGAGTCGGCACGCTTCCCGGGCGTCGAGGACCGCTCGGCCGCGCAGGCGACAGTCGTCGACCTGCTCCAGCGGGTCGACGCCCCCGACGTGCTCGCCCAGCGGATCCTTTCGACCGGCTCGCCGGCCTACGAGCGGGCCTTCGGCAAGGCGATCAGCAAGAAGCCGCTCTCGGCCGAGGAGCAGCGTGCGCTCTCCCTCGGCTCGGACGAGGACGGCGGCTACGCAGTGCCCTTCCAGCTCGACCCGACAGTGATCCTCACCAACGACGGTGTGACCAACCCGCTTCGTGGGCTGGCGCGGGTCGTGCAGATCACCGGCAAGAAGTGGGAGGGCCTCACCTCGGCCGGCATCACCGTCACCCGCAAGGGAGAGACCGACGAGGCCAACGACGACAGCCCTTCGTTCGACCAGCCGGTCGTCGACACCTCCCGTGTCGACGGGTTCGTGCCGTTCTCGGTCGCTCTGGAGCAGTCCTGGGCGGCCCTGCGCGACGAGCTCACCATGATGCTCGCCGACGCCAAGGCCACCGAGGAGGCGACGTCGTTCGTCACCGGCGCCGGCACGGCCGTCACCGGTGGCGGCACCCTGCCCCAGGGCGTCCTGACCGGCGCCACCAACCTCGTGCAGACCGGCTCGGCCACCGCCCTGGCCCGCACGGACCTGTTCGCGGTGAAGAACGCCCTGCCGCACCGCTTCCGCAACAACGCGCAGTGGCTGGCCGAGGACTCGTTCTACGACGCGGTCCGCGGCCTCGACGAAGACGGCGACATCTGGGCGGCGCTGGCCGACGACAAGGGTCAGCGGCTGCTCGGTAAGCCGGTCAACGAGGCCAGCGCCATTCCGGCGTTCGCTCTCACCGCTGGGAAGAAGGTCGCCGTCTACGGCGACTTCCAGCGAGGGTTCATCATCGTGGACCGCATCGGCATGAGCGTCGAGCTCGTCCCGCAGGTCTTCGGCGCCAACGGTCGCCCGACCGGCCAGCGCGGCATCTTCGCCTGGTGGTTCAACGGGTCCAAGGTGCTCGTGCCCCAGGCGCTGCGGACCCTGCAGATCAAGGCCAGCTGACCCCGTCAGCACGCCCCTGACCGGGCGGCCCCGGGTGGACGTTGATTCCGCCCGGGGCCGACCGCTCCACCCACCCCGTCAAGCCGAAGGAGGCAGACATGGCTGAGGTATTCGTGGCCAACAAGACGGCGATCGTCGACTACGAGGGCGCGCCGACCCGCATCAGGAAGGGCGTCACCCGCGTCGAGGAGAGCCACGCTCTGCTCAAGGACCATCCGGACCTGTTCTCGCCGGCCGAGGCGAGCTCCCAGTTCCGTGTCCGTGACGCTCGCGACGAGCCGGGCGCCGCGTACGCCTCGCTCAACGCGAAGGATCTCAAGGCCGAGATCGCAAAGCGCAACGAGGATCGCGAGGACGACCGCAAGATCGTTCCTGCCGGTCGCAAGAACCACGACCTGGTCGCGGCGCTCGTGGCCGATGACGCGCAGGCGTCGCAGACGGGCGCCGCCGCCGACGCCGCCGACGGTGAGGGCGCTGGCGACACTCCAGACGCCGGTGAGCCGGCCGGCCCCGAGCCGGGCACCGACGCCGAGCCCGAGAGCTGACGATGGCTCTCGACGCTGCCCTCCTGCGCCGCAAGGTCGGCGCGGGAGGGACCGTCACAGACCAGGATCTGACCGATCTGATCACGCAGGCCGCAACCCTGGTGACGCACGAGGTCGGAGATGTCGAGGTGCCCGAAGAGATCCTCGATCGCGCCCACCTTCTGACGGCGGTCCAGCTGTACAACCAAGACGCCGCCCCGAACGGCATCGTCAACCAGCAGTTCGCCGCCGACGATGGCACTGCCGCGACGCCGATCCGGATCGCGCGCGATCCGCTCGCCGCAGCGCGACCCGTGCTTGCGCCGTGGATCTCAGCGAAGTTCTGGGTCGGCTGATGGGCACCAGCATCGATGGCGCCTTCACAGCGCTGGTCGACCTGCTCTCGGATGCCACCATCACGATGGCCGACCACGTGCTCCCGGTCGATAACGTCTCAGCCTTCGTACTCAATCCGGTCGCACCGCCGTTCATCGAAGTGCTGCCCTCGATCGCCAACGGTTATCTCAGCTTCGACGACGAGGGTTTGAACTTCGGCAACGCGGTCCTGCACATGACTGTGCTCGTCGCCGTGCCGAGTGCGGACAACGACGTCGTGGTCGGGCAGATCAACGACCTGATCCTGCAGATCGCCGCAGCGATCGCCCCGTCGGCTCTGTTCTGGGTGGTCAACGTGGCGAGCCCTCAGGGTGTCGAGGCTGGCAACCAGATCTATCCCGGCGTGGCGATCGAGGTCGCCGCCCAGATCCCTCTCATCTGATCCGGAAAGGAGCTCCCGTGAACGAGGAGCAGAACACCCCACCCATGGCAGCCGACGACAACCCTGGGGAGAAGGCCGCGGACTACTCGGACCAGGTCGTGAAGGCGGTTAAGGCCGCCCAGCTGCGCGTGTGCACCGAGGAGGTGCCCGAGGGTCTTGAAATCCGGCTCAAGGCGGCCGCCGAGGCGAAGGCCGCCGGTGTCCGGGAGTGGCACCTGTCGGGCAATCGCGAGGCCCGCGAGGTCGAGTCCCCGTTCTTGCGGCACGGCCAGCCGGCCGCGCCGGAGAAGCCGTCCCGCCGAGGCCGGCGCAAGTAGCACCCAGCACCACCCACAGCAGCACCAGCATCCAGCCCCGAGGCGGCCGCCCCGGGGCTTTCTTCATGCCCGGAAAGGGGTAGCAACATGGCCGGCACTCTGCCTCTCGGCACGCGCCTGATGACCATCGAGATCGACGGTGACGCGTTCACCGCAGAGATCTCCTCGGCGAAGCTGTCCGCAGCGGACAGCGACTCCGATTTCGTCACCTTTGCCGCCGCGGCGGCTGGTGGCTCGAAGGACTGGACCCTCCAGTTCACCGCGGGACAGGATCTCTCGTCCGAGTCGCTGCAGATGAAGATCATCTCGGCGGCCGGGACCACGGTGCCTGTCGTCCTCGCCCCGTACGGCGGCGCCACCGCGTCGCCGACCAACCCGCAGATCGAGTTCGACGCGGTGATCGCGGCTCCTGACGGCGACTTCATCGGCGGCGACGCGAACGCCTCCGCGAAGAGCCGCCAGACGTTCAGCGCCAGCTGGGAGATCCCCGACGGCATCGGCCCGTCGAACTTCAAGACGTCCAGCGGAAGCTGACGTCCCAGCCTGGAGGTCTGATCGTCATGGCGTACGCCGTCGTCCGCGTCGAAGGTCTAAGCGCCACGGTGCGTGCCCTGGAGGGCATGGGCATCGAGGTGATGGACCTGCGCAATGCGATGGCCAAGATCGCCACCCAGAGCGCACAGATCATCCAGGCCCACGCGCCCGTTGGGGAGACGGGTCGGCTACGGGCCGACGTGCGGGGCAACCGAGCCAAGGCCAAGGCCGTGGTCTCAGCTGGTCGCACGTCGGTCCCGTACGCCGGTCCGATCAACTACGGGTGGAAGGCCCACCACATCCGGGCCGCCATGTTCATGCAGTCCGCCGACGCGCGGATGCAGTTCCTCGCGCCTCTGATCCTCGAGGCCGAGATCAACCGTCTCCTCGTCGCGCGCGGGCTCGCCTGAGCTCGTCCGCGACATCCGTTTCCCCAACACCAGAAGGACAGTGCCATGACCAAGAGCAACACCCCGACCCCGAAGCCTGCCGCCCCGACCATGACTCTCGGCGAGGTCATGGACTCCGTCAACGGGCAGGAAGAGATCGACCGCTGGGAGGCCTTCCTGGGCAGCACACCGGCGACGGTCAACTGGTTCAAGCGGAACTCGATCTTCGTGCTGAAGCGTCGTGAGGGCCTCAGCGTCGCCGACGCGAAGAAGTTCGTGCTCGAGCTGCCCGTGGGAGAGCTCGACGACTACTTCGCGCCGGACGCCGAGGACGAGGACGATCCCGACGAGCCGCAGCCGCTGGGCAAGCCGGAGACCGAAGCGGGAAAAGGCGCCGAGCAGCCCGAGCAGTAGCCGAAGAGATGGCGGCCTGGTGTCTGACCACCGGCCAGCCGTCGAGTGAATGGAAGCGCCTGTCGCAAGTCGAGCGCGACGCCTTCCACACCGTGCGCGAACGCGCCGCCAGTCAGTGACCGGCGGCGCGTTCGCGCGTCCCGTCTGAGCACCGCGTCACACCGCCCTTTGGAGAGGAGCACCGCTGATGGCCAGTCGTCCCGTGCGGATCGCGATCACGGCGAACGGCGCTGCTGCGCGCTCCGAGTTCGGGAAGACCGCATCCGCCGCCGAGACCATGGGCGCTCGGTTCACAGATGTCTCCAAGACCGCGACCGGCATGGGCAAGACTTTCGAGCGGATCGCGAAGGTCGGAGCGGCGATGTTCGTCGCCGAGCGCGTCGGTGAGTACGCCGGCGAGTTCGTGAAGACCGCCGCCAACTTCCAGTCCGCGATGAACCTGCTCGTTACAGCGGGCGGTGAGGCTCAGTCCGCCATCAAGGGTGTCTCGGACGGCATCTTGAAGATCTCCGGCCAGACCGGCACCTCGGCAGACGATCTCGCTGAGGGCATGTACACGATCGAGAAGGCCGGCTACCGCGCGGCCGACGGTCTGAACGTGCTCAAGATCGCCTCGGAGGGTGCACGGGCAGAGAACGTGGACATGGCGACGATGACGAACGCGGTCACGTCGATCATGACGTCATACCACGCGAAGGCATCGGATGCCACGAACATCACGAACGAGCTCGTTGCGGCCTCGGGTGCGGCGAAGACGACGATGCAGCTCTACGCCGGCTCGCTGGCCTCGGTGCTGCCGTCTGCTTCAGCAGCTGGGATCTCGTTCGCAGAAGTCGGCGGCGCGATCGCGACGCTGACCCAGCACGGGACTTCTGCCGATGAGGCGACCCAGGAGTTGGCGAACACGATCCGCAACCTCGCGGCGCCGAACCAGGTCGCCTCGAAGGAGATGCAGCAGCTCGGGATCAACGTCACCGACCTGTCGAAGAACCTCGGCAAGCGTGGGCTGACGGGGACGCTGGATCTGGTCGTGAACGCGATCGGCAAGAACATGGGCAAGTCCGGCCTGGTGATGCTCGACGCGTTCCGCAAGAGCAAGTCGGCCTCACAGGACCTGCAGGCCATGTTGAAGTCGATGCCGCCGAGCCTGGCGAAGGTGTCTCAGGGGTTCCTTGACGGCTCCGTCGGGATGAAGGACTACAAGGACACTGTCAACGGGCTCGGCGGGTCCCAGGCCGCGATGGGCACGCAGTTCCTGTCGCTGGTGAAGTCGACCCAAGGGTTCAACCAGCTGCTCACCTCCGGGTCGCCGGCGGCTCAGACCTTCACCGACGCCCTGAAGCGGATGCTCGGCGGCGCCACCGGCATGAACACCGCGTTGCAGCTCTCTGGTGAGAACATGGCCGGCTTCAAGACGCGCGTCGGGGAGATCTCGGAGGCCGCCAAGCGTGGCGGATCTGACATCTCGACCTGGGCCAAGACCCAGAAGACCTTCTCTGTCGAACTCGATCGGACCAAGGATTCGCTCGAGGCGCTTGGGATCAAGGCGCTGCTGCCGCTGCTGCCGAAGATGGCCGACGGGTTCGCGAAGGTCGCGGACGAGCTGAACCAGAGCCACCCCACGTTGGAGGCAGCCGGTCATCTGATCGGCGATGTAGCTCACGCCGTGGATTCGCTCCCTGGTCCGCTGAAGTCGGCGGCTCTGCAGGCGGCTCTGTTCTACCCGATCATCGGCAAGCTGCAGATCAGCATGGTCGGGTTCGGAACGTCGATGCGAAACAGCCTCGGCCGTAACGGGCTGGTCGGTTGGACCTCGGCCCTGCGTGACACGGAAACTCGGTCGACTGCCGCCGGTCTCGCCGTTCTCAAGATGGGCGAAGTGGCGCGCGCAGCCGCGGGACCGCTCGGGATGGTGGCGCTGACTCAGGGCATCGGCAAGGCGGACACCGCGGTCGGGGGTCTGGAGACGACCCTCGGTGCAGCGGCCGTCGGGTTCTCCGTGGGTGGCCCGTGGGGGGCCGCTGTCGGTGGAGCGGGCGGGTTGATCTACTCGCTGGCGAAGCGCGTCGAGGGTGCCACGTCGGACATGTCGGCGCTGCAGGTGCAGACAGCCGAGGGCATCAAGGTCAAGGTCGACAAGTCTTCGGTCGACAGCCTCATCACGTCGCTTGAGAAGGCGCATGGTGACTACAAGCTGCTCGACCAGGACGCGAAGACGCAGGCACTGGGCGGAAAGGTCACTGCCGGACAGCAGGCCGCGGTCACGACACGGACGGGACTTTCGGCGAAGACGCAGGCCGACGCGTACGCCGGGGACCCTGGGGCGATCAAGGCAGCGCAGAAGGCCCTCGACGGGCTCACCGCTTCGCTGGACTCGTTCAAGGCCGCCCAGGACCAGGCTGCCTCCATCAGCTCCTGGAGCACGTGGAGCACCGACATGTCGACGGTCGGGGCGCAGGCGACCCAGGACTTCGCAGCGTGGGGCGATGCAGTACAGGCGGCGTTCACGGCCGGATCGATCAACGCGAAGACCTACGCCGCGGACATGAAGACGGTTTCGGCTGCCCAGGCCGACGGCACGGAGACCGCACAGGAGCGGAACCAGGCCATCGCTGCGGCGAACGACCTCTACGCCGCTGGCGGGAAGGCGTCGAAGTCATACTCGGACGCGGCGAAGGCCCTCAAGACCGAACTCGGCACCGGTGCGCAGGTTCAGGACGGCTACAACGCGAGCGTTCGCGATCTCGCGTCGTCGCTGGGCATCACGGTGGCCCAACTGCACAAGCTTCCGGCGAAGGTGCAGTCGAAGGTCGAGCTCGACGGGGCACCGCAGACCGCCAACCAGGCGAGGCAGCTGCTCGGTGACCTGGGCAAGTTCCTGGAGTTCAAGCAGCTGCGTTCGGTGGTCAGCCTCGACGGCGTGGCGCTCTCAAGCCGGCAGCTGGCGAGTTACCTCGCACAGGTCCGTGCGACGCCCCAGCAGGTGGTCACGGCCTACAAGGCGAACGGTGTCGCTCTCACCAGTTCCGAGGTCGCGGCCCTGCAGAAGCAGTTCGACCTGACTCCGAAGGAAGTCAGTGTGCTGCTGAGGGCGAAGGGTTTCGACGCCGCGAAGAGCAGCGTGCAGGGGCTGGTCGCCGCAGCGAGTAGAGCTGCAGGACAGTCCGCGGGGCTCGGTTCGTCGGCTGGCTCGTCGTTCGGTTCGGGGTACACCAGCGGGATCGCGAAGTGGACTGGCCCCGCGCAGTACGCCGCGGCAGCGATGGCCAATGCGGCGCACGCCGCCGCGATGCACGCTCAGGACTCGCACTCGCCGTCTCGCAAGGCCGCAAAGCTCGGTCGCTGGTTCAGCGAGGGATACGCGATCGGCATCGCCGACCCGTCGATCGTCGCGCAGGCAACGAAGGGTGGTGGCGACCTCGCGAAGGCTGCGGCCAAGGGCGCGGACAAGGAGGGGAAGAAGCACGCCCAGAGCAAGAACGGGGCGATCATCTCCGACCTGCTCAACTCGCTGCTGACCGGAGTCAAGGGCGGCTCGATCGACGGGGCGCTGAGCAAGATCTCGGGACTCGTTGATCGGAAGATCACGGGCAAGCACCAGACCAAGCGGCAGAACAAGATCCTCGATGCACTCAAGCCGCAGGAGAACACGGTCAAGGCGCTGGCCAAGCAGTACGACGCCATCTTGTCGGGCACGAACGCGACCGGCGACGGCCCGTCGGCTCTGGCTGGGTTCAGCAAGAAGCTGAAGGCTGAGATGCTCGCCGTCTCGAAGATCACCGGTGACCAGATCAACAACCTGAAGGACGCCCAGCAGGCGTTGCAGGACTACGAGAAGGCCGCCTCTGACTACGCAGCGTCGATCAAGGATGCGGTCGTCGCAACCGGCGACATCACCACGCTAGGCATCAACCAGCAGACCGGTGGCGTGTCGCTCTCGGTGCTGCTCTCGGACATGCAGTCCAAGGTTGCGGCAGCGGAGAAATTCAAGATCGACATGGAGAAGCTGACCAAGGCCGGGCTGAACCAAACCGACCTGCAGCAGCTCTACGCGGCGGGCCCGGACTCGTTGGCGACTGCCGACGCGATTCTGTCCGGTGGGGCAGCTGCGATCAAGCAGATCAACGGCCTCTCGGCGCAGTTGACCGCGACCGGCGCGGGCCTCGGTGCCGAGGCCAGCAAGACGTTCTACAGCGCTGGGATCAACGCAGCCCAGGGGCTGGTCGACGGCCTGAAGAGCAAGGAGGACGCCGTCGCGGCGCTGGGCAAGAAGATGGCCAAGAGCTTGGTCGACGAGGTGAAGAAGGAGCTGAAGATCAAGAGCCCATCGCGAGTGTTCAAGGAGATCGGAACCTTCTCGGTCCAGGGGCTCGACTCCGGGTTCAACACGACCGCGATCAAGCACATTGGCAGCAGTTCTGCGACGACGCTCATCAAGGGCTTTGGTCGGCCGGCGCTCTCGGCATACATGAGCACCTCGGCGACTTCTGCGGCGGCTGCTTCCCGACCACAGGCGATGCACCTGACCGCTGACCAGCTCAGCGACCTGCTGATGGGTCAGAAGGTACGGGCGTGGATGGCCGCGGCCGACGGCGTGGGAGTGAGGCAGAGCGCGTGAGGAATGCAGATCAGGGCACCCTGCGGCTCGAGGTCGAGGCTGACCCCACCGGTCTGGTCAACGGCATCAAAAACCCCTCGGGCGACCTCGGGGCGTGGGGGTGGCTCACGCCGGTGACGGCGACCGCCATGCGGGGCGGGGTCGGTTCGTTGGACCCGTGCCTGACGTTCGCCTCGACGGCGACGAGCGTCAGCGCGATGTGGTTCGCGTCCGAGGAGACGCCGGTGGCACCGGGCGAGTTCCTTGCTGCCTTCTGGCACGGGCTGGGGCAGCCTGATGGTGGCAGTGCGGACATCTTCTACCAGGCTCGGATCGAGTACCTCGACACGGCGCTCGCTGTCGTCTCGACGAGCGCACCGTACCCGGCTGCAGGTAGCTACCTCGGCACTACTGGTGAGGACGAGGATCGTGTCTTCGGGCCGTTGACGATTCCGGCCGGTGCCGCGTTCGCCCGCCTGCGGTTCGACTTCTCCGACAGCACAGGCAGTGTCCCGGCTGCGGCGTTCTCCTACGCCTTCCGCAAGGCCACCCTGGTAACCGCATCGACCTCAGGGGCACTGGGGCCGTCGAGGACGAACGCGCTCGCGAATCATGACTTCTCCGCGGCAACGAAGATCTGGGTTCCGGCGTCGGGTAGCGCAGCTGGCCGAGGCGCCGGCGTGCTGCAGGTCCAGCTTCAGCACGCGCCGTCACCTACGTACTTCCTTGGGTGCATGTTCCCGGGGACGAATGCTGCAGGCGTGCCGGTCACCCCCGGTGAGACGTGGACCTTCACCTTGAAGCCTGCGGCAATCACCTCGAGTGGGCAGACTCTGCCGACCAGTGACGGCCAGATCTACATCAGCTGGTTCGACGCATCCGGCAACGTCCTCGCCCAGACGGTTGCCGTGCTCGACAAGGACACCGGCAGCCCCGGAATGGAGCACGCGTCGATCACGGCTGTCGCACCGGCCGGTGCTGCTCGGGCGATCCCGGGCTTCCGCTTCCAGTCCGGAATCTCATGGAGCGGCGTAGCGCACTCGGCCTTCTGGTTGAGTGCGGTCCAGTTCGAGCGCGGTGACACCTTCACCGGGTTCATCGAAGGCACTGTCACCGACGAGATCGGCTACGTCACGCCGGACCTGTTTGTGAACATCCTCGGCGACGTCCGCTCGATCGGCATCTCGGGCCGCGGGGAACTGCAGGTCGGGACCCTCACGGCGACGGTGATCAACGCGGCGCTCGACCCGGCGGTCGCGGCCTTCATCAAGCCCGACAAGAGGGTCAGGGTGATGGCTCGGACCGGTGACACGGGCGCCGAGGTGTCGGATTGGCAGCCGATCTTCACCGGGCGGCTGATTCAAGCGCAGGTCGCTTACAACCTGCTCAATGCCAAGGAAGCGAGACGGGCAACGATCACGCTCACGGCGGTCGACAACGTCTCCAACGCTGCCCAGGTAGCCCGTTCAGAAGGTGTCGCGACGATCGCTCAGCTCCCCGCGCTACTCGAAGGTGCAGGCGTGCCGTGGAACGTCAACGGATCCGGTGACGAGATCCTCACGGTCCCCGCGGCGGTGTCCTACAACGATCAGGCCAGCCTGGTGGATCAGATCGCGCTGACCAGGGACTCGGTTCTCGGGTACGCCTGGGCAGACCGGTTCAACGTCATCCAGGTCTGGGACCGTGATCGCCTCTCCTCGACGGTCAAGGCCGTGCTCGACGAGTCGGCGTACAACCAGAACCCGAGCATCGACTACGACTCCGACCGGGTAGTCGACAGCGTCACGGTGACCCTGCTGACCTACGATGCCGGCCACGGCGTAGCGGATCAGCAGACGTTCGGTCCCTATGTGCTCCCGGGGACCAAGGGCACGCACTCGACGACTTTCACCGTCGCAGGCCTCACCGCGGCTGAGGTAGCGGCCTACGCCCAGCAGGTCCTCGATCTCAACGGCACCGCATCGAGGCGCGTCAACTCGGTCGTGATCCCGATCCAGGTCGATGAGGCGACCGGGCTCGTCAACGAGCTCGCCCTACTCGACGTCTACGACCTTGTGACCGTCATCAACGAGCGAGCGGCCATCAACGAGGGACACCGGATCATCGGCGTCAGCCACGACATCACCGCCCAGGACCGCGGAACCGGTGGCCCGGGTGCGAAGTGGTTGATGACCCTGAGCTTCGCGGGTGATGAGTCGGTGGCGATGCCACAGCTGCTGCCCAGCGCGCAGGTCGGTCCGGTCGGTCCGTCGGCCGGCCTCCAGAAGGGCAGCATCACGGCTTCTGGGTCCCACGCTGAGTGGACCGGTGCAGTGACCTTCCCGGAGGAGTACGCGACAACCCCGAACGTGCAACTCACAGGCGTCTACTCCACCAGCGGCGGCGGGGTCGGGATCTTGTGGCACGTCGTGACCAAGTCGACAACCGGCTTCACCTGGCGCTGCACATGGCTCGACGGCGGTACGCACAGCACAGGCGGATCAGCGGACTGGGTTGCCCAGTGACACGACAAGGGGGCACCCGATGGCCATTTTGACCTGCCACACGGACGGATGCCGCTCGGCGGCCGTCGCTATCGAGCTCGACCTGACATGGGTCGACCAGAACGACGTGACCCACACCGTCGAGAACGTCACATGCGGAAGCTGCGGGCAGGCGATCACCGACATCGCCGAAGATAGAGAGGGTTCCACCTGATGGCCGATGAACCGGGTGGCTGGGAGCTCAAGCGGACGCTGGAGGCACTTGAGCGCGGCATGCGGGAGGGGTTCGCCCAGACCAACGCCCGCTTAGACAAGCTCGTGACGCAAGACGCCTTCCAGGCCGAGCAGCGCCGCGTCGAGGACCGGCTCAAGGCGATCGAGCGCGAACAGGCCGAGGAGAAGGCCGACCGGATTGAGGCCGTCGCTACGGAGAAGCGCGAGCGTGAGGCCGGCGACAAGGGGCAGCAGAACCAGCTCGACAAGTTCTCGAGCAACTTCCGCTGGTTGTTCGCTTCTATGGTGATACCGATCGCCTGCGTGCTGCTCGCCTGGTTCCTTGCTCGTGGGGGTGCGCGATGATCAGCACCCGCCGGAGCCGCCCCTGGATCCTCCCGCTCGTCTCGATGCTGCTGGTCGGCCTCCTTCTAGGGTTCGTGCTCTACCAGCTCGACCACCTCTCCAGTCGCCTGGACCAGTCGCAGACCGACCGGCAGCAACTGCACGATCAGCTCGTCACCCAGCAGCATGCTGCTGAGCAGCTGGCCAAGCAGGTTCGGAGGATGGGTGGCACGCCTGTAGTGACGCCTTCGCCAGCCGTCAGCGGAGACGCCGCCGGCGCCGTCGGGCCAATCGGACCCTCGGGGCCGCCCGGCCCTCGCGGGATCGCAGGACGTCCGGGCAAGAACGGGACAACCGGAGCGAGCGGAGCAGCCGGCGCGCCGGGGCCAGCTGGGTCTTCGGGCGTGAGCGGGGCCAAGGGCGACACCGGAGCCACCGGCGCGAAGGGCGACACAGGTGCAGTCGGAGCGACGGGTCCGCAAGGCCCTGCGGGCGCGGATGGAGCACCCGGAACCAGCATCACGTCCGTCGACTGCACCAGCGGAGTCGGCACATTCGTCTTCACCTTCAGCGACGGCACCACACGCACTGTCACCTGCGACCCAGTCGCAACTGCCCAACCGACGCCGTGAAGCCCTGACCTTCATTTCCCCGAAGTGAAGCTGAACGCTTCACGACAACAACTCAACAGAGGAGACAGCCATGCCCCGCACGCCTGCACAGGTGCTCGCCACCATCCGAGATCTCGCTCGCCGCAAGGTCGACATCGGCACGAACGACTGCCAACTCAACGCCCACGACATCTACCTCATCGGGTCCGGCGCGGCGACCGCCGCTCAGGCCTACGAGCGCGCGCGGTACAAGCACCCGCTGCCGAACCGTCCGAGCGACGAGCAACTCGCCGCGATCCCGCTCGGCGCCTGGATCTTCTGGGGCGGCGGCCAGACCATCTCCAAGGCGACCGGGAAGCCGTCGGGGCACGTCGCGATCTGGGCCGGTCGGGTCGGCGGAGTCTGGTCGGTGTGGTCCCCCGGTGCGCCTGGCGCCGGCAACGGCAACCACTGGACGCTGGTGCCGCTCACCGCGATCGAGGCGGGCTGGCCTGCGCACTTCCTGCTCGGCTGGACCGAGGACAACAACGGTGTGCGGGTGCCCGAGCTTGCGCCCGCCGAGCCGAAGCCGAAGAAGCAGCGCCCCGCGCTCGTCCGCAAGGCCCTGGCCGGCGGCCGTGCCTACGGTGCGCTGCTCGCTGCCGCCGCGAAGGTAGCCGGCCCGACGCAGAAGAAGAAGCTACAGGCCGCGATGGCGAAGAACCGCGACTCGATGGCCAAGGCCAAGGCGGTGAAGAAGCGGTGACGCGCCGACTCGCGCCGCGCGCACACCCGGCTGCTGCGCCCGAGCGGATCCCGGACTGGACCAACCGGTTCTTCCACAACGACGACCCCAGCGGCGCCGGCTTCCACGGCCTCGCGCTCGGCCGAGACCACGGCTACACCAACGCCGACATCAACGTGAACGCCTGCAAGGCCGGCAAGGTCCTCCAGCTGCTCCTCGGCCTGGTCGGCGTGCTGATCAACACGCACTGGATCGACACCGGCCACGATCACTGGCGCTCCGCCGCGGTGAAGGGCAACGTGAAGCTCCGGACCCTGACCTGGCCCCAGGTCCGCAAGCTGCGCTCGCCCGGCGGGTTCCGGATCCGGCGCATCAACCAGATCATCCGGCGCGCCGCGAAGCTCGGCTACACCCACCTCGAACTGGAGCTCAAGGACGGCGTCGACTGGCTCCCGCACAAGGTGCTGGTCGCGCTGATCCGGTCCGCCGAACGCGTCGCCGCGGCGGTCGGCATCGAGATCTACTGGAAGACGCTCTCGGACATCGGCAACCCGCTCAAGCGGGTCAAGGCCGTGCACGCCGCCGGCGGTGTCGCCGTGCTGCTCCCGCGGGATCACCCGCACCTGTCGGCCGACGAGTGGTGGCCGCACCTCGACTACTTCCGCGGCGACCCCGACGACATCACGTGGACCCACGCCAAGAAGGCCGCGTGATCCACGGCGCTCTGGCCGAGGGCAACCGGGTGCTGTTCTGGTGCCCTGGCTGCGACGAGGCCCACACGATCGCCGAAGGCACCTGGACATGGAACGGCGACCTCGAGCGGCCGACATTCACACCGTCGGTCCTGGTCGGAGGCGTGCAGTGGGACAGCGCCTCCGGCTTCCACAAGCCGAACCACACCGCCGTCGCCGGCGAGTCCATCGTCTGTCACTCCTTCGTGACCGACGGCCAGATCCACTTCCTCACCGACTCCACCCACGGACTCGCCGGCCAGACCGTCGAGCTGCCCGAGTGGCCCATCACATCCTCCAAGGAGGCCTGAACATGAGCACCACCAAGCTGAGCAAGGCACTCGCCCGCGCCGGCGCGCACATCCGGGAGAACGCGAAGGCCTACGTCGCGCTGGCCGCGACGACCGCGACCGGGCTCGCCGAGATCACCACTGGCGGCGAGACCGGCATCGTCCTCGCCGCCGTCGGCGCTGTGCTGACCGCGTACCTGACCTGGCGCGCCCCGAACGCTGACCCGGCCCAGGTCGCCGCCGACACCGAGGCAGCGATCGCGGCTGTCGAGCAGATCTCACCCAAGGTCGGCGAGGCGCTCGACGACGCGGCCACCGGCGCGGCCAAGGTCGAAGCGATCGTCAACGCGCACCCCGAGATCGCGACCTACACCAAAGCCGTTGCCATCACCGAGCTCGCCAAGCTCGGCGTGACCAAGGGTCTGTCGAAGAAGCGCGTCGGAGAGCTGCGGAAGATTCTCCGCGACGAGCTCGGGAAGCAGAACAGCGAGGTGTCGGAGTGACCTGGCCTTCAGGGCTTCCCAGCCGCCTGTGTTCGATCGGGCCGGACTTCGGCCTCGTCTCCGGAGACGACTATGGGATGGACATCACAGTCACCTCGAGCCGGCCGTTCATGACCTGGGCAGCGACCGGAGCCGGTGCGCTCGGCGACTCTGAGGTCATCTCGATCGAACCTGGGGTGGAGCAGACGTTCACCCTGCCGGTGACGGACTCTTCCGGCTGGTTGATCGGCGGTCTGCCCGTCGATGTGACGGGCGGGAAGCAGTCGCACGTCTACAACCTCACCCTCAGGCCTTGGATGTATGGGGCTCTCGGGGTGAAGAAGTACGCGTCCGCCACGATCACGTTGACTGGGGTCGCGGTTCCGAGCGGCTCGGGGACTCTCGACCTCGACAAGGCGGTCGCGACGGCGGGATCGCAGGGCGGGACGGTCACCATCCCGGATCTTGTCGCGGATCTTCAGGCATCAGTGGCAACACCGGCCGCCCAAGCGGTCGCGGCTCGCGACGCAGCACAGACCTACGCGGCACAAGCTGAGACCATCTCGGGCATCGCGACCACCGATGACGCCGTCTCGGCGCTGATGGATCCGGAGCTGGGGCCCAAGACCACGGCTGGGCTTGATGCACGATATGGAAGACGGATCTCGGTCCAGACGTTCGGCGCAAAGGGCGACTACGACCCCATCGCCCGTACCGGCACCGACGACACGGCGGCCATCGACGCCGCGGCCGCAGCCTGCGCGCCCGGTGACACGCTCTACTTCCCGGCGGGCTACTACAAGCGCACCACCGCGCTCCAGGTCCCGGCCAACGTCGCCGTCGCGGGAGACGGCGTCGCGGGACTGTGGGGCTCGATCTCGTCCTTCAACTCGATCGACGTGCCCGTGGTGCCGCCGTACCTCGCCGGCTCGGTGATCGTGCAGTGCGGCTCGGGTGAGCACGGCTTGGTGATGGCTGGGGCCGGTTCAACGAATCACGTCACCGGCCTCGGCATCCTCTTCGACAGCCCGATCCGGTTCACCGACACCGGCAACGGCATCCACGCCGTGCCGCCGACCAAGGACGGTGCCTACGACAGCGGCGTCCAGGGGTCGCACTGGCGCAACGTCATGGTCTTCGGCCACGACGGCGACCACCACGCCTACCGCGTCATCAACGGCATCTACAACCAGATGGACCTGTGCCACGGCTACGGCGGCGGGCTGCTCTACCTCGAGGGCAACGGGACCACCGGCGCCTTCTACGGCAACTTCCTCGGCAACCAGGTCTACGGCCAGCTGTTCGTCGCCGGCACCGCTCACGGCGTACACCTCAAGGCCGTGAACGGGCTTGGGATGCTCCAGTTCAACCGGCTCCAGCTGTCGACCACCCACAAGGAGGACTTCGACCAGGCGGCCAGCTCCAGCCAGCACATGCTGTTCTCCGAGTGGGCAGACGGCACGACCGTCAACAACGTCTCCTTCATCGCCGCCGACCTGGAGACCAACGTCGGCGGCACGATGGTCTGGCCCAACGGCACCCTCTTCGTCGACCCGGCATCACTCATCGACGGAGACTTCCCGCGCTTCACCCCAACGAGGCAGGGAGCCCAGGCCTACGCCAACTCCCAGACCATCCCGCGCTCAGGTGGCTGGAAGAGCCTGAACTTCTCCGGCACCGAGTACGAGTCCAACCCGAGCTGCTGGTCCAGCGCATCACCGGCCTTCGTCAACGTGCCCGTGTCCGGGATGTACCACATCATCTGCCAGGCCTCGTTCCCCGGCGCTGCCGGCGATGTGTACGTCGGCTACGACCTCGGGGCGACGAACTCGGGCGTCCAGCACGGACACGGCCAGGGCGGCGGTACGAACCCCTCGATCGAGCACACCGACATCCGCTGGCTCGACAAGGGCACCAACGTCGTGCTGAACGTCGGCGCTGATGGGTCGGGCACGCAGACCGTCAGCGAGGCGCGCCTGACGATCTTCCGCGTCGGCATCTGACCGTCCTGCCTGATCAAGAAGCGAGCCCGCCGGCAGCTGGCACTGCACTGGCGGGCTCTCGCGGAGGCGCTGGACTCGTCAGAACAACATCAGCGCCATCACGCTGCCGTGGACTCTATCCGCAGCGGGCAGCCGCCGTCCCGCTTTCGGCGCTCGACTGCTCAGGACTCGGCAGCCTCGGCCGAACTACACCTGTGTCATTGTCAATCCGGGCAAACTGGTCAGCGTCGACTCGTTGAATGGCCAGCGAGAACCTGAGCGAAGGGGATCTATCAGATGACTATCACCATCACGTCCAACAGCGACTATGTCGTGCCCGCGGACGCGCGCACGGAGGCGCTCGGCTCAGCTCAGCAGTTCTACGTTGACCCGAAGCCGCTGGTAGTCAGCGTCCAGGGAGCCGGCGTCACCGCCGTCACCACCAGCCGCTGACGTCTTGAAGGGGATCCTGATCCTGTCTGACGCCGCACAGGCTACGGACGGGAAAGTCAGTGCTCTAGGAGTCGGCTGGCGCGACACCGTGAGCCCTACCCCTCCGATGGGTCTCGTCGTCTTGATTGACTGCCCCTGGGACCAGACGAACACCAAGCACAACGCCCACATCGAGTTGGTAGACACGGACGGGAAGCTCGTGTCGTTCCAGCAAGGTCCCATGGGCCAGCCGATCCCGGCGATCGCGATGGATGTCCAGATTGAGACTGGTAGGCCCCCTGGGTTGCCGCCCGGATCTCCGCAGCGCGTGTCGCTTGGCGTGAACATCGGGCCACTTCCCCTGCCGCCAGGCCAATACGAATTCCGGCTCTCGATTGACGACGAGGCTATGGACAGCTGGTTGAGCAGCTTCATCGTCCGGGCCAACCCGGGACCGCCGGCGTTCATTCCGAAGCGATAGGCCGAAGGATTCACGACACCGCCCCGCTCTCCATCACGGAGGGCGGGGCGGTGTCGTGCGTCCAGGGGGACACAAGGGTGACGCTCCACCACGCCGAGCCGTTACACCGGCCGCCGCCGGCCGAAACCGACCAGCGACCTACGGCTGCCCGATCCCGCCGCGCCGCCCGTCCCCCAGCGCCTTCAGCGTCTCGTCCGCATGGGGCTCCATACCTCCCGGGTCGGCGCCGGCCACGATCAGCAGCGGGATCGCCAGCGGCTCCACCCACCGCACGTCCGGAGCATGCCGGTGTGCACCGAGCATGCTTCCCGCCACGATGGTCAGTAGGTCGACCCGCAACCGCGGCGGACGGCCCTGGACCCGTTCCGTCGCGATCTCCACCAGCTCAGCCACCGCCACCTCCTGCTGTGACCGCTCGAACACATGCCGCCGAGCGGTGCCGTCCAGCCGGGCGATCGTGATCCGGTCCCGGTCCGCGCCGTGCGCGCTCATGCTGTCGGCCAGCGCGAGATCCCCAGCAGCTTCGTCTCTGTCGGCACCTGAGCGTCCAGTGCAGCGCGTGCCTCGTCGTAGGTCTCCCCCGACGCCTGCACCTCGACCGTCGCGGCGTCCGGCGCCGTCCGGATCGTGCCGTACAGCGTGATCACGGCCGTGCCGCCGTCCGCTGGGCCCGGCGCGCGGCACGCCGCCGCGGACGCGCCACCGAGAGGTTCATAGCGCGTCCCAGCCCGGCTGCGACTGATCCTCCTCGCCGGCGCGAGCCTGTGCGGCCAGCGACGGGTGCTCGGGTCGGGAACGGCTTGGACCGCAACGAACAGTCATGCCGTCCTCGCTCCACGTGCACTTCCATCCATGCTCTGCATCCATGCCGAGGGACGGTAGGCGTGACCACCGACAGTCTTCGGATCGCTTGTTGCAACGGCCAGGTCGTCGTTCGGAGGGCGTACCGGTCCGCGCATTGCGGGTTGACTCGAAGTGCCACGGAGAGTATCTGTTGATGCCCAAGTAAAACGGCCCGGACGGTGCGCCAACACCGCTACCCGGGCCTGACCCACCTCACTGCTGTAGACAGGAGGTGCGCTGTGGCGCACGCTACCCGCATTCACCCCGCTCCGTCCGCAACCGGCGCCGTTCTGGCCCCGATGCTGGGCATGCTCAACGACCAGCCGGACTACGTCCGGCACGGGGTCGCCTTCCTCGCCCGCTACACCGGCCAGACGTACCAGAACTACCGCTACCACCTCGACTGCTGGATCCAGTGGTGCCTGAGGGCCGGCCTGGACCCGCTGCACGACGTACAGCGCGTCCACGTCGAGCTCTACATCCGTGAGCTCATCGAAGCCGGCTACGCGACCGGCACTGTGCATTGCCGACTCGCACCGGTTCGAGGCTTCTACGACATGGCCGTCTACGACGACCTGATCTTCAAGGACCCAACCCGCGGGTCACGGCTCCCGAAGATCACCGCGAAGCGCAAGCAGCCCTTCGACCGCGACGACCTGCGCCAGCTGATGGCCGCCGCCCGTGAGATCAGCCCTCGGCATCACGCACTAGTGGTGATGCTGTCAATGCTGGGGATGCGGATCAGCGAGGCATGCTCGATCGACGTGCCCGACATCTACAACCAGGAGGGCGGCTACCGGGTGCTGCGGTTCGTCGGGAAGGGCAACAAGCCGGCGGCGATGGCGATCCCGTATCAGGCGATCCCTGTCCTCGAGGCCCAGGCCGGTGATCGCCGCGACGGGCCCCTGCTTACGACGCTCGACGGCCGCCGGTGCCACCGCCACACCGCAGCCTCGCTGGTGAAGGTCGCCGCCAAGCGCGCTGGGTTCGCGCCCGACCGTGTGCACCCGCACCTGCTCCGCGCCGCGGCCATCACCCTGCTCATGGACTCCGGCGTCGGCCTCCGCGAAGCGCAGGACTTCGCCCGCCACGAAGATCCCCGCACCACGAGGAAGCACTACGACCTCAACCGCAACGACTACGGAACCCAAGCCACTCACCTGCTCGGCGCGCGACTCGCTGTCTGAAGCGGCGGCAGATTCTCGTGACAGCACTGGCCTCATCATGGGACGCTCACACAATGGCGAGCTGCGCGGTTCCTGGTTGCAACGAAAGCCGTGTCGACGGGGAGTCTTTCTGTCCCGGACACGGACCGAAGCCCACGGCATCGCGACCGAAGCTCAAGCCGAAGGCACCGGTGTCGGCCCCTCACGCGACCAAGCTGGTCTGCCCACATTGCCAGGTCGAGGGCAAGGTGCGGACGCGGCAGGTCAAGCAGAAGCAGGGCATCAGCGGCGGGAAGGCAACCGGTGCGGTCCTCACCGCCGGGCTGTCGGTTCTTGCTACGGGCCTCTCCCGCAAGCAGCGGGTGACCGAAGCAAGCTGCGGAAACTGCGGGATCACCTGGCACATCGGCTAGGGAACCCGTAACTGTCAGACCGCCGACGTACGGTCCTGCGCTGTGACCGCTGAAGACACGTCCCAGCTGCCCGAGCGCGACCTCGAGATGTTGGCGTTCGAGCGTCTCTGGTGGAAGTACTCCGGTGCCAAGGAGGCCGCCGTCCGGGAGAAGTTCGACATGTCCTCGACGCGGTACTACCAGATCCTGAACGAGCTCATCGACCGCCCGGAGGCGCTGGCAGTGGACCCGCTCCTCGTGCGGCGCCTCCGTCGGCTGCGTGCCGCTCGGAAGCGTCAGCGCTCGGCTCGTCGCCTGGGCTTCGCAGACGAGCTGTGAGCGGCGCTCACCGTCCGGTTACTGTCCGGACGACGTCAACCGCAGTCCACCGGAAACCACCAACAAAGCGCACGATCAACGCTTGAGCCACCAGAAAACACTAGTCACCACCAAGACGGGGCCGCATCCCGGCTTATAGGCCAGCCCGTCCGCACCATCGGTGGCGAACCCACGACGGGACACCCCTTGACACCAGATGGAAGTGACTGTTCACTTACATCCATGGACACGACCACCGGCCGCAGCCGATCCACGGCCGACGCGCGCCGCGCGACGGTGCTCACCGAGGCTCTCCGCGTCTTCGCCAAGACCGGGTACCACGCCACCCCGGTCAGCGACGTCGCGGCGGCCGCCGACATCTCGCAGGGCTACGTGATCCGGCTGTTCCGCACCAAGCTCGACCTGTTCGTGGCGGTCATCGAGACCTGCTTCGAGCAGATCGTCGCGGCACTGGACGCCGGCTCGCAGCACGTGCGCGGCGGTGAGCCGCAGCAGGTCCTCGACGCCATGAGCGACGCCTACGTCGAGCTGATCGCCGACCGTGACCTCCTCATGCTCCAGGTCCACGCCCAGAGCGCCTCCGACATCCCCGAGGTACGGCTCGCCATGCAGCGGGGTCTCGCGCGCGTCACCGAGCTCGCCTCGGACCGATCGCACGCCACCCCCGAGCAGGTGCAGCGCTTCGTGGCCTACGGCCAGCTCTGTCATCTCATCGTCACCGCCGACCTCGACCACGTCGACGGCCCCTGGGCCCGCACCCTGACCCACGGCGTCCGTCACCTCGAGACGTTCGAGGGAGGTGGGAAGCCCTAGCGCAGCGCAGCACCCCGGAGGGCCGCTCTCGCGGCCCTCTCTTCGGCCCACTCATGTAACTGACCATTCACATACAAGGAGTTCCGACATGTCACTCACCACCGCCGTACCCGGGGCGACCCCCACCGACGCACCGCGTGCCGACCGGCGCGCCTGGACCGGCCTCGGCCTCCTCGCGGCAGCCCAGTTCATGGTCGTACTCGACGCCTCCATCGTGAACATCGCCCTGCCCGACATGGGCACCGACCTGTCGCTGCGCCCCGGCACCCTGGCCTGGGTCATCACCGCCTACGTCATCGCGTTCGGCGGCCTGCTACCGCTCGGAGGTCGCCTGGCCGACCTGCTCGGTCGACGTCGCCTGTTCGTCACCGGCGTCGGCGTCTTCAGCCTCGCCTCGCTGGCGGCCGGCCTCGCGCCCACCGGAGCGGTGCTCATCGGCACCCGCGCCGTGCAGGGACTCGGCGCGGCGCTGCTCGCACCCGCCGCGCTCTCGCTGGTCACCACGCTGTTCGCCGAGGGTGCCGAACGCACCAAGGCACTGGCCATCTGGGGCGCCGTCGCCGCGGGCGGCGGGGCGGCCGGCGTGCTCCTCGGTGGCCTGCTCACCGGCGGGTTCGGCTGGCGGTCGGTGTTCCTGGTCAACATCCCGGTCGGCGCAGCCGTCCTGGCCCTCATCCGTCGCTACGTCGACGAGCCGGCGCGCCCCACCGAGCGCCTCACGTTGGCCCGCTTCGACCTACCCGGCGCTCTCACCGTCACCGGCGGCCTCGTCGCGCTCGTCACCGCCCTCTCCCAGGGCGATGCCTGGGGCTGGGGCTCGACGTCCGTCCTCGGCCTCTTCGCCGCCAGCACTGTCCTGCTCGTGACCTTCGTCGCGATCGAGCGGCGCAGCCGTCACGCCCTCGTGCCGATGCGCCTGTTCACCGTCCGTACCGTCAGCGCCGGCAACGCCGTGATGCTCCTCGTCGGTGCCGCCATGCTCGGGCTGTTCTACTTCCTCTCGCTCTACGAGCAGATCGTGCTCGGCTACGGGGCCGTCACCGCCGGCCTCTCCCAGTTGCCGCTCGCCCTGGCCCTCATCGTCGCGGCCGGCGTGGCCGCACCGCTGATGATGAAGCTCTCCACGCCCACCGTCCTCACCGGAGCCCTCCTCACGTTCGCCGTCGGGCTCGGCTGGCTCTCGCTCGCCGACCAGCACGGCACCTTCCTGGTGGACATCCTCGGCCCCTCCCTGCTCATCGGCCTGGGCCTCGGCGCGGCCTTCGTGCCCGTGACCTCGCTCGCCGTGGCCGGTGTGCCGGCCACGGACAACGGCGTCGCCGGCGGTCTGGTGAACACCAGCCAGCAGGTCGGTGGAGCCATCGGCCTCGCCGCCCTCGCCGCACTGGCCAACGGCCGGACGAGCAGCGCCGTCGCCGCGGGCCACGACACCGTGGCCGCCCTCACCAGCGGGTACGCCGCGGCGTTCCTGGGCACCGCCGGCATCGCCCTGCTCGCCGCCGCCGTCACCCTCCTCGCTGTCCGACGAAGCGACCGGGTCGACGCTGTTGCCCCGACCCACTGAGCGAACCGCCCCGGCGCCAGGGGCAGGCAACCTGCACCCGGCGCCGGGGCGAGCCGACCCACCACCCCACGGAACGAACCCCCGACCATCCAGCAAGGAAGAACCGATGGACACCATCACCACCACCCCCACCCGCCCCGCCCGCCGCGCTCGACACCCCTTCCGCCGCAGCGTCATCGCCGGCGCCGCCGTACCCCTCCTCATCGCGGCGGAGTTCGCGATGATGGCGCTCATCCCGGTCGCCATCGCTGTCGTGGCCACCTGGCGCGATCCCGGCCTGCGCAAGCTCCGCCCCTGGGCGACGGCTCTCGGCGGTCTCTACGCGCTGGCCCTCGCGAGGTGGGCGATCGGTCCCGACCGCGCGCCCAGCCTGTCCAAGGACATCGACCCGACCCTCGCCGTCGCCATCTCCCTCGCCGGCCTCGCCTTCGCCGCACGCGCCTGCGTGCTGAGGCAGGCCGCGGCACACCCGTCGCCGTACGCCGCCCGCCTTGCCCCACGCCCGGCTCCGGACCCGAAGCACTGAGGCCGTTTCCGTACGGGCGCTGGGGGTACTCGGGCCGGATGAAGCCGATTCGGGTCGGCCTGGTGGCCGACCCGGCACAGCCCACCGAGGTCGCCCATCGGTTCCGCGACGTGGAGCCGACGGACGACGACGGACGGCCCTGGCACATCGAGGTCGTGAGCGAGCCGTTCACCACCGCGTGCGAGGACGTGGACACCGCGCTGTCGCGACTCACCGACCACGCGCGTGAGCATCGATGGGACGTGGTGGTCGGTCTCACCGAGCTTCCGCTCCGCGACGGAGACGGCCGCTACCTCCTGATCGAGACCGACCGGCAGCAACGAACGGCCGTGCTGTCCCTGCCCGCACTGGGCGGGCTCCGCGTCCACCGCCGCAGCAGGCACGCCCTGGGCGAGCTCATCAGCGGCATGGCCGACACCGCCTCGACCAGTGAGCGCCGGGTCGCGATGCCCCGTCGCCGTGGACACGGGCGGCTCCTGCTCGGCATGGTGCTCGCCAATCGCCCCTGGTTGCTCGTGCCGGGGCTCAAGTCGGCCCTCGTCGCAGCGCTCACGACGGGCGCCATCGCCACGATCAACTCGACGATGTGGCTGCTGGCCGGTTCGCTGTCCTGGTGGCGCCTGGCCATCGCGACCGTCACCTCCATCGCCCTCATCACCGGATGGCTCGTCATCGACGGAGAGCTCTGGGACCGGCCGGAGGACGACACTCCGCAAGCGCGGGACAGGTCGCGCCTCTACAACACCTCGACGCTGGTGACCCTGCTCGCCGGCGTGATCATCTGCTACCTCGCCCTCTACCTCCTCAACCTCGTGTGGGCGCTGTTCGTGCTCGACCCCGCGGTGATGGGCGGGTACCTGCACATGTCCGTCGACTACGGCGACCTGTTCATGCTGACCTGGTTCGTGGCGTCGGCGGCCACCGTCGGCGGCGCGTTGGGGAGCGGCCTGGAGTCGGACGAGGCGATCCGGGCGGCGGCGTACTCCAAGCGGGAGGAGGACCGCCGCGCCCGGATCGCCCGGGACCGGCCACGTCATTGACCCAGATTGGTCACCAGGTTGATGGCCACAGCGAGCACCCCGGTGCCGAACGCGTAGGACAGCAGGGCGTGGCCGAACGCCACCCGCCTGATCCGGGTGGAGGTGGGCTCGGTCTCCGAGACGGCGAACGACATGCCGACCGTGAAGGCCATGTACGCGAAGTCGCTGTACGTCGGGGGATGCTGCTGCTTGAAGTCGATCCCGCCCGTGTCGGGCTCGTCGAGGTAGTACAGGCGCGCGTACTTGAAGGCGTAAACGGTGTTCACCAGCGCCCAGGAGAGTGTGACGCTGAGGACGCTGAGCAGCACCGAGGCGACGGCGGTGCCGCTGCGCTGGCTGCTGGACTGCACGAGCGCCACCACGACCACGGCGAGGCTCGTGACAGCCGCGGCGAGCAGCCAGACGTCAGCGGATCTCGTCGTGCTCTCCTGCTCCGCGAGACGCTTCGTCCCGTCCGAGTCCTGCGCCCAGCTCATCCGCCAGACCCACGTGAGCAGGACGGCGACCGTGACGGTCCAGGTCACCAGGGGCAGCAGCCGTGGGGAGGCGACCACGGCGACCACGACGCCCGCCGCGAGACCGATGACCAGGCTGACCAGTGAGCGACGGGGAGACAGGATGCGTCTGGCGCTCGCGTCCGTACCGAGCTCTGCGGTCACTGGACCCCTCTCCCCTCCCTGCGTCCGGCTCGTGACGCCCGGATCATGCGAGCACGCCGTCCGATCGCGTCGCTACGAACGCCGACGCATACGTCGCACCAGGAGGTACGCCGCCGCGCCGCCGCCGATCCACGGGGCGCCGACGATGAGCGGGTCCATCCACTGGTGTTTGACGTCGGCGCGGCCATGCCCCAGGCGCGACCGCAGGCCGTGGCGGGTCACCTCGGCCACGATCCCGGTCTCGGTGATCGGGTTGTCCGGGCGCAGCGTCAGCAGGGAGACCAGGCCGCTCTCGAGCGCATCCACCCGGTCGCCGGCGATGAGCAGCAGCCAGTGCGCGGCCTGCCCCTCGCTGTACTTCGCGTAGGCGAACCTCCGGATGGCTCCCGACAGGCCCTTGGGCGGGCAGGACGTCCCGAACACCGGAGGGAGCTGGGTGTGTTCGACGGACCTCTCCCGCGGCCACTTCTCCGGCTGCTGCTCGGGGTACTCCCAGTGAGCACCGGAGAAGGTCGGGTCGAATCGCTCGCGCGGGACCGACGGGCGGTCGGCCGGGTCGAGGTCGGCACCCCAGCCGGGGATGCGTGCCCTCAACGCGTCACTGTTCTCCGCGATCGGCGGCTTCTGAGGCGTGTAGGTCATCGGGCTCTCCCCTGGGTCATGCCGCGGACGGGACGACGATGGGCTTGATGCAGTGGTCGAGCTTCGCCGAGAACATGTGGTAGCCCTCGGCGATGTGCTCGAGCGGGACGTGGTGGGTGACCACGTCGCTCGGCTTGAAGTAGCCGTTGCGCAGGTGCTCGAAGAGGCGTGGCCACTGCCGCTTGACCGGGCACTGGTTCATCCGGAGCGTGAGGCCCTTGTTCATCGCGTCGCCGAACTTCACGGCGCTGAACAGCGGACCGTACGCGCCGATGACCGAGACGGTGCCGCCCTTGCGGACGGTGTCGATCGCCCAGTTCAGCGCCACCGGCGAGCCGCCCTGGAGCTTCAGCTTCGCCGCGGTGACGTGCTGGAGGAGGTTCCCGTCGGCCTCGGCACCGACCGCGTCGATGACGACATCGGCCCCGAGGCCCTCGGTGAGGTACTTGAGGTGCCGGACCACGTCGCCGTGCTCGGTGAAGCTGATCGGCTCGGCGTGGGCGAAGTCGCGTGCCTTCTCGAGCCGGTAGTCGAGGTGGTCGACGACGATCACCCTTCCGGCGCCCATCAGCCAGGCCGACCGCGCGGCGAAGAGGCCCACCGGTCCGGCGCCGTACACCACGACGACGTCGCCCTCGACGATGCCGCCGAGCTGGGCGCCGAAGTACCCGGTGGGCAGCGCGTCGGTGCACAGCACCGCGTCGTCGTCGTCCAGCCAGTCCGGGATCAGCCCCGGCCCCACGTCGGCGAACGGCACCCGGACGTACTCCGCCTGACCCCCGTCGTAGCCGCCGCAGGTGTGGGAGTAGCCGTAGATGCCACCCACCGCCGTTGCGTTCGGGTTCACGTTGTGGCAGTTCGAGTACAGCCCCCGGGCGCAGAAGTAGCAGGTGCCGCAGAAGACGTTGAACGGCACCATGACCCGATCACCGCGCTGCAGGTTCTGCACCGACGAGCCGACCTCCTGGACCTCGCCGATGAACTCGTGACCGAACGTGTGTCCGACCCGCGTGTCCGGCATCATGCCGTGGTACAGGTGCAGGTCGGACCCGCAGATCGCCGCCCGGGTCACCCGCACGATGGCATCGTTGGGATGCTCGATCGTCGGGATGTCCTTCTCCTCGACGCGGACCCGGTAGGGACCGCGGTAGACCATCGCGCGCATGTTCACCTCTCGCAACCGATTCGTGTGCCGACCAAGACCCTTCCAGCGCTTTCGTGCTCACCCACCCGGGCGGAACACGGCGCGCACGCACCCGTCCTCCTCCGCCTTGAACATCCGGTAGCCCCGCGGGCCGTCGTCGAGAGGCATCACATGGGTGGCCAGATGCTCCGTCCTCACCTCGTCCCGGCTCATCCGGTCGAGGATCTCGGGGATGTAGCGGTGCCCGTGCTGCTGGGTGCGCTCACGCCGGCAGGGTGGGCGACAGCGGGATTGAGGGCCGACCGCACCTGCCGGGCAAGGGTTCCGGCGCCGCGGGCCGCCTGGGTGGCGACGCTCTGAACCGACGACGTCACGCCCGGCCTCCCGCTCCAGCGCCCTGCGGGGCCTTGGCGAACTCCTGCACGATCCGCTCGCAGAACGCGGGCAGGTCGTCGGGTGAGCGACTGGTGGTGATGTTGCCGTCGGTGACCACCTCCTCGTCGACCACCTCGGCACCGGCGTTGCGCAGGTCGGTGCGCACGCTGGGCCACGAGGTCAGCCGACGGCCCCGCGCGACGTCGGCCTCGACGAAGTTCCAGGGGCCGTGGCAGATCGACGCGACCGGCTTGCCCGACTGCACGAAGCGTCTGACGAACTCGACCGCGGCCGGCTCCATCCGCAGCTTGTCGGGGTTCACCGTCCCACCCGGCAGGAGCAGCGCGTGGTAGTCCTCGACCGAGGCCTCCCCGACGAGCCGGTCGACGGCGAAGGTGCCGGCGTCCTTCAGGTCGTGGTCACGGGCCTGGATCTTGCCGCTGCTGATCGAGAGCACCTCGGTGCTCGCTCCGGCGTCGTCCAGCGCCTGCCGGGGTTGCTCCAGCTCGACCCGCTCCACCCCGTCGGCCGCGAGGATGGCCACCCGCCGTCCATCCAGCGTCGTCGCCATGTCACGCGCCTGCCATCGCCGGGTGCAGCACGACCTTGGTCCAGCCGTCGTCGCGGCTGTCGAAGTGCTGGTAGGCCTCGGGCGCCCGGTCGAGCGGCAACTCGTGGCTCACGATGAACGACGGCTCGGCCTTGCCGGCAGCGATCAGGTCCCTCAGCTGCCGGTTGTACTTCTTGACCGGGGCCTGGCCACTGCCGATGTGCTGCCCCTTGAACCAGAACATGCCGTAGTCGAAGGCGAGCTTGCCCTGCTTGGCCAGCTCGTCCTTCGCCCCGGGGTCCTGCGGGACGAAGACACCGACGTTGCCGATCCTCCCGGTGAAGCGCACGGAGGCGACCAGCCGGTTCATCGTGAGGTTCGCGTGCTCCTCCCCGCTGGGCTCGTGCGCCTGGTAGCCGACGCACTCACAGCCGTTGTCAGCGCCCAGACCCATGGTCTGCTCCAGGACCGCCTCGACCGGATCCACCTGGGAGTCGTCGATGGCGATCGCCCCGATCGACTCGGCGAGGCGGAGCCTGTCGGGGTGCCTGTCGACGACCATCACCTTGCTGGCGCCGCGGATCGTCGCGGAGAGCGCCGCCATCAGCCCGACCGGGCCGGCGCCGTAGATGACCGTCTGGTCGCCGGGCTGCACCCCTGCCAGCTCGGTGGCGTGGTAGCCGGTCGGGAAGATGTCGGCCAGCATCACGTAGTCGGTCTGGCGCTGCTCGGCGTCCTCCCCGAGCCGCAGGCAGTTGAAGTCGCCCCACGGCACGCGCAGCAGCTCCGCCTGCCCTCCGCCGTACGGACCCATGTCGGCGAAGCCGTACGCCGCGCCGGCCATGCTCGGCTCCGGCTGGGCCGTCAGGCAGTAGTTGGTGAGCTGGCGTTCGCAGTTCTTGCAGTGACCACACGCGATGTTGAACGGCAGGACCACGTACTCGCCCACCTTGACCTTGTCGACCCCGTCCCCGACCTCGACCACCTGGCCGAGGTTCTCGTGCCCGAACCAGCGGCCGGGCTCGAAGTCGGTCCGCCCCTCGTACATGTGCAGGTCCGAGCCGCAGATGTTCGCCGATGTGATCCGAACCAGCACGTCGGTCGGACGCTCGATGCGCGCGTCCGGCACATCCTTCACGCTGACCTTCCTCGGCCCCTCGTACACCACTGCCTTCATCTCGGTCGTCTCCTTCCGCGTCTGTCTCCCACCGTGGGCTCACCTCGATTACACGGATCCGCGCGGCCGGTCCGATATCGGCAGAAATGCCCACGGTGCGGGCACTGAGACCGCTCGGCGTGTCGTGAGTGTCGGCCCGAACGAGCGGGTACCACGCCGCTGGTTGGCGTCGCTTGCCAGCCAGCAGTGGTCGAAGGCATAGGTGAGGGGACCGGCCGCTGCGCCCGTGGATCCCTGCTACTGGGAGGGAGCCGACGTGCCCCGTCCGCCCCTGGCATCGCTCACCGACGTCGCTTCGACCGGCGCGCCCCTGGCCGAGCGCGCGCAGCGGCTCGTGGACGGGCTGACCCGCTGGCTGCCGCCCGGGGCGACCTGGTTGGCCCTGGCCGATCCGGACGCCAAGGTGTACGCCACCGTGGCCAGCACCGGTCTCGAGCAGCCCGTCCTCGACTACCTCGCCCGGCCGGCGGTCGCCGAGAGCATCCGGGACGCCGGCCTCACCAGGAACCGGCCGCCGCTCAGCCTGGCGGATCTGGCCGTCCCCGTGGACGAGCTGCCCACCTGGACCGACTGCCTGATCCCGACCGGCTTCCGGGAGGGGCTGGGGGTGCCGCTGTTCGAACCGGGCGGCCCCTATCTCGGCATCCTCACGCTGCTGTTCTTCAGCGGCGATCCGCCCTCGCCGGCGGTACGGGCCACCATGGCGCGGCTCGCCCCACTGGTCGCCGGCGGGGTCTCCCCCATGCGTTCCGTCCTCGCCACCGCACGGCTCGTGCAGGGCGCCACCTCCGGCGCCGTGCTGTTCCGCGACGGGACGCTCCAGCCGCTTCCGGGCCTTGAGCGCCACGAGCTCCTGGACGCGCGGTGCCCGGTCGTCGAGGTCGCCCGGGACGCGCTCCTGGCCGGGCAGGTGTACCGATCGTTCATGTGGCCGGTGGACGACGGTGGTGCCGGCGGCCATGTCCGCATGACGGTCCTCGCCGCCGCCGACGTACCCGCCTTCGTGCTCGGAACGCTGCTCGTCAGTCCCGACGGCGACTGCCGGGGCTTGACCTCCCGCGAGCTCGAGGTGCTCGGGCACATCGTCGACGGACTGTCCAACCAGCAGGTGGCGCGCCGACTCGCCCTCGCCCCGCGGACCGTGGCCGCCCACGTCGAGCACATCCTGCACAAGCTCGACGCGCCGTCGCGGACGCTGGCGGCCGTCCAGGCCGAGCGGGACGGCTGCTACGTGCCCGCGCCCCGCTCCCCGATCCGGCACTGACGCTAGGGACGCCAGTCCTCGAGATAGTCCTCGTGGTCGCAGTAGGTCAGCCCGAGCAGTCGCAGGGTCGGGCACGGCTCGAGGTGTTCGGCGATGAGGCGCCGCTTGACCTCGCACTCGACCAGCACGCGCGCGGGGTGCCAGCGGGCGATATGGGTGGCCTGCGGCTCCCACGCGATCCCCTCGCTGTAGACGACCGCATCACCGGCCGCATCCGCGATGACCGCCGACCGGGTCGGATGATCGCCATCGAGCCAGGCCAGGCCGCCGGCAGCGCGCGCCGACGCCTCGTCCTCGGCGATGCGGGCGAGCAGGAACTCGGTCAACGTCGACCTCGCAGTGGGTAGAGACACCGTTCGCTCCCCTTCGGATGACCCCCGGCGCGACCTCCCGTCCGCGCCGTCTCGGCGGGTCGTGCGACCCCTCCTGCGTTATCCGGAGCCACCCCGGCGGTCGGATGGGTGCTCGGCACCGGTACCGGGGTGGCGACACGCCCAGCAGAGAGGGTCAGGTGCGGCGCCGGCCCACCGCGAGGCGCCCGCATTTCGGCGTCGTTACATCTGGGGAGACTTTGCAAAGTAGTCGGTGCACGGGTGCGCCGTACGTGCCATGGTGGAGCGAGAACCAGCTCAGGAAACCACGGCGCCGTAGTCACGACGCCGACCGTCGGAAGGCTGCAGCATGTCGATTGTCAGGGTTGCCATCTCGCAGACGACGTGGACCGGCGACAAGGAGTCGATGCTCGACAGGCACGAGCAGTTCGCCCGCGACGCCGCCGCGCAGGGAGCCCAGGCGATGTGCTTCCAGGAGCTCTTCTACGGGCCCTACTTCGGCATCACGCAGGACAAGAAGTACTACCGGTACGCCGAGGCGGCCGACGGGCCGATCGTGCAGCGCTTCGCCGCACTGGCCAAGGAGCTCGGCCAGGTGATGATCCTGCCGATCTACGAGGAGGCCGAGACCGGGGTCTACTACAACACCTCGGTGCTGGTCGACGCCGACGGCACCATCCTCGGCACCTACCGCAAGAACCATCTCCCGCACCTGGAGAAGTTCTGGGAGAAGTTCTACTTCCGCCCCGGCAACCTGGGCTATCCGGTCTTCGAGACGGCGATCGGCAAGGTCGGGATGTACATCTGCTACGACCGGCACTTCCCCGAGGGCTGGCGTGAGCTCGGGCTGAACGGCGCCCACCTGGTCTTCAACCCGAACGCCACCAAGCCGGGCCTGTCCAACCGGTTGTGGGAGGTCGAGGGTCCCTGCGCTGCCGTCGCCAACGGCTACTTCGTGCTCCAGCCCAACCGGGTCGGTCGGGAGGACAACGAGTACGGCGAGGAGGCCGTGGACTTCTACGGCACCAGCCAGGTGATCGACCCGCGGGGGAACTTCGTCGGCGAGCGCGGCTCGAGCGAGAAGGAGGAGCTGCTCGTGCGCGACCTCGACCTGGACATGGTGCAGCAGATGCGCGACGACTGGCAGTTCTACCGCGATCGCCGGCCCGACACCTACACCCGGATCCCGCAGGCATGAGCACCACCCTGATCACCGGCGGGACGGTCGTCAGCGCCACCGGGCGTACGCAGGCCGACGTCCTCGTCGACGGTGAGACGATCGTCGCGCTGATCCAGCCGGGCGCCATCCCCTTCGGCCCCATCGCGCCGGACCGCACCATCGACGCGACCGGGAAGTACGTCGTCCCGGGCGGGGTCGATGCCCACACCCACATGGAGATGCCGTTCGGCGGCACCTTCGCCAGCGACACCTTCGAGACCGGCACCCGCGCCGCGGCGTGGGGCGGCACGACGACGATCGTCGACTTCGTGGTGCAGTACCCGGAGCAGAACGTGCTCGACCAGTACCACCTGTGGCACGAGAAGGCCGCCGGCAACTGCGCCATCGACTACGGCTTCCACCAGATCCTCTCCGACGTCCAGGACAGCAGCCTGACCGCGATGGACGAGCTGATCTCCGAGGGGGTCACCAGCTTCAAGCTCTTCATGGCCTACAAGGGCGTCTTCCTCTCCGACGACGGCCAGATCCTGCGGGCCTTCCAGAAGGGCTCCGAGAACGGAGCGATGATGATGATGCACGCCGAGAACGGCGCCGTCATCGACGTCCTCGTCCAGCAGGCGATCGCCGCTGGCAAGACCACGCCGTACTGGCACGGCATCACCCGTCCGTGGCAGGCCGAGGAGGAGGCCACCCACCGCGCGATCATGCTCGCCGACCTCACCGGCGCACCGCTGTACGTCGTGCACGTCTCTGCCAAGCAGGCCGTCGAGCAGATCGCGACAGCGCGCGATCGCGGCCTCAACGTCTTCGGCGAGACCTGCCCCCAGTACCTCTACCTCTCATTGGAGGAGCAGCTCGCCGCTGTCAGCGAGCGGTGGGGCACCCTCGAGGGCGCCAAGTGGGTCTGCTCCACGCCGCTGCGCTCGCGCGCCGAGGGGCACCAGAACGCGATGTGGCAGAGCCTGCGCACCAACGACATCCAGATGGTCTCCACCGACCACTGCCCGTTCTGCATGAAGGACCAGAAGGAGCTCGGCCGCAACGACTTCTCCAAGATCCCCAACGGCATCGGCTCGGTCGAGAACCGGCTGGACCTGATGTACCAGGGCGTCGTCACCGGCGAGATCACCCTAGAGCGATGGGTCGAGATCACCTCGACCACGCCGGCCCGGATGTTCGGAATGTACGGCAAGAAGGGGGTCATCGCGCCCGGAGCCGACGCCGACATCGTGGTCTACGACCCGAGCGGGCACACCTCGATCGGGATGGGACCCGGCCGGACCGCCCACCACATGAACATGGACTACTCCGCGTGGGAGGGCTTCGAGATCGACGGCCACGTCGACCTGGTGATGTCGCGCGGTGCGGTGGTCGTCGACGACTCCGGCTACGTCGGGCGCAAAGGCCATGGGCAGTACGTCGCCCGCGGGCTGTCGCAGTATCTGAGCTGACCCCTCGACGCGGTCGGGGCACGCCCCCGACGCGCTCGAGCATCGAAAGGAGATCCATGGACTTCGGAGTCGTCCTGCAGACCGACCCACCGGCGTGGCGCACGGTGGCGTTGGCCAAGCGCGCCGAGGAGTACGGCTTCAGTCACGTATGGACCTTCGACTCGCATCTGCTGTGGATGGAGCCCTACGTCATCCACAGTCAGATCCTCGCCGAGACCCGGCGCATCACGGTCGGGCCGTTCGTCACCAACCCGGCCACCCGGGACTGGACGGTCACCGCGAGCGTGTTCGCCACCCTGAACGAGATGTACGGCAATCGCACCGTCTGCGGCATCGGCCGCGGCGACTCCGCCGTCCGGGTGCTCAACGGCAGGCCGACGACCGTCAAGGCGATGCGCGAGGCCACCCACGTGATCCGCGAGCTGGCGAGCTGCCGACCGGTCGAGGTCAACGGCTCGACCCTGCAGTTCCCGTGGGCGACCAGCTCGCGGCTCGAGGTGTGGATCGCCGCCTACGGACCGCTCGCGCTCAAGGCGGCGGGCGAGGTCGGCGACGGCTTCATCCTGCAGCTCGCCGACCTCGACATCGCCGCCTGGATGATCGCCACGGTGCGCAAGGCAGCGGCCGACGCCGGCCGCGATCCGGAGTCGCTCACGTTCTGCGTCGCCGCGCCGGCGTACGTGACCGACGGCTCCACCCAGGCGCGCGCACATGCGATCGACCAGTGCCGCTGGTTCGGCGGGATGGTCGGCAACCACGTCGCCGACATCGTGGCGAAGTACGGCACCGGGGGCGCCGTGCCGCAGGCGTTGACCGACTACATCGCCGGCCGCGCGGGCTACGACTACAACGAGCACGGTCGGGCCGGCAACACCCATGCCAGCTTCGTGCCCGACGAGATCGTCGAGCGGTTCTGCCTCATCGGCACCGTCGAGGAGCAGGTCGCCAAGCTGGAGGCGCTGCGCGGGCTGGGCGTGGACCAGTTCGCCGTCTATCTCCAGCACGACGCCAAGGAGGAGACGCTCGCGGCGTACGGCGAGCACGTCATCGGCCGGGTCAACCGACCTGCCGCGGCGAAGGTCGAGTCCTAGGGGCCCGTCCCCGACCCGCGTGCCGGCGGGTCGGGGCTTGCCCGGTGTCTGTCCGACTCAGCTGTCGGCGAGGGCGAAGTCGCTGAAGTCCCAGTGCCGGGCGACTCCGCCGGTGGAGACCGTCTCGACGCCGTAGGAGACCTGCCCGACCCGCGGATCGGCTGTCGTCAGCTTGCGTGCGGCGGCATCGGCGATGAACGACTTGAGGTCGAAGGTGCCCTGCCCGATGTCGTCGACGTCCGTCGGCACGTAGGCGACGTACGACGGCGCCGCGTCGTAGACGTCCCAGGTGTGACCGGCGAGCGCCACCCCGGAGGCGACCCTCGATCCGGCCGGCGCCTGCTTGACGTTGTGCGTCCAGATCATCAGCTCGGTATCGCCACTGCTGGAGATCCCGTTGAGCCAGATGTCGAAGGCGTCGTCGTAGATGCAGGCCGAACAGTCGGCCGGATCGGTCTGCGCGAAGCTCGCCTCGAGCCTCGGGAACGAGGACAGCTTCGGGTCCTGGGAGAAGTCGGTGCCCCGACCCCAGTCGTGATAGATCCGGCGCATCGAGGGGTAGGCCTGGACGGCTCCGCCGTGATCGGTCACGGCGGCGTCGACGGTCCAGTGGCTGGTCGAGTACACGCACATCGTCTGCCGGTACTCCGGGTAGACGCCCCACTCCTCGGCCGAGGCGTTGTAGCCGCCGCCGAGGTCGGCGGAGCCCTGCCCGGTCGGGTTGCCGGCGGTGGGGTAGAACGCCGCGACGGTGTCGGCCGGCGTGCAGGGCCCCCCGGGCGTCGTCGTTCCCGTCGGGGTGGACGACGACGATGCCGGTGGCGAGGAGGAGGCGGTGGACGGGGTGCTGGACGGGGTGGTAGAGGCGGTGTCGGACGGCTGCGAGGTGTCGCTCGGGGTGCCGGTCGGGTTCGCCGTGCCGGTGGCCGACGGCGTCACGGTGACCGTCTCGGTCGGGACCGAGGTCACCGTCACCGTCTGGTTCGGGACGCTGCACCGGATGGAGAACGTCGTGGTCGTCGCACCGACGTCCAAGGACGGCGAGGCGCTGCAGGTGGCGGTCGGCGTCGTGTCGTCGGCCTGGGCGATACCGTAGGCGGCGCTGCCGCCGGCGACGACCAGCGCGCTGGCGATCACCACTGCTTTCGAGATGCTGAGGTTCACCGTCAACTCACTCCTCGAGTCTCGTGGGTTCGTTCGGACGTCGGACCCCGCCCACGACGACGCCGTGCGCCGGTCCGTAGGACTGGTGCCCCCTCGTCGAGGGGGCATCCGGGCACTTCCCCCAGATCGGGTAGCCGGATCCTCGCCGCGCCCTCAGCCGACCGCGTCGCGCTCGATCGGGCAGCTCAGGCATCGCGCGCCACCGCGTCCGCGGCCGAGCTCGGCACCCTCGATCGGAACGACCTCGATGCCCTGGTCGGCGAGGTAGCGGTTGGTGGTGGTGTTGCGGTCGTACCCGACCACGACGCCCGGCGCGAGGGCCAGGAAGTTGTTGGCGTCGTTCCACTGCTCCCGCTCGGCGCCGGCCCGGTCGATCGGTGTGCGCAGGACCCGCAACCGGTCCAGGCCGAGCGCGTCGGCGACCACGCCGAACAGGTCGCTGTTCTCCTCGAGCTTGAAGCAGCCGTCCTCGCCGACCCGGTGCAGCGCGAAGGAGCGCAGGTCATCGGGCAGATAGGGGAAGACCGAGAACGCGTCGCGGTCCACCATCGTCATCGCCGTGTCGAGGTGCATGAAGGCACGCTGCCGCGGCAGTTCGACGGCGATGACGGTGTCGACCACACCGGCCCGGAACAGCGAGCGGGCGAGCACCTCGATCCCGGGTGCGGTGGTGCGCTCCCCCAGCCCGACCATCACCGCGCGCCTGCCGAGCACCAGGACGTCGCCACCCTCCAGGGTCGCCAGCGGTGAGGACCCGTCCTCGTCCCAGCGGCGAGCGACGCGGCCCCGGAACAGCGGATGGAAGTCGAAGACCAGCCGGGAGTTCAACGACTCCCGTCGCCGGGCCTGCTTGGCCATCGTGTTGACCGCCAGGCCGTCGTGGACGAACACGGCGTTGTCGCGCTGGAAGAGGTGGTTGGGCAGGGGCGGCAGGACGAAGTCGTCGTCGCCCAGGTGCTCCAGCAGGAGGCTCGGGCCCTGGAGCGCGGCGCCGACCTCGCGTTTCGTCACGCCGCCGATGAGGTAGCGCGCGAGCACCTCGGCACCGGTCGAGGCGACCAGCTCCTCGACCGGCGCCGCGAGGGTCGGCGCGAGCGCCAGCTCGTGGGTCAGCTGCGACGCGACGAGGTCACGGGCACCGGGCTCCTCCAGCGCGCCGGCGAGCAGGTCGGCGAAGTGGTGCACCACCACGCCCCGCTCATGCAGCGTCTGCGCGAAGGCGTCGTGCTCGTGCCGGGCCCGCTCTCCCCACAGCACGTCGTCGAAGAGCAGCTCGTCGTGGTTGCTCGGCGTCAATCGGTCGAGCTCCAGGCCGGGGCGGTGCACGATCACCTGGCGCAGCTGGCCGACCTCCGAGTCGACGTGGAAGGCGCCCTCGCTCGAACGCTCGCCGTCGACCACCACGCCGACAGGTCCCCCGCCGCGGCCCCGGGCATGCTCGGCCGGTCGGTGCTGGCCGCCGCTGGTCGCCGCTGGTCGCCGCTACCCTGTCCGCACCGGGCAGAGCACCACCGACGCCGAGGGGGCGATGTGACGACCGACGCCGACGGGTTCGAGCTGCGGACCCACCAGCGCCGGGCCCTGACCGGCCTCGACGCCGCCTGGCGCGCGGGTCGGCGGCGGTGCTGGGTCGTGCTGCCGCCGGGTGCGGGCAAGACCCTCGTCGGTCTGGAGAGCGCCCGCCTGCTGCTCGCGGGACGCCAGGTCGAACGGGTCGCCGTACTCAGCCCGAACACAGCCATCCAGGGGCAGTGGGTCCGGCAGGCCGAGACCATCGGCCTCGAGGCCGGTGACGACCGCTCGCTGTCGGCGGCGCTGACCTCGCTGACCTACCAGTCGCTGGCCGTCTTCGACCCCGATGCGGAGACGGACGAGGACGGGCATGGCACGCCGCTGATCTCGCGGCTGCACGAGAACGGCCGGCTCCTGATCAAGCAGCTGCAGGAGGCGGGCCCGGTCCTGCTGATCCTCGACGAGTGCCACCACCTGCTCGAGGTGTGGGGACGGCTGCTGGCCGAGCTGCTCGACCTGCTCCCGCAGGCCCGTGTCCTCGGGCTGACGGCCACGCCGCCTGCAGCGCTCACCCGCGGCGAGGCGGCGCTCGTCGCCGAGCTGTTCGGGCCGATCGTCTTCGAGACCTCGATCCCGGCGGTGGTCCGCGAGGGCGACCTGGCGCCTTTCGCCGAGCTGGTCTGGCTCACCGAGCCCACCCCGACCGAGCAGGACTGGCTGGCCGAGAGCGCGGAACGGTTCGCCGAGCTCGTTACCGGCCTCAGCGATCCGGCGTACGGGAGCGTGCCCTTCCTCACCTGGTTGGAGCGGCGCTTCGTGCAGCGTGCCGGCGATGCGCCCGGGTGGGAGGCGCTCGCGCGGAGCGAGCCCGCGCTGGCGCTGGCCGCGCTGCGCGTCCACCATGCTGGGCTGCTGGCGCTCCCGGACGGCGCGGTGATCGCGGAGGAGCACCGCCGCGATCCCACCGCCGACGACTGGGTGGTGCTGATCGACGACTGGGTCAAGGGCGCGCTCCTGGCGTCGCACGATCCGGCCGACGCACCGGTCCTCGCCGGGATCCGGCGGGCGCTCCCGTCCGTCGGGTACGTCCTGACGAAGCGAGGCGTACGCCGCGGGCGCTCCCCGGTGGACCGCGTCCTCGCGCGTTCGGAGTCGAAGGTGGTCGCGGCGGCACAGATCGTCTACCACGAGCGTCTCGCGCTCGGCGACGGCCTGCGGCTGCTCGTGCTGTGCGACCACGAGCGCGCCTCGGCGACCCTGCCCGCCGACCTGGACGGCGTCCTGTCCGAGCAGGCGGGCTCCGCGCACGCGGCGCTCTCGGCCCTGCTGGCCGACGTCGGCGGCAGCCCGGACGCGGTGCTCGTCACCGGCACCACCGTCGCCGGCGCACCCGCGACGCTGGCGGCACTGCGCGATCACATCGCCGCCACCGACGCCGCTCTGGCCGCCCGGCTCGCCGTCGAGGACGGTGCGGACTACGGGCGCCTGGTCGGCCCGTGGACCAGCCGCACCTGGGTCGGTCACGTGACCCGGTTCTTCGAGGCGGGCGGCTGCCACGTGCTGGTCGGCACCCGCGGCCTGCTCGGCGAGGGCTGGGACGCCCGCCGCATCACCGGGATCGTCGACCTGACGGCCGTCACGACCGCGACGGCTGTCGTGCAGACCCGCGGCCGGGCGCTGCGGATCGATCCGGCCAACCCGGCCAAGGTGGCGATCAACTGGTCGCTCGCCTGCGTCGCGGCCGGCCACCCGCGCGGCGACAACGACTGGCAGCGACTGGTCCGCAAGCACGACGGCTACTTCGGCGTCGACGACGACGGCACGGTCGTGGACGGCGTCGGGCATATCGACGCCGCGTTCTCGCCGTACCTGCCGCCGCCGGCTACCGAGTTCGAGGCGCTCAATGCGCGCATGCTGGTGCGCGCCGAGGACCGGGACGCGATCCGGGCTCGCTGGCGCATCGGCGAGCCGTACGACGACGCGCCGACCCGGACGGTGCGCATCCGCCCCGACCGCCCCGGGCGCCTCGGCACCGCGGGCGACCCGCGCCCCGTCGTGGTCAGGGAGGGTGCGCTCGAGGTCCGCAGCGGTGCGCCGCACCTGCGGCCCAGCCGGATCGCCGCCACCGCCGGGTGGACGCTGACCGGCACCGCCGCTGCCGGATGGGGGGTGGCGGCCGCTGCCGCCTCGCCCGGGCTGGCCGTGGCCAGCACCGCCCTCACCGGCCTGGCGCTCGTGACGGCCGTCCCGGCGACGGTCTGGCGCGGCCGGGCGCTGCGGGCGGAGGGCCGGCGTCGGGTCGCTGCCGCTGCCGAGCCGCCGTCGGTGACCCAGCTCGCCGGTGCCGTCGCGGACGGCCTGCACGCTGCCGGGCGCCTCCCGGTCGGTGCGGACCGGCTGCGGGTGGAGGTCGACCGGAGCGGTACGTACCGGGTCCGTCTCGCCGAGGTCGCGGAGCCCCACGCCGCGCTCTTCGCGTCCGCACTCGACGAGGTGCTCGCACCGCTGGCCTCACCCCGCTACATCATCTCGCGCTGGGTGGTGACCGACCGCGAGCGGACCGGCCACGAGCTGGCCCGGATCGGCGCCACCGGGCGGATCGCACCGGACGGCGAGGTGTGGCACGCCGTGCCGTCCGTGCTGGCCGGGAACGCCCAGGAGGCCGAGCAGTTCGGACGCGCCTGGGACCACTGGATCGGCGGCGGCGCCCCGCTCTACACCGGCTCGCCGCGAGGCTCCGGCGTGCTCGCCGCCCAGCGAGGCGCCGACCCGTTGGCGGTGACGACGATGATCAGGCGGCAGTGGTCGTGAGGCGACGGCCGGGGCCCGTCGGCCGTGGCTGGTCCGACCACGCCGGCGCCGGCCTCACCGCGACGCCAGCCAGCCCCGCCATCCGCCGTGCGCGGTGATCTCGCGCTCGGGATCGACACCGTCGGGACCGCAGATGAAGCCCGTCACCACCCGGCCGTCCGCGAGCTCGACCTGGCCGAGGCCGAGTGGCGCCGCGATGGTGGCCAGGAAGCCGCCGATGCGGGCGGTCGGCAGGGACCACAGCTCGACCTCGAGGCCGGTCCCGGCAGGAGTCCGGCCCGCCGAGCCGGGCGCGCGGATGAGGCCGGGGCGCGGCAGCGGCCCGTCGACCAGGTACATCCGGTAGTCCGGCGCCGTCTGCGTCCGCTCGACGAAGGTGCCGCCCCGGGCGACCAGATCGGCGTTGAGTGGCTGCCCCGCCAGGTGCGCGCCGGCGACGGCGACCACCATCCGCTCCTCGCCGACGGCTGCCTCGACGGCTGCCTCGACGGCTGCCTCGACGGCTGCGTCCTCGGGGACGGGTGACGGCTCCCCCAGCCACCCCGCCACCAGCGCGAGCAGCATCCGATCGCCGCCGGCCGGCGCGAGCAGCTGGACGCCGAAGGGCAGACCGTCACCCCGGGCCCGCCCGGGGAAGGCGATGGCGCACAGGTCCAGCAGATTGGTCATGTTCGTGAACCGGCCGAGCGCGCTGTTGGCCCCGACCGGGTCCGCGGCGACCTCGGCCAGCGTGGGATGCGTCGGCGTGACCGGCAGCAGCAACGCGTCGGCGAGGTCCCACACCGGCACCGTCGCGCGGTCGAGCTCGGCGAGCCGGTGCAGCCCACGGAACGCGTCGACGGCCGTCGCCGGCGGCGCGCCCGCCACGATCGCCCGCACCGTCGGATCGACTGCCGGGTCGTCGTCGAGCACGTCGCCGAAGGCCAGCTGCCGCTCGGCGACCCACGGGCCCTCGTAGAGCAGCCGTGCGGCCTCGAGGAAGGGCGCCACGTCGACCTCGACGAGCTCGAACCGGTCGGCGGCCTCCGCCACCGTGGCCTCCCACGCCGCTCGGTGCTCGACCGAGAGACCCAGGTCTCCGCGAGGCACGGCCACGACCGGCGTCGCCGGCACGCCACGCTGGACCACCACCCTGCTGAAGGGGTCCGCCGCGTCGTAGGCCGCCATCACGTCCAGCACCTGCGCGGCCAGCCGCACGGTACGGCTGAAGACCGTCACGCAGTCCAGCGAGCGGCACGCCGGCACCACGCCGGTGGTCGGGACCAGCCCGCGGGAGGGCTTGAGGCCCACGATGCCGTTGAACGCCGCCGGCACCCGCCCGCTGCCGGCCGTGTCGGTGCCGAGCGCGAAGTCGACCTCGCCCGAGGCCACCGCGACGGCGCTTCCCGAGCTCGACCCCCCGCTGACGTGCTCGGGTGAGTAGACCGAGTGGCACGCGCCGTACGGCGAGCGCGTGCCGACCAGGCCGGTCGCGTACTGGTCGAGGTTGGTCTTGCCCACCGGAGCAGCACCTGCCGCCAGCAACCGCTGGACCGCTGTCGCCGACGAGGCGGCCGGCGTCGTCCGGCGAGGGTCACCCGCCGTCGTCGGCACGCCGAGGAGGTCGATGTTGTCCTTGATCGCGAAGCTCAGCCCGTCGAGCGGCCCGCTGCCGGTCACGAAGCCGGATGCCTCCTCGAGGCTCCACCGCCTGATGTAGGTCGGCTGGTCGCTCACGAGACCCACCTCTCCCGCTCGGCGTCGAACGCCGCGCGTCGTCTGGTCCGGATCGCCCGGATCTGCTCGGCCGCCTCCTCCTCGATCGCGCGCACCTCGGCGATCGAGAAGGTCGCGGGGCGGGTGTGCAGGTCGGCACGGCCCGCCGTGATGTCGGCTCGTTGCCGGGCCAGCTCCTGCGCCGTGACCGGGCGGAACCGGATCCGGTCGAACTGGCGCAGCAGCCACGGCTGCGGGTCGCGGTCGGGCTGCTCCGCGATCAGCCGCCACACCGGGACGGTGCGCCCCACCAGCTGGTAGCCGCCGGGGCCCTCCATGCCGTAGACACACAGGTAGATCCCCCCGATGCCGACGGCGTTCTGCGGCGTCCAGGTGCGTGCCGGGTTGTACTTCGTGGTCACCAACCGGTCCCGCGGATCGATCGGAACCGCCACCGGAGCGCCGAGGTAGACGTCCCCCAGCCCGACGACCAGGTAGGTCGCCCGCTGCACCACGTCGAAGACCTCGTCGCGCTCGTCGAGGTCGTTGACCCTCCGGATGAACTCCACGTTGTCGGGGCACCACGGCGCGTCCGGCCGCACCGAGGTGGCGTAGCGCCGCATCGCCTCGTGCGCCTCCGGGTGGTCGAAGGCGATCGGGAGCGTGACCTCGCGCACCGGAAGCTCTACCGTCTCCGGGTCCGCGAGGCCGGCGGCCAAGCCGACCAGGCGCGCGGCGAGGTCCGGCAGCGCCAGCCGGTCGTCGTCCACCGCCACGAGCACCGAGCGGACCCCTTCGACGACCTCGGTCACGCCGGACGGCGCCTGGGTCCGCAGCGCCTCGGCGAGCAGGTGGATCCAGACCCTGACCGTCAGGTTGAGCTCGGCCGAGCCGGCCTCGACGAGCAGGTGCCGGTCGCCCGAGCGCCGGATCGTGTACGCCGGCGCGCTGCCCGCGGCGGGCTCGTCGGCGAGCGGTGCCGGGCGGTCCGGGGACGCCTCGCCGGTCTCGGCCGCCTCGGCGGTCCCGGTCGTCCCGGTCGTCCCGGCCGTCTCGTGGGACGCGGCCAGTGCGCGCGCCCTCGGCAGCGATGCCCCGGCGCACGGCCGCAGCGCCTCCAGCGCATCGCGGCGTACGGCGATCGCCTCCTCCGCGACCGCCGGGGTGACAGGGACCAGCCGGACGGTGTCGCCGGGCCGCAGCTGGCCGAGCATCCACAGGTCGGCGCCGATCACCACCGCCGGCACCACGAACCCACCCAGCGACGGCCCGTCCTTGCCGACGATGACGGGCGTGTCGCCCGACAGCATGATGCCGCCGACCGGGTAGGCGGAGTCGTGCAGGTTCGACGGGTGCAGTCCCGCCTCGCCGCCGTCGGTGCGCGACCATCGCGGCATCGGCCCGACGAGCCGGATGCCGGTCCGGTCCGCCCGGTGGTCGACCTGCCAGGACGTCGCGAAGAGCTCCTCCACACCGTCGGCGGTGAGGTACTCGGGCGCACCGTGCGGTCCGGCGATCACCCGCAGCGTCCACGCGTGCCCGAGCGGTGGGAGCAGCTCGGTGACGTCCACCGGTGCGAGCAGGTTGCCCTCGCCGCCGAGCGGCAGGACGTCGCCGACCACCAACGGGCGGCCCTCGAGCCCGCCGAAGCCACCGAGGATGAAGGTCGCCCGGCTGCCGAGCACCCGCGGCACCTCGACGCCGCCGCGGACGGCGAGGTAGCCGCGCATCCCGGCGCCGGCGATCGGGCCGACGTCGAGGACCTGGCCGGCGCGGACCCGGCGTACCTCGCCTGGCGGCAGGGGGCGGCCGTCGACGGTGGCCTCGTGGGCGCCCCCGCCCACGCACACCAGCCGGTCGTCGTCGAACTCCAGGACCGGCCCGCGGACGACGCACTCGAACCCGGCGGCCAGGTGGCCGTTGCCGACCGCTGTGTTGACCAGCGCGAACGAGAGCTGGTCGAAGGCGCCCGAGGGCGGTACACCGACCGACCAGTAGCCCGGCCGGCCCTCGGCGTCCTGCAGGGTGGTCTGCACGCCCGCGTCCAGCACGGTGAGCTTCGCCATCACGACCACCACCCGAGCAGCCGCACCGGCGTCGGGTCCCAGCCGTTGCAGGGGTTGTTGAGCTGCGGGCAGTTGGACACCAGCACGAGGATCTCCCGCGCGGCGGTGAGCTCGACGTGCTTGCCGGGCGCGGACAGGCCGTCGTCGAAGTGCAGGTCACCGTCGGGCGAGACCGGCACGTTCATGAAGAAGTTGATGTTGTGGCCCAGCTCCCGCGGACCGATGCCCGCAGCGGCCCCGTAGGCGAGGAAGGTCTGCCGACAGGCGTGCTGGTGCCGGGTGTGCTCGCCGTACCGGATGACGTTGGACTCCTGGGCGCAGGCCCCGCCGATGGTGTCGTGCCGCCCGACGGTGTCGTCGGTGATCACCGCCAGCTCGTCGAGCCGGGTGGAGAGCAGCCGCGAGCCGGTGGTCAGGAAGACCGCGCCCTGCTCGCGGATGGTGTCGAAGGCGGAGTACTTGTTGCGCACGTCCGCGGCGTCGAAGAGCAGCGTGTCGGCGGCCTGGTTCCCGTGCAGGTCGACGATCCGCAGCCGACCACCCGCCGGCACGCGGACCAGCGCGCCGTCCCCCGCCTGGACCGTCCGGTCGTACGTCGCTGTCTCGACGGCCGCGATCTCGGTGAGCGTCATGCGAGCACCCTCCTGCTCATCTCGAGCGCACGTGCGCTCTCCTCGCGCCAGCCCCACGACGCGTCCGCGGCTGGGACCACCGGCTCGGCCCGATCGACGCTCACCTCGACCGACGCCGGTGCGTACACCCCCGGATCCAGCGGGTGCGGCGCCGTGCAGAGCACCATCAGCACGTCGTGCTCGGTGCGCAGCGTGACGGTGTCCCCGGCGGCGGCGTGCCCGGCGACGAAGGCCATCGAGGCGCGGGCGTCGTCGGCGATGGCGACCTTGCTGAAGAAGTTGACCGGCGCGTGCAGGTCTCGCTCGTCGAGGCCGTGCTTGGTGAGCTCGCTGACCAGTCCGGTCCGCGCGCTGCGGCGCCAGTCGTTGCGATCGGCGCCGTACGACGAGGCGCCGAACCGGGCCAGGTGTCCTTCCGAGCCGAACCCGCCCAGGCAGTCGTGCCAGTCCAGGCTCGAGGCGACGACCGAGGCCAGCGCCAGCCCGCGGTCGGACATCAGCACCATCGGCGGCGTGATCCGCGCCGACATCTGGGCCTTGAGGGTGTCGGGGATGTTCAACCGGTCGACGCGGTCGGCGTTGAACAGCAGCATGCTGGCGTTGGCGCCGGCGGCGAGAGCGGTCAGCGTGACCAGGCGCCCTGCGCGCAGCGGGGCGGACCAGGCCGCACCACCCGGGATGACGTGGGAGTAGAGACTCATGCCGGCTCTCCCTCGGCCAGGGTCTTCTCGGTCAGGGTGATCCCGCACGCCCGGTGGTAGGACTCGCGCTTGCTGCGATAGGCGAGATAGCCGATGCCGTAGGTCAGCACCAGCACCACGATCGGCAGGTAGTGCACCACCCACCCCGAACCGGTCGGGTCGTAGACCTCGGCCCGCGGCAGTCCCAGGTTGATCGCCATCAGGAGCTGGAAGACGACCGCTACCGCGTTGATCGCCATCCCTGCCCGGCCGAGGCTGAAGAGCGGCCGGCCGTCCTCGTCGAGGCCGGGCGCCGGGAAGCGTCCACGCAGCCGTGCGTTGAGCAGCGGCACCGTCACCATCAGGTAGGCGATGTAGAGCAGCATGATGCAGACGCTGGTCAGGGCCAGGAAGAGGCTGGCGTTGCCGATGTTGACCACCAGGAACAGCGCCGCGCCGACGCCGGGGACCACCGTGGCCAGCAGCGGCGTACCGAAGCGTGGCGAGACCCGCCCGAGCCGCGTCGAGCCGGGCAGCACTTGGTCGCGCGCCATCGAGAAGATCATCCGCGCGGCGGCCGTCTGGATCGCCAGGGTGCACACGCTCACCGCGAAGGCGACGTCGATCAGCAGCAGCTTCCCCCAGAAGGTGCCCAGCTGGGTGGTGAGGACGTAGGGCAGGCCGAGCAGACCGAGGTTGCCGTCGGTGAGACTGGGCGCGGCCATCAGCGCCGCGACGATCACGAACGCCCCGGCGATCCCCGAGATCACCACGGCGCGCACGATCGTCCGTGGGGTGGTGGCCCGCGGCCGGTGGGTCTCCTCGGCGAGCTCGCCGGCGCTGTCGAAGCCGACCAGCACGTAGGCGGCCATCAGCGAGGAGACCAGGAGCGGGATCGCGTACCCGGTCGAGTGGTCCAGGCCGGTGTGGTGCAGCACCACCGACGGCCCGCGCTCGTGGTGCACGAGCAGCAGGACCACCAGGAGGACGATGCCGACGAGCTCGCAGGTCACGCCGACGCTGTTGACCACGGCGGTGATGCGGACCGAGAGCGCGTTGAGCAGGGTGGTGACGGTCAGCAGGACGACGCCGAGTACGACGGCGTTCGCGGCGCCGTCCTTGCTCGCCACCGCGGTGTCGCTGCCGACCAGCTGGAAGCCGCTCCACACGGTGGGCAGCACCACCTGGAGGGCGATCGCCGCGGCTGCGAGCGTGATGATCTGGGCGATCACCATCGTCCACCCGGCGAACCAGCCGAGCGTCGCGCCACCGAGGCGCCGCGACCACTGGAAGACCGCCCCGGAGAGCGGGTAGCGCGCCGCCAGCTCGGCGAAGCAGAGGGCCACCATGAGCTGCCCGGCGAAGACCACCGGCCAGGTCCAGAAGAACGCGGTGCCCCCGAAGGAGAAGCCCAGCCCGAAGAGCTGGAAGACGGTCGTCATGATCGAGACGAACGAGAAGCCGGCAGCGAACGACGCGTACGGACCGACGCGGCGGGTCAGCTGGGGGGTGTAGCCGAAGGTGGACAGGTCAGTGGCACTGGCGCTGTCGTGGTGTCCGGACATGGTGCCTCCGTCAGGAGTAGCCCGAACACACGGCGCGCCCGGGCCTGTCGGCCTCCCGGGCTTTTCTCCCGCCGTGGAGCGCTGCGTCGTCGTCGTCGCCGCGCCTGCCCCTCTCGGACCAGACCTGCCGGAGCAGCGGAACCCTAGGGGCGCCCCGCCACCTGGACGGGTCATCTCTATGACACCCAGGGCCGGTTTCGGATGGCGGCGCGGTACGTAACGAGTGTGTGAACGGTCTCGGCGGGTCAGACCGGTCATCGCCTGCTCGGGTGGCTACCGGGGTACCGATCGCCCACGAGCAGCACCGATCAGCAGGGAGCAATCATGAAGGTCACCGTCCTGGGAGCCGGGAACATGGGATCGGCGATGGCCTTGCGGCTGGCCGAGATGGAGCACGAGGTGACAGCGTGGAACCGCAGCCCCGAGCCGCTCGAGCCGCTCGCCGGCGAGGGCATCGCGGTGACCGAGGATCTCACCGACGCGGTGAGCGATGCGGCGGTCGTGATCACGATGCTGACCGACGGCGACGCGGTCCGCTCGGTGGCCGAGCAGATGCTCCCGGCACTCTCCGGCGACGCGGTGTGGGTGCAGGCCTCCACTGTCGGCGCAGCATGGGCCGACCGGCTGCGGGTGCTGGCCGATGAGCACGACCGGCTGATGCTGGACGCACCGGTCTCGGGCAGCACAGGACCGGCACGCAGCGGCTCGCTGACCTGGCTCGTCGCCGGCTCCGGCACCGCACTCGACCTGGCGCACCCGGTCCTCGACAGCCTGGGCGAGCGGGTCCTCCTGGTCGGCGAGAGCCAGGAGGCCAGCAGACTCAAGCTGGTCGTGAACGCCTGGATGAGCGCGGCCACTGTCGCGATGGCGGACGCGTTGCGCGCCACCGACGCGCTGGGGGTCGCCCGCCAGTCGCTGATCGAGGTGCTCACCGACGGTCCCCTGGGCATGCCCTACGCGCTGCAGAAGGCACAGCTGATGAACAAGCAGGAGTACCCCGCCGGCTTCCCGGTGGCGCTGGCGCTCAAGGACATCCGGCTCCTGCAGCAGGCCGATCGGACGACACCGCTGCTCGACGTGGTCGAGGATCGGTTGCGCGCTGCGAGCGAGGCCGGCCGCGACCGCGACGACCTGGCTGCCGTGGCGAGCGTCGACTGAGGCTTCGCCGGGCGCGTGACCCGGCGGGTGGGCCCTACCTCAGGCCTGCTCGCCCTCGGTGCCCTCGGCGGCCTCGGCGGCCGCGATCGCTGCGTCGACGTCGAACTCGACGACCGCGTCGATCACCTGCTTGAGGGCCTCGGCGGGCAGCGCGCCGGGCTGGGAGAAGACCAGCTTCCCCTTCTTGAACGCCATCAGCGTCGGGATCGAGGTGATCTGCGCCGCGGCGGCCAGGTCCTGCTCGGCCTCGGTGTCCACCTTGCCGAAGACGATCTCCGGGTGCTCCGTGGAGGCCTGCTCGAAGATGGGCGCGAACATCCGGCACGGGCCGCACCAGGACGCCCAGAAGTCGACCAGCACGATCTCGTTGTCCACGACCGTCTGCTCGAAGTTCTCCGACCCCAGGGTCGCTGTCGCCATCACCGTCTCCTCGCCCGTTCGACGCCGGCCGGTCGCCCGCGCTCATGGACACAACCGTGCGCGGGTGGACGTTGTTCCACCCCTCTCCTCGGCGGGTCGGCCCGAAGACAGAACTTTCACGTCATCGGGTCGTTACCTTGTGTACGGCGCCGGGTCTCACCGGCGCGAGGGGAGGGCACCGCGATGATGCCGGGAAGCGGGCCGACCCTGTGAGCAGTGATCCTGAGCCTGAAGCGTTCCCCTCCACCGGGAAGGCCGGTGCCTACCTGGCCTGCTGGCCGCCCGAGGACGACCTGATGGCGCTGTGCGAGCTGGCCGCGCACGGGTGCGAGGCCCCGATCGCCGCCATCGACCTCCTGCACGGGGGCCGGATCCACACGATCGTGCTCTACGGTGCCGTGCCGCTGGAGTCCGAGGCCGACCCGCCGCTGACGATGGCGGCCCTCGCCGCGGACCAGGACGTCTACCTCGAGAACGTCCGGGAGGACCCGCGCTACGCCGCGGCCTGTCACGACGTACGTCTCGGCGAGGGGCACATGTACGCCGCCTCCCTGCTGCGCGATCCGCAGGGCGTCACGATCGGCGTCCTCAGCGTCGTCGATCCCCGCGCCGACCGCCGTCCGGAGCGCCGGCGCAACACCGTCTTCCAGCGCCGGCGCATGCTGGCCACGCTCGGACGCCAGGTCGTCGACCTGTTCGAGCTGAGCGTCCGCACCGAGGACCTTGCCCGCACCAACGCCGAGCTCGAGCGCTCCCAGCGGCACCTCGCGGCCTTCACCGCGCAGATCAGCCACGATCTGAAGAGCCCCCTGACCGCCACCCTGGCATGGGCCGAGCTGATGGCGGGGTTGCCGGCGGTGGCCCAGGATCCCGACGCCTCGCACTACCTCCAGCGCTGCACCGCGTCGGGTCGACGGATGCTCGCCATGATCGACCAGATCCTGGAGTACGCCGGCATCGGCGGCGCGCTCGCCCGACGGCCGGTGCCGATCGAGGAGGTCATGTCCGCCGTCGTCGAGGATCTCGGCGAACTCGCGGACCGGGGCACCATCCGCTGGTCGGGCGTCGACGTCAACGCCGATCCGGTCCAGCTGCGGGCCGTCGTGCAGAACCTCGTCGTGAACGCGCTGACCTACACCCACGACGGCGTCCCGGCCGAGGTGGAGGTGACCACCCGCGACACTCCGGTGGGCACCCAGCTGGTGGTGGCCGACAACGGCACCGGCATCCCGCCGCGCTTCCGCGATCACGTGCTGCTGCCCATGACCCGGCACCGCACGGACGTCCCGGGCATCGGCATCGGGTTGTCGACCTGTCACCGCATCCTCGCCGATCACGGCGGCACCCTGGAGATCCGCGACCGGCGTGGCGGCGGGACGGCCGTGGTGGCCACCTTCCCGCACCCGCGAGGCGTCACTCCCTGACAGCCGAGGCGTCACCGTGTGACTGTTGAGGCGTCAGCGCGTGGCCGTCGGGACGGTCGAGGCGACTCGTCCTCGCGGGGCTCGGTGAGCTGGCCCACGGATCCCTCCCCCTGCGGACGCCGCCACCGTCGCAGCCCTCCGGACCCTCCGGGGCCACGACGGCAGCTACCGGTTCCGCGTCGGGAGGCCTTCCGGACGCACCCTAGGATCCCTCCATGCTCTCCCGCGCCTCGCTGGCCCTGACCGCGCTCGTACCCGTGCTGCTGCTCTCCGGATGCGGCAGTGCCGGCTCGAAGGCAGCCGATTCCTCGACCAGCTCGACCGCGACGACGACCACCGCCCCAGCCGGCACCGCCTCAGCCGGCACCGCCACCGGCGGGGCTCCCGCCGGCACGGCGTCGTGCTCCTACCCGACCTCGAGCGAGGGCTCGGCCGGGATCAAGGTCACCGCTCCCCCGACGACGCCGAGCACCTCCGGGACGGTCGCGGTGACGATGAAGACGTCGATCGGCGACATCGGGCTCTCGCTGGACGCTGACGGCGCGCCCTGCACCGTCAACTCGTTCGTCTCGCTGGCGAAGCAGGGCTACTTCGACAAGACCAGCTGCCACCGCCTCACCACCCAGGGCATCGCCGTGCTGCAGTGCGGCGACCCCAGCGGGACGGGCTCCGGCGGCCCGGGCTACTCCTTCGCCGACGAGCTGACCACCGCCAAGGCACTGAAGACCGACGCCGAGGCCACCAAGCAGTACCAGGCGGCCGGGCAGTCCGGTGACGTCAAGACCTATCCGGCCGGGACGATCGCGATGGCGAACGCCGGCCCGAACACCAACGGCTCGCAGTTCTTCCTCGTGTACGCCGACAGCCCGCTGCCGCCGGCGTACACGGTCTTCGGCACCATCGACGCGGCCGGGGTGAAGGCGATCAAGACCGACGCGGCGGCCGGCAGCGACGACGCCTATGGCACCGGCGACGGCCACCCGAAGAAGCCTGTCGACATCACGGCCGTGACGGTCGGGTGAGCCGGGCAACATCGTCGATCTCGCCGGTGTGAGACCCAGGGATCGGGGTACGGGCGAACACGTCATGCACCCAACCGGGAGGAGCCATCATGCTCACCCTGACCGAGAACGCCAGCACGATCGTCAAGAACATCACCCACCAGCCGGAGGCGCCTGACACCGCCGGTCTCCGGATCACCTCCGACGACGCCAGCCAGACCTTCGAGGTCACCGCGGCGCCCACGGCGCACCCGGGTGACCGGGTCGTCGAGCAGGACGGAGCGACGGTCTACCTCGACGAGCGAGCCGCCGAGCTCCTGGACGACAAGATCCTGGACGCGGCTGTGGACCCCGAGGGCCGGGTGGAGTTCGCGCTGGGCCCGCAGGCCTGATCCGCCGGCGTCGCGACGCGACGTCTCCACGTCACATCCCGAGGGCGCGCTCAGTCGAGCGCGCCCTCGACGTATGCCACCGGGGCGCCGAGCTGCACGGTCCGGCCCACCGTGCACAGCCGATCGCGGATCCGGTCCAACGTGGCGGGCACGACCGCGCGGGCCGCATCGCCGCCCTCGCCCGCGGGGAAGGTGACGTCG